>CALGJU010000117.1 GCA_937928685.1 uncultured Granulosicoccaceae bacterium
TGGAAGATACCGTGCTTGAAGATGAATGGAGACCGCAAAATTACTCAGGCCGTTTTTTCGGGCCCACACGCCTGCGTGAAGCGTTGGTGAAGTCGCGCAACCTGGTATCTATAAGAGTGTTGCAAGAGCTCGGTATTGCCAGAGCTGTGCGCTACGCGAAGCGATTTAACTTTGAAACCAGAAGTCTGCCAAGAAACCTTTCATTGGCACTCGGCAGCGGAGACATGACGCCGCTGCAGCTGGCAAGCGCCTACACAACGTTTGCCAATGGCGGGTATTCCATGCAGCCACGATTTATAGAAAAAATAGTCGATAGCGCTGGAAAGATCGTTTATCAAGCGGCAGCGGTGCAATACTGCGAGACCACTGATCGCTGCGCTGAGCTTGAAAAGCAAAACGGCGGCGCTGCAGTGATTGAGGATGTTGCGGTGATTGCTACGGATATAGACGACGATACCGCGCTGCCGGTTGTTGCCGCGGCCGCGACTGAAAATGCTCCGGGTATTCCGACCGCACCTTTGATCATTGCAGCGCCACGAGTGATCGAAGAGCGTAACGCTTTTATTATGCGCTCAATTATGCGTGAAGTTATTTCGCGCGGCACCGCCAAAAGAGCGCGTGAACTTGGCAGGGGTGATATCGCTGGTAAGACGGGTACCACCAATGATCTTTATGATGCATGGTTTACTGGCTTTAATAGTCAGTTGGTCGCTACGGCATGGGTTGGATATGATGAACAACGATCGCTGGGGCCAAAAGAGAGTGGTGGTGCTGCGGCGTTGCCTATGTGGATCGACTATATGCGTACGGGATTAAATGGTGTTCCTGAGGACAGTGAGCTGCAACCCGAAGGATTGGCGACAGTAAGGATAGACCGCAAGACAGGTAAGCTGGCGACGCCCGGTGCGGAAGGCTCCTTTTTTGAATACTTCAGGGAAGAAAATATTCCCACAGAATACGCCGAGCCGATGATGAATATTAAAAAACCGGTGGTCAGAGAGTCGGTGAATGCAGTGGTGGAATCCGGAACCAATAACTCACAGTCTATTATTAGTGAAACGGTGGTAAACCCCGCCCCGGTTGTCCAACCCAGAATTAAAGCGACAACCCAAAAGAAGAAAGTGGACCAGTTGTTCTAGCAGTATTAACGTGATTGAGCTCAATAGACTGAACTCAATACATAAAGCTGGCCAGCTGTTTATTCTTCAGGCTTGTTGGTGTGAAACGATGGGCTGAGTTCATGGACGGTTTCAATCATGAACTCTACATTGTCCGGATCAATATGCTGGTGAATGCCGTGACCGAGATTAAAAATATGCCGGTCTCCCTCACCGTAGCTTTCTAACACGCGTAATACCTCTTCTTTGATCTTGGCTTTTGAACCGTACAAAACCCCTGGATCAAGATTGCCCTGAAGGGTGACTTTGTCCTGTGTTAGCGCGCGCGCATCGCGCAGATCAATGGTCCAGTCGACACCTACACCCGCGCAGCCTGTGTGGGCGATATCGGGCAACCACATGCCCCCGTTTTTAGTGAACAACGTGACGGGAATAGTCGGATGAGATTGTTGTAATGCATGCACTATTTCATTCATATAACGCAACGAAAAGTTGTGGTAAGCCATTGGGGTGAGAATGCCGCCCCAGGTATCAAATACCATCAGTGCTTGTGCACCTGCCTCAGCTTGAGCTCTGAGATAGTTGATTGAGGCTTCAGCCACCTTGTTAAGCAGGTTGTGCAGCGCCGCATCATCACCGTACATCAGCTTTTTAGTGTGGACATACTCTTTGCTGCCGCTGCCTTCGATCATATAAGTGGCCACCGTCCATGGGCTTCCGCAAAACCCGATGAGTGGAACACTGTCGTTGAGTTCAGAACGGGTCAGGCGAATAGCATCCATTACATAGCGCAGATCGGTCTCCGGGTCTGGAGTATGTAATGCGTCGATATCTTTTGGTGTACGCGTCGGGTTTTTAAATTTTGGCCCTTCGCCTTCTGCGAAGTACAAGCCAAGACCCATGGCATCAGGCACGGTCAGGATGTCAGAAAAAATGATCGCTGCATCGAGTCGAAAGCGTTTGATAGGTTGAAGTGTCACTTCGCAGGCGAGCTCGGGTGTTCCCGCCAAAGTCATGAAGTCGCCAGCTTTCGCGCGTACTTCACGGTACTCCGGTAGATAGCGTCCTGCCTGGCGCATGATCCAGATCGGCGTGCGATCGTTGGGTTGGTTGTTTAACGCTCGAAGGAATCGGGTGTTTCTGATGGAGTGCATGGTGTGCCCGGAATTTTGAAATGCTTAAAGCAGCTGTCATAGCTGATTGTTTTTTGCCGCTTTTGCAGCGGCATTCAGTTCATGAATTTTTAACAGAGCATCTCGGTATTTAGACGCCCAAGAAGTCCACAATGCCATCGGCGGCATTGCGTCCTTCAAATACAGCGGTAACAACTAAATCGGAGCCTCTGACCATATCACCTCCAGCGAATATTTTCGGGTTGGTGGTCTGGTGTTTATGAGTGCCTTTTTCCGGTGCGATAACTAATCCGGATTGATCTATTTCAATTGAATGGTCTTTGAACCAAGTGGCGGGACTGGGTCTGAATCCAAAAGCGATTAAGACGGCATCTGCTGGAAGAATTTCTTCAGTTCCCGGTACCGCTTGCGGTGATCGGCGCCCACGGGCATCTGGCTCACCCAGCTGGGTCGTCACAACTTTTACGCCGGTCACTTTGTCATCACCGATGATTTCTATCGGTTGTCTGTTCCATAAAAACTTAACGCCTTCTTCTTTGGCGTTTTTTACTTCACGTCGAGAGCCGGGCATGTTGATTTCGTCGCGACGGTAGGCGCAGCTGACTTGCGTTGCGCCCTGTCTAATTGCTGTTCTGTTGCAATCCATCGCGGTATCGCCGCCGCCGAGCACGACTACTTTTTGGTTACTTAAATCGATGAAGTCAGAGTCTGTTGGCCACTGCTCTTGCTGATTGACGTTAGAGATCAGGTAAGGCAGGGCGTCGTAGACCCCGGGAAGGTCTTCACCGGGAAATCCACCGCGCATAGAGGTGTAGGTACCCATGCCGAGAAAGATCGCATCGTATTCTTTGAGTAAGTCGTCGATCGTGATATCAGTGCCAACGTCAACACCCAGCTTAAAAGTTACTCCCATCTCTTCCATGATTTGACGACGTGTGAACACCACTTCTTTTTCAAGTTTGAAAGGAGGGATGCCGAATGTGAGTAAGCCGCCAATTTCGCTGTACTTGTCAAACACCACTGGCGCGACGCCGTTGCGAACCAGTACATCAGCGCACGAGAGCCCGGCGGGTCCCGCACCAATCACAGCGACTTTTTTACCAGTGGCGGTGACGTTTGACATGTCAGGCCGCCACCCTTGTTTCAGTGCTTCATCGGTAATGTACTTTTCTATTGATCCGATGGTGACAGCACCAAAACCGTCGTTTAACGTACAGGCTCCTTCACAAAGGCGGTCCTGTGGGCAAACACGACCACACATTTCCGGAAGTGAGTTGGTGCGATGACTCATCTCTGCCGCTTCAAAAAGATTGCCTTCGGCAACCAGTTTCAGCCAGTTAGGAATGTAGTTGTGGACCGGGCATTTCCATTCACAGTAGGGATTGCCGCACTCGAGGCAGCGTTCAGACTGTATGGAGGCAACTTCAGGGTCGAACTGACCGTAAATCTCACCAAATTTGACGACGCGTTCTTCGACTGGTTTTTTTTCCGGATCTTGCCGTGGAGAATCCAGAAATTGAAAGACATTTCCCATGGTGTTTTTGCCGTCTTTGGTAAGGCTGTGTTAGCGGGGGCGTGCACAACCAATCTCGAAACGAGGTTTTCGAGATAGAAGAGTGTTATCCGAGTCGGGATTTTACCAGAGAACTGACTGCAGACATGTCTGCTCTGCCCTGTAATTTGGGCTTAAGAATGCCCATGACTTTTCCCATGTCCTTGACAGAACTTGCATCGGTTGCCGAGACTGCTTCGTCAATGGCTGTCGCTATCTCGCTGTCAGACAGTTGCTGTGGCAAGTAGCTCTTGATGATGTCAAGTTCTGCTACCTCTACGTCGGCCAGATCGGTGCGCTTAGCTGCGGTGTATTGCTCTATGGATTCACGGCGCTGTTTGGCCATTTTATCCAGGATAACGAGCATTGCAGCGTCATCTGTCTCGACGCGCTCATCGACTTCACGCTGTTTAACCGCAGATGAGATAAGCCGCAGAACACCCAAGCGGGTTTTATCACCGCTTTTCATGCACGTCTTAATGTCCGCTAGAACTGTATTTTTAATCTCAGACACGTAGGTAGATCTCAGATGTGGGTTGGTTCAACGAACCTGCTAGTACATTCGTACTCTGCGTGAGATCTCTTTAGAAAGTTTTTTCTGGTGGCGCTTTACAGCGGCAGCAGCTTTACGCTTTCGCTCTGTCGTTGGTTTTTCGTAGTATTCGCGGCGGCGAGTTTCAGTTAACACACCGGCTTTTTCGCAGGAGCGCTTAAAGCGGCGCAGGGCGATTTCAAACGGCTCATTTTCTTTTACACGGACTATCGGCATAGTGGAAAAACGTCTCTAATTAAGTAGTTGTATTTGGTTGTTGGGCCAAATCAAGCGAGAATAGGCAAAATATTGCCGCTGAGCCCGCGGATTATAAGGGTTTATGGCGTACAAGCAAGTAATCGACCCACATCACTATAGGTTTAACTGGTTATAACGCAACGTGAAAGTACTTGGAATTGAAA
>CALGJU010000118.1 GCA_937928685.1 uncultured Granulosicoccaceae bacterium
GTTGTCTTCATAAGCCATTAACCAGGTGGCTTGTTTGATTTCGGCTTTCGGCAGCATAGCGCCTGCCTCCATGCAAGTGTGTATGTCATCGCCGGTGCGATCCAGAAAGCCGGTGTTGATAAACACCACGCGTTCGCGCGCAGCATTAATGCAGTTTTTAAGGTTAACGGTGGTACGTCGCTCTTCGTCCATGATGCCCATCTTCAAGGCGTTCTTTTTAAGCGAGAGGGCCTTCTCTACGCGGTCAAACAGCTCAACCGCAAGCGCGACTTCGTCTGAACCATGCATCTTGGGTTTTACAATGAACACTGAGCCATGGCGTGAATTGTTAAAGTTATTGTTGTTGCCGATAAGATCGTGTTTCGCACACAGTGAGGTAACCATCGCGTCAATCAGCGTTTCAGGTACAGGGGCGTCATTGTATTTGACCGCATCAATTTCGCACTGTGTGCCGACATTGCGGACCAATAGAACACTTCGACCGGGCAACGTGAGTGTGCTTCCATCTGCAGCGGTATAGTTACGGTCCGGGGACAGTTTACGGTCTACCGTTTTGCCACCTTTCTCAAATGAACAGTTCAATGTGCCCTGCATGAGTCCGAGCCAGTTGGCGTAGACCTGGCACTTGTCCTCCACATCAACAGATGCGACAGAATCTTCGCAATCCATTATGGTGCTAATTGCGGATTCGAGTTGTACGTCTGCCAGGTTGGCTGCATCAGTTTTGCCAATCGGGTGTGTGGCGTCAAATACCATTTCAAGGTGAAGCTTGTTTTTACAAAGGAGTATTTTAGATGGCGCTGTGGTATCGCCGACATAGGCTCTAAATTGTTGCTGATCTTTTAATGTGGTGGATTCAGATCCGAGTTCTATTGCAAGTGTTCCGTTGTCTATTTTGTAGGACGTTACGTTGGCATGAGAGCCGCTTTTCAGCGGAAAGTGCTCGTCAAGAAAAGCTTTGGTGTAAGCCACTACTTTAGCGCCGCGCACCGGATTGTATCCACCGGCCCGAGTTGCTCCGTCGTCTTCTGGAATAGCATCGGTGCCATACAATGCGTCGTACAGGCTTCCCCAGCGAGCATTGGCAGCGTTCAAAACAAAGCGTGCGTTATCCAGTGGTACCACTAACTGAGCGCCGGCGATGGTGGCGATTTCCGGGTCAACGTTTTCAGTACTTATTTCGAAAGCAGGCACCACCGGTTCCAGATAGTTAACCGACTGCAAATAGCTTTTGTACGTGTCGGCGTCAAAGGCCTTATTGTCTTTGTGCCACTGATCGATGCCATCTTGTATTTTATCACGTGTCGCGAGGTGATCTTTAATGCGCGGGCTGAAATCGGCTATGATTTTTTCCAGCTCAGAGAAAAAATGTTCTGCCGTGACGTCAGTGCCCGGGCAAATTTGATCGCTCACCATTTTGTGCAAAGGTGCTGCAATACTGAGCTTCCCGTGTTGTAGGTAATTCACCGTTGTCATTGACTGATCCTGTATTTTTGTAGAGTTAGAAGCTTTGCCATTAGGTACAGGCACCAGGCCTGATGTGCGCATTGCAATTTAAGTTAAATCACTACCAAGTAAAACCGATATCTTGTCGCAAAAAAAAACCAGCGAACTATACCCGTAGTCTCCTTTGGCGTGCTGTGTTATTTTGGTATTCATTACTCACATCTGATCTATTATGGCTCAATACGTCTACACAATGAACCGGGTGAGCAAAGTTGTGCCGCCCAAACGTGAAATATTAAAGGATATTTCTCTGTCCTTTTTCCCAGGTGCCAAAATCGGTGTGCTCGGCTTGAATGGTGCGGGAAAATCTACGCTGCTCAAAATCATGGCGGGGCTGGATACCGAAATAGACGGGGAAGCCCGTCCGATGCCGGATATTAATGTCGGGTACCTTCCGCAGGAACCGCAATTGGACCCGAACCAAACGGTTCGTGAAGCGGTGGAGGAATCTGTCGATGAGCTCAAATCTGTGCAAGCTCGTCTCGATGAAGTTTACGCGGCTTACGCTGAGCCCGATGCTGACTTTGATGCTTTGGCGGCAGAACAAGCCAAACTTGAAGCGATCCTGCAGGCCAGTGATGGGCACAATCTGGAGCGCCAGCTTGAAGTGGCGGCCGATGCCTTGCGGCTTCCAGCGTGGGACGCAAAAATAGGCAACCTTTCCGGTGGTGAGAAACGTCGCGTTGCGCTCTGCCAACTGTTACTTGCCGCGCCGGACATGTTGTTGTTAGACGAGCCGACCAACCACCTTGACGCTGAATCGGTCGCGTGGCTCGAACGTTTTCTGCACGACTTTGACGGCACTGTTGTCGCGATCACCCACGATAGATACTTTTTAGACAATGTTGCGGGCTGGATTCTCGAGCTGGATCGGGGCCGTGGCATTCCCTTTGAAGGCAACTATTCAGGCTGGTTGGGGGCGAAAGCTGACCGATTCGAGCAAGAGTCTAAACAAGAATCATCGCATGCCAAGGCGATGAAAGCCGAGCTTGAGTGGGTTCGCCAGGGAGCAAAAGGACGGCAATCAAAGTCCAAGGCCCGGTTGGCTCGCTTTGAAGAAATGCAGTCAAAGGAATTTCAAAAACGCAGCGAAACCAACGAAATCTACATTCCGAAGGGGCAGCGATTAGGCGAAAAAGTGCTCGATTTTAAAAACGTCAGCAAAGCGTTTGATGATCGAGTGTTGATCGAAGATTTAAGCTTCTCTCTGCCACAGGGCGCGATTGTGGGGGTGGTCGGAGGCAATGGTGCGGGTAAATCAACGTTATTAAGAATGATTATGGGAACCGAGCAGCCGGACAGTGGCACGATCGAGCGTGGAGAAACCGTCGAGATTGCCTGGGTTGATCAAAGCCGTGATGAACTGGATGGCGAAAAGACAGTCTGGGAGTTGATTTCAGGTGGACATGACAACCTGGTGGTGGGTGATTACGAGATGCCTTCGCGGGCGTATCTCGGGCGTTTTAATTTCAAAGGTGGCGATCAGCAAAAGAAAGTGGGCGACTTATCAGGTGGTGAAAGAGGGCGGCTGCAGCTGGCGTGGACTCTTAAGCAAGGAGCGAACGTACTCTTACTAGATGAGCCATCTAATGATCTTGACGTCGAAACATTACGAGCACTCGAAGAGGCATTACTAGATTTCCCCGGTTCAGCCATTGTGATCTCGCATGATCGTTGGTTTCTTGACCGCATTGCGACTCATATTCTGGCCTATGAGGGAGATTCCCACGTTGAATTTTTTGCTGGAAATTACACCGAATACCAGGAGGATTTTAAGCGCCGAACTGGCGGAGATGATCAGCCCAAGAGGGTTCGGTACAAGAAATTAAAGTAGCTCTTAATTAAAGCAGTCCTTATCGGGTCATGCATACCTGACATCCACCTCAGCCAGAGGTGCTGATGCCAATAGTCAGTGCAGGTGCAATGCCGGGCTATTGGCACCTTCAACTAATCCAATAGTGCTAGATTGCACTTTCTAACGGTTGCAGCGGCTGCGCACGCGGCTCAGAGAGTGAGAATGTTACAGGAGTGTTAACCTGTAATGCCACACAATAAATAATAAAAACAATGAGTTGTGTGTGCCACTCCCTCCGAAAATAACCTTCCAGGACAGGCTTCTCATGCGAAGACTGTACGGTTTCTGCTTCAACTTCGCTGATTGACTACTATTCTTTAATTTCGGAAGTTTTGATTCCAGGAAGAATCAGATTAAAAAACAAAATTATCTGGAAGGTAATGCATAGCAGTGAAGCGGCTGGAATCAAGTTCCTAACACGCGAAGTTCATGTGGTTTGTTAGCTTCCTTAGATGTTTGTTTCCGTTGTTTAATCTGACATGTGAGTGGGTAATTTATAATATTTTGCATTCCATCGTGCGGTTTTGAGTGTGGCGTCCGCCGCCTCGCTCTGTCGTGTTGTTGACCGCGCATTGTGTTTAACGCTGGTTTTTCCAGCCAAATTTGGATCCTGGTACTTTGGTTATTAACCGAACAACTTTAAAATCTATGTCACGCAAAGTTTTTACATTACCGCTGCTGTTTGCGCTCTCAACTTTCTACTCTCCAATGACTCTGGCCGCTCCCGTGTGCAGCAGCGCGGTGAGCGATCTGGACGGTGATGGCTGGGGGTATGAGAACTCTCAGTCTTGCACAATGCCTACAGGGCACCCACCGTGCTCATCTTCTGCAACCATTGGCACCGGTGGCTGGGGGTTTGAGAACGGCAAATCCTGTATTTATACTGCTGGCAATCCTGTATGTAGCGCCTCCGCCATCAATAGTGGTAATGGTTGGGGCTGGGAGAATAATCGTAGCTGCCGGTTCGCTGCTACTCAACAAGCTACTCAACAGGCTGCATCAACTTCTGGTTCAACTTCTGGTTCTGCTGCGCCAGGGTGCAGCAGCGCCGCCATTGACAATGGTGATGGCTGGGGTTGGGAAAACAATAGAAGCTGTCGCTACACCGGCGGATCTTCTACTTCGTCGCAAGCCACGAACACTCAAGCCTCAAATACGCAATCGTCCAACTCTGGTGGTGCAGCTCAGTGTTCCGCCAATGCAGAAGACAATGGCAACGGGTGGGGTTTTGAGTTTGGCGCATCCTGCCAATGGGGCAGTGTTCGGCCCAACCGTAACACCAATAGTGTGATTGCAGCGCCACCACCGGTAGCCGTCAGCGCGATTGGTTATACCAATGGCACACCCATCTGCCTGACTGATGCAAGCGATGGCAATGGTGATGGCTTTGGTTACGAGAATGACCGCAGCTGTCGAGTGGTCTCTGGTCGTACAGCAACTGCTCAAAATCCATTGTTAAACACTCGTTGGTGTCAACCGTGGGCAGAAATCGCATTTGACGACTACGTATTGCAGAACAACACGTGGAACTTCAGTGATGTTTACTCTGATCGCTGGTCACAGTGTATTGAGCTCGGTGGCAGCCGTGGTAATTACGTTGCCAAGTGGGACTACAACTGGCTGGCAAAGAACGAAGGTAATGAATACTCGGTGAAGAGTTACCCGCAGGTCTACTACGGTCGCAAAACTAGTAATTCCCAGTCTGGCACACCTGCCAAGCTCGGTTTGCCGGTGAACGTCAATAATATGCCGAACTACAAAGTTCGCTATAAATATCGTGAAACAGGCAATGCAGAACGAAACGTGGCACTTGAGTCTTTCTTCCACACCAGCTGTGAAGCTGAAGAATGGAACAAGCACTTTGAGATGATGATCTGGGTCAACAAGCCTGTGATTAAAACCCCGGGTACCAAGGTGACTGAAGCGACTATCGACGGTAAACGGTGGGATGTGTACATTAATCCGGCGTTGACGTGGGGCTATGTGGCATTTGTTGAGCAAACTCCATCAAATGAAGGCTGGCTTGATTGGAAAGAATTTGTTGACTGGACTCGCTTCCAGGGCCCTCAGCATGGTGTGTGGTCTGTAGGCAATACCTGCATGGGCGCTATTGAGATCGGGACTGAAACATTCTGGGGTAACGGTACCTTTACTCTCGATGAGTTTCGGGTTACCCGCTAGACTTCCGGGTCTGTTGTTAAGAAAAGAGCCGCTTACGCGGCTCTTTTTTTGCCTGCACGGAACTGACATTTGTATCCGGCGGGCAGCTTGGGCGACTTGGGCGACTTGAGTGCTTCTGAGCGACTTGAACAGCATGACGCGCTCGATATCCCTCGCTGACGCTGGCGGGTTTACCTTCGGCGAGAGTTTGTTTTTGAGTATGTATGATCGGAGTGGCGGGTGGAGTCTCATGTGTGGACGTGCTGGATTTGATCCACTCGCTTACGCGTCGGGCTTCCTGAGTAGGCTTACGCGTCGGAGTTTTCCTGAGTGGGCTTACGCGTCGGGTTTCCCCGTGTGGACTTACGCGTCGGGTTTTCCCGGGTGAGCTTATGCGTAGGTGGCGCAGAGCTGGCAAAGTCGAATCGAATCAGCACTCGATGCGATTAACCCCACTTTCGTTTCTGCTGCGATAAACAGGTAGGTGAGTGTAAAGTGAGGCCGAATTTATTGTTAAAGCGTGGTATTTGGTGATGTTTCAAAGCAAGCAACTCGTGTGACGCTGTTCAGTTTCCCGCGTTCATCGAAGGCAGCCTCTGATGTGAAGTTGCTGCGGGCGTATGCTGCTGGCGACTCAGCCGCATTTGATGAGCTTTACTCCCGTCACAAGGAGGGTTTGTTCAATTTTATATCCCGGAGCCTTGCGCAGCCTGCGGCGGCGGAAGAAATTACCCAGGATGTGTGGATGGCTGTGATAGATAAGGCGGCTGAATTCGAACCGGGTGCTGCAGCATTTCGAACCTGGCTGTATCGCATTGCGAGCAATAAAGTGGCTGATTTCTACCGCCGCAAAGTCAATCAGCGAACAGATGAGCTCGATACCACCAATGAGCAATTCAGTGCCAATCAGCTTGACAGTGAAGATCGCGTGCTTTTCCACCAGCTGCTTGCTGCGCTGGCTGAACTGCCGGAAGAACAGAGAGTCACATTCGTGCTTCAGCAGGAAGGATTTACTTACACCGAGATTGCCCAGATCACCGGAGTGGGAAACGAGACGGTAAAAAGCAGGCTTCGATACGCCAGATCAGCGACTCAGGATCGAATGGAGTTAAAGGCATGAGTGAGCTTGAAAAGATATATCGGGACGCTCCGAGGCTCAGATCACCGGCTCGTCTGGATGCTAAAATTCTTCAGTCAGCCCATGAAGCAGCACGGGTGAGCGCTGGACGCACAATTGAAGCAGACCCAATTGAAGCAGAAAAGCGGCGATCATTGTTGTCGTGGAAACCGGGCTTGGCGTTGGCATCTGTTTGCACGGTTGGCATTGGTTTGGGCGTAGCGATGCAAGCTGGTTGGCACAGCCGGGCCCCTACAATCAGCGATATCGCACAACTAGAGACGCAAGCAAGCCGGGAAGAGAAAGTGGCGCTGTCGGTTGCTGCCGACCACACTTTCCAAGGTCTTGAGGCCAGCGCTGACGTTGTGAGCGAGAGTGAAGTTGCAGATACGGCAAACGCTTCTGATCTTTTCATTGTTCAAAAGAGCGAATCAACAGTGGCTGAAGCAAGCGAAGACGCAGTGTCGTCTATCAGTGCAGAAACAATGGCTGCCACCGCTGCATCATCCACTGAGATATTGTCTGAGGAGATTGCGCTGCAACCTTCAGCTGATGTCGTCACTGCAGATTCGGATGCCATGGGAGAGGCTGAGGGTGACGATATTCGGGCAGAGCGTTATCGTGATCGGGAAGTTTCGACCAAGCAAGCGCCTCGCCAAATGCACAAGCAGACTGCCAGTGCGGAGAATACTGTCGCGCTTGCCGCGCCACCGATGGCGTTGGGCGAATCACGATCAGAGAAGAGCAAATCTTTCAGTGATCAGGTCGAAGTGAACCGTTGGTTGATGGCACAAAACAGCGAAAATTACACGATAAAACTCACGGTGGCAAAAACTGAGTTGGCACTGGACGCCGTCGCTGAGAAATTTAAGCGTCGAACCGAAAAAGCGGTCGGTGCTGACGCCCAATGGCTTTTGTTGCATGGTAGTTTTACGCAGCGCCACCAAGCCGAGTTGGCGCAAACAGTTATTTTAAATGACGCAGAGCGGGACGGCAGTCTTGGCGATCTGGTGCCGAAGATAGTCCGCATTGGTGAAGTGCAACAGCTGTTGAAGTAGTGAAGGTGTTGCTATCGGAGAGTTGATGATTTTGATTTTATCAACATTAATATTTCTTTTAGAATGTTTCCAATTAGGGCGTCTGATCAGCTGTTGATTTGTGTTTACTACAATCCCGTCGCATTGTTTAAAGCCATTTAAACTCTACCGGATAACATAATATAACCTCAGTATGACGGGTTAAAAAATCGCTATAACAATTTTATCGTTTAACGTAGATGCCTTAAACTAAGCGATGCGTAGCATCCTGGTATGTATCCGTGGAGTTACCCGTAGCGTTAGTCACAGTAGGCACATTCGTTATTTAACATTACGACACTCTATATTTGTCGCTTGTAGCGAAGTCAGCTGTTCCGCGTCGCTTGTCGGACCTGCAATTGCATCCGTAACTCGAATAATCGTTCACCTGTAACAAAAAATTACCCGTGCGCAAGTTATGGCGGTGATGTATAAAGGTAAGGTGATTGTTGCTAGGTTCAAGCTCGTGTTGTGCGACTCGCTGTAACTGGTTAGGCAGTGAGATGGTACCCGGATCTGGCAAGCGTTCTAGTTTAGAGAGGGGCAAGTTACATGAAATATCTGATTGGTGAAATTGGATTCTCACTACTCGTTGCAAGCTTGATCGGATTGTTGATCGGCTGGCTTATCAGTCAGTTTCTCAGGTCCAGGGCATTGGCCCGGAATCGTAATCACTACGAGGGGGCGTTGCAAAACCGCGATCGGGAAATCGATCGTCTTCGATCTGATTTGCGCCACGCAGGACGCGGCCGATCAAACCAGCGATTGGCCAACGACGCTAATCAATCCCATCGTGGGCAGGCGCACGCCGAGCACGCCGGAACCCACCAGGGTATCGTTGGTGGTCAACGCACGGCTGGCAGTGCAGAGTCTGGATCTCGCACCACCACAGTAACCGGGCCTGCCGTCAGTCGACCGGCTATCGTTCGACCAACTATCGGTTCAGGCGCGAAGCGCCCGACTTCGAGGTCTGGGTCAGCTGAGCGCAGTACAACTCACCGGCCCCCTATTGGTCAACCGGGCAAATATTCGGTAGCGGCCAAAGACATACGTGGCAATAGCGCCTCGTTGCGAGTGAAGGCGCCACAGAGTAGCGGTGGCCAGCGAAACGCTAATGTATCCGATACCCGGGTATCCAATGATCGGGAAGACAAACTGAAACGTGCGCTGGATGATGAAGCCTATGCGAAGATTCAGGCGCTGGCGGCATTGGGCGAACGTGATCGTCAGTTGCAGTATTCCTACGCTGCACCGGTAAAAGCGCCATCCACGTCGGCGAAGGACATAAATCAGTATCAGAAGTTGCTGGATCAGAAGAACAGCCAGGTCAATGAGCTGCAGCGAAAAGTACGCGATTTGATTGCCTCAGAGGGTGCGCGATCAAGTGCACCTGCGACGACCGGACTCACCAGCGTTCGTGAGCGGCAGTTGAAATCCAGCATTGAAGACGAAGCTTACGAAAAGGTCCGTGCATTGGCAGGGTGGGGTGAGGCAGAAAGAAAGCTCTCCCTGGTATCGCAGGCCAAGCCGCAGGTTGATCAAGAGATTGCACCACTGCGTCGCCGCACGGAGCAGCAGGAATCTATCATCACCGATCTTCGCAAGCGTCTTGCGCTGCAACAGCAGCAGGCGGAACTCGCTCGTCAGGAATCAAATAAGCAACTTTCACTGCTGAAAACAAAGCCCAAGCCGGTTGTTGTCGACAGTGATATCGTGCCATTGCGTCGTCGTGCCGAGCAGCAGGAATCAATTATTTCTGATTTGCGCAAGCGGCTGGAAAAACAGCAACAGCAATTTGATGATGCAAGGCGTGAATACGATCGGAAGATTTCCGGTCGTGAAACCGACTTGGCCACCCTGCGAGCGGAAATAGACAACGAGCCGGATGGTGCGAGTCAGGTCGAGATAGACAGCTATAAGAGAAAGATCTCTGAGCTTGAAAGGGCAGGCCAAAGCCGAATTAAGGAATTCAACGCTACGCTTGAGTCACGCAACAAGGAATACGACCAACTTGGGACTCGCCTCGAGGAACTGCGTACACAGGTGACCGCAAGAGATACCCAGATAAACACTCTGAAGGCAGATCTTGAGCAGCAAAGTAAGGTGAAAGCCAAGCTTGAGCTAGATGCCAACAGGTTCCGGGAGCAGGTCGGTGCGTTGGAGATTGATCTCAAAGAGCGTGATTCGAACATCACCCGGTTCAAAGGCTCCGCTGCAGACCTTGATAAAACAAGAGCAGAAATGAGCGAAATGGAAAATCGCCTGGCGCAGTTCACCCGAACCACCGAGGAGTCGTCGAAGAAATATGAAGGTGTGATTATTGAGCAGCGCGATCGCATTGAGCTGTTAGAAGGCCAGACCAGTGATTTACAAAAGCAGATCAAAGAGCGGGACGATCAAATTGTACCGTTGCGCAAAGCGGTCAAAGAAAATGAAAACAAAGTCGCCACGGTCACTGCTGATGTAGGTCGCTTTCGATCCCAGGTAACCGGCAAAGAGGCAGAGCTAAGCAAGAAAGACGCAGAGCTTGCGCAGGCTGAAAAAGCCCTGGTGGCTGCTCGAGCTGATGTCAAAAAATCAGAAGCAGAAGTGGTAACACTTAAGCAGTCGCTAAAAGAGCTTGAACAGATTAGGCAAAAGAAGTCTGAGCTCGACAAGAAAGTGGTTGATCTCAACAAGGAATTGGATTCCGCCAGGAAGACTCATGCTGCAACGCTCAGCGAAGTGTCGGCTAAGGAGCAGAAGATTGTTTCTTTTAGCAAGCAACTGGATGACCTCAAAAAGCATGAGGCTGAGTCCAAGCGCCTGAAGAACGAGTTGGACGGACAGGTCACAGAGGCGAATTCATTGCGTGCTCGCGTGACTGAACTTACCCCGCTTCAGGCCAAAGTGCGGGAAAGCGAAATGAAGTTTACGGCCTTGCAGACAGAGCTGAGGTCGACTGGTGAGAAAGACAAAAGACAACTCGCTGATCTGCAATCCAAATACGATACTGAACAAAAACAGTACACGGAAAAATTAAACAAGCGTGATGCTGAAGTTGATGAGCTGAGAAAGAAAATCAGCTCGCTCGAGAAGCTTAAGTCCGATCTTGACAACCGTGACAATGAGATCAAGTCACTAAGGTCAAAATTGCAGGGGCTCGAGAGTGAACAGCAGGCGCTGATAAAAGCTCGTGAGCAACATGGCATTGAATTAAAGAAGTCACAGGCTGACGCTGATGGTCTGCGTCCATTTAAGAAGCAAGCTGACGATACCCGTAACGACCTTGAGAAGCTTAAGGTTGAGATGCGCCAGGCGGGTGAGAAGCACAAATCTGAACTTGACGCACAACGTAAAAAAGCATCCGAGGCAGAATCGGGCTCTCGCAATCTGGTGGCAGAACGTGACAAGCAAATACAGAAGCTGCAATCAGAGGTAAAAAACCTGGAAGCCTTACGGGGTGATGTTGCCGAGCGAGATAAAAAACTCGCTACAGTTACGGCAGAAATTGAGGCTAATAAAAAGAAGTCGGCTCAGCTTGAATCGGAGATTGGCAAGCTAAAGCAGGATGCACAATCAAAAGAAAACCAATATCAAGCAAGAGTCAAAGAGCTTGAGCCCTGGCAGCAACGTTTTAAAGACACGGAGCAAAAGCTAAAAGCTAAAGAGGGCGACATTGTTAAGCTCAGGGCAGATTCACAGTCTGAGCTACAACGTAAACTCAATGCGGCAGAGGAGCAACATAAACAGTTGCTGGCACAGCGTGACAAGCGGATAGCCGAGTTTGAAATTAAAATCAAGCAGCTTGATGCGCTTAAGAGAGACATTGCAGACCGGGACAACATGCTTGGCGAGTTGAACGCTGAATCATCTGCTGCTCAAAAACGCTATGAGTCTTTGCAACAGAAAATAAAAATCACTGAGGAGCAATCCAACGCCAGAATACAAAAGCTAACTGCGGAGCTTGATGGCGAGAAAAGACAGATTCAGGGTTTTCAGTCTGAAATTGTTGGTTTTAAGAAATCAATTGACGACAGGCAGAGTCGCCTCAGTCATTCTGATGGTGAACTGAAAAAGCTGGAAGGCCGGGTCAAAGAGCTTGAGCCTTTACGCCAGAGACTCAGCAATCGTGACAATGAGTATAAGGCACTCGAAGAGCAGCACAGAACATCGAGTGCAAAGTGGTCAAGTGAACAGTCTTCTTTGCAGAATCGCATAAAGGAACTTGAGCCACTTAAGCAGAAATTATCGACGCGTGAAAATGAGCTGAGAGCACTTGAGGAGCAACACAAAAAGGCGACGTCGAAATGGACCGGTGAAACCGCTTCGCTGCAGAATCGCATTAAAGAGTTGGAGCCGTTGAAACAGAAGTTGTCTTCACGGGATAATGAATTTAAAGCGTTGGATGAGCGTTATAAGTCAGCGGTATCGAAATCCACTTCTGAGCTATCAACTTTGCAGAACCGGATCAAAGAGCTTGAGCCATTGCAGCACAAGTTGACCTCTCGAGAAGCTGAGTACAGAGCACTGCAAGAGCAACAGAAAGCCGCGACTGCCAAGGCGGCCGGTGAAGTATCTGCATTGCAGAATAGAATTAAAGAACTGGAACCGTTGCAGCAGAAGCTGTCTTCACGTGAAAGTGGCTATCGAGCGCTTGAAGAGCAGCACAAAGCGGCTGTCGCGAAATCTGCCAGTGAGTTATCTGCACTGCAAAATCGTGTGAAAGAGCTCGAGCCATTGCAGCAGAAGTTGTCTGCAAAAGAAGGTGAATACAGAGCACTGCAAGAGCAGCAAAAAGCGGCCAGTGGCAAAGCGGCCAGTGAAGTGTCTGCTTTACAGAATCGTGTCAAAGAAATTGAACCGTTAAAGCAGAGCTTGTCTTCACGTGAGAGTGAATACAGAAGGCTTGAGGAGCAGCACAAAGCAGCTGTCGCGAAGTCTGCCAGTGAGCTGTCTGCGGTGCAGAATCGAGTGAAGGAACTTGAGCCGCTGCAGCAGAAACTGGCGTCACGTGAAAGTGAGTACAAAGCGCTTGATGAACGACAAAAAGCAGCCAGTGGTAAAGCGGCCAGTGAAATATCTGCTTTGCAGAATCGAGTGAAAGAGCTTGAGCCACTGCAGCAGAAGTTGCTGTTGAAAGAAAGCGAATACAGGAAGTTGGACGAGCAGCATAAGGCTGCTATTGCGAAATCTGCCAGTGAGTTGTCTGCTCTTCAGAATCGGGTGAAGGAGCTTGAGCCGCTGCAGCAGAAGTTGTCGTCACGTGAGAGTGAATATGGAACGCTCCAGACGCAGCACCAAGCGGCTATTGCGAAGTCGGCTGCTGAGTTGTCAGCCTTGCAGGATCGGGTAGATGAACTTGAGCCGTTGCAGCAGAAACTGTCATCGCGAGAAAGCGAGAACAAAGCGCTTGAAGAGCAACACCGCGTAGCTATCTCGAAGTCAGCTGCTGAATTGGCGGCATCGCAGAGTCGAGTGAAAGAGCTGGAGCCGTTGCAACAAAAACTCGCTTCGCGGGAAAGTGAATATAGGTCACTTGAAGAGCAACTTAAGTCCTCGAACTCAAAGTGGGGGGCGGAGACTTCAGAGTTGCGAAAGCGCATTGGCGAACTGGAGCCGTTGCAACAAAAGCTGGCAGCTCGAGAGAGTGAATACAAAGCGCTTGAAGAACAGCACAAGTCAGCGAGTTCAAAGTGGGCGACAGAGTTGTCGATGCTACAGAACAAGGTGAAGACCCTTGAGGCTGTGGAGCAGAAACTGGGCACGCGTGAAAATGAGCTTGCCGCGTTGCAGGTAGCGCAAAAGTCTTCTAACGCCAAGTGGGCCGATGACGTATCTGTCTTGCAAAAGCAGGTGCGTGAGTTGGAGCCGTTGCAACATAAACTCACCAAACGTGAGTCAGAATTTGCGGCACTTCAGGAAGCGCAGAAGAACGCCAACGCAAAATGGTCGAGTGATGTGTCTGCCTTGCAAAAGCAAGTCGAAGAGTTAGGACCGTTACGCCAACAGCTCGCCAAGCGTGAGTCTGAATTCGTGGCACTGCAGGAAGCGCAAAAGAACGCTAACGCCAAATGGTCCGGTGACGTGTCGGCCTTGGAAAAGCAGGTTGCGGAGCTTGAACCGTTGCAGCAGAAGCTTGCTAATCGTGAGTCTGAGTTCGCGGCACTACAGGAAGCTCAGAAGAATGCTAACGCCAAATGGTCCGGTGACGTATCGGCCTTGGAAAAGCGGGTAGCGGAGCTTGAACCGTTACAGCAGAAGCTCGCTAATCGTGAGTCTGAGTTCGCGGCACTGCAGGAAGCTCAGAAGAATGTTAACGCCAAATGGTCCAGTGACGTGTCGGCTTTGGAAGAGCAGGTAGCGGAGCTCGAACCGTTACAGCAGAGGCTCGCCAAGCGCGAATCTGAGTTCGCAGCGCTGCAGGAAGCTCAGAAGAATGCTAACGCCAAATGGTCCGGTGATGTGTCCGCCTTGCAAAAACAGGTGAAAGAACTTAAGCCACTACAGCAGAAGCTCGCGAATCGTGAGTCTGACTTCGCGGCGCTGCAACTGGCGCAAAAGAATACCAACGCCAAATGGTCCGGTGACGTGTCAGCCTTGCAAAAGCAGGTGAAAGAGTTGGCTCCGTTGAGACAAAAGCTTGATAGACGCGAATCAGAGCTAAAAGCCTTGCAGGAAGCCCAAAAAGTATCAAACGTCAAGTGGGCGCGTGATGTCTCTGTGTTACGCAAAGAGGTGAAGGAGCTCGATCCGCTGCGACAGAAACTTGCCAAGCGGGAGGCCGAATTCAAAGCGCTGCAGGATGCACAGAAAGCATCCAATGCAAAGTGGGCTGGTGACGTTTCCGGATTGCAGAAGCAGGTGCGGGCCTTGAGCGCCGTGCAGCAAAAGCTTGAGAAGCGTGAAGCGGAGTATAAAACCCTTCAAGAGTCCCAGAAGGCCGCCAAGGTTTCCTGGACAAGTGATCTCTCTGCTTTGCAAAAGCAGGTGAAGGAACTCAGTCTGGTGAAGCAAAGGCTTGAAAAGCGGGAAACAGAACTCAAAGCTTTGAGTGAAGCACAAAAAGCGGAAAAGGCTCAGTGGTCTGATGAACTGTCGACGGCTAAAAGAAGCGCCAGTGAATCCGGCAGGCATCTCGAGCAACTGCGGAAAACCAGTGAGCAGTCACGGGCCAGGTTTGAAGCGACTGAAAGCAAGCGAGTCTCGGAGCTTGAAGCGCTTCGACAGCGTTTGAAGGTTGCAGAAGCACTGCGGGCTGAAGTAGTTTCAAAAGATAAAAAGCTTGGCTTGTTTGACAAGCAAGTGTCTTCACTGAAGCGAGACGTGGGTACTCAACAATCAAATGTGGTGACGCTCAGGAAACAAGTGAAAGAATCACAATCACTTGCCAGTCAGCGTGAGAAAGAACTTCAGCGGCTTCAGAAGTCTGTTAAAACGCTTGAGGCGAGTATGGCGCGTCGTCACACTGAAACCGAAAAAAGTAAGCAGTCTCTTCAGACAAGCCTGACAGATGCGAAGCGTAAGCTGGCTGAGTTATCCAAACTGCAAAAAGAAGTGGCCAGCCAGAAGGCCTCTGCGGCGGAATTACGCAAGCAGTTAAGTGAAAAAACCATTCAGGCGAAGCGTGTTGCTCAGCTTGAGAAATCACTGGCATCCGTGCAAGCCAGACACGGCAAAGATGTCTCCAGGCGGGATCTGGAAATCGAGCGCTTAAAAGCCATGATTAGTAAGCTTAAAAGCGCGCCGAAACCAAAGCCCGTTGCTAAACCGATCGCAAGACCAAAGCCTAAACCCAAGGCCAAGGTGGTTGCAAAGCCGAAGCTTACTGCAGACGGTAAAAAGACCACGCGTAAAGATGGTCAGGATGATCTCAAATTGATTTTTGGTATTGGTCCGAAGATCGAAAAGATGCTGAATCAAAAGCGCGTGACTAAGTTTGAGCATATCGCGAAGTGGAAAAAAGCTGACGTTGAGAAGTACTCAGAGATGCTTGAAGGCTTTCCGGATCGCATTGAGCGTGATGAATGGGTGCTAAGTGCCAAGCAGATTCTTGCTGGAACTTATAACTGGGCCGAGCGACGCAAAGCGCGAGAAGCTCAAAATAAGAACAAACCTGCAAAAAAGGTGGCTAAGAAAGCCAGCAAGCCGAAGAAGGCTGCAGTCACTGCGGACGGTAAGAAAACAACCCGTAAAGATGGCAAGGATGATCTTAAACTGATCTTTGGGATTGGGCCTGCGATTGAGAAAATGCTGAACGACAAGGGGGTTAATAATTTTGAAGATATTGCCGCCTGGAATAAGGCTGATGTAGAGAAGTACGCCGCGATGCTTGACGGCTTCCCGGATCGGATTGAGCGCGAGGAGTGGGTGTTAAGTGCCAAGCAGATTATTGCCGGAACTTACAACTGGACCGAACGCCAGAAAGCCAATCAGCAGAAAAAGGATACGGAGTAAGTTGTTACAACTCATCAAAGAATAGATTGCTAAAAAAGCCTGGCACAATATTGTGCCAGGCCGTGTGGTGCAACAGAATTGAGTTGCTCACAAGTGTGATCGCAATGCAGAATTACTGCACGCCGGTGGTCGCAGTTAGGCCGCGACTTCTTCTTTGTGTTCTATCGTGGGGCTTGCTGAACCGATTGTGATTTTTTTTGGTTTCATCGCTTCGGGTATCTCTTTAACAAGGTCCACCTTCAGGATTCCATTTTCAAGTTGTGCATCTACAACACTTACATGGTCTGCCAGTTGGAACTTACGTTCAAAGGTACGCGTCGCGATTCCCTGATACAGAAAGTTACGTTCTTCTTTATCTGCGGGCTGTTTTTCTCCGCGAACAGTGAGTACACCACGCTCGGTTTGAATATCTAATTCGGAATCGGTAAAGCCTGCCACGGCAAGCGTAATGGAGTAATGATTCTCTTCGGTTGATTCGATGTTATAAGGTGGATAACCGCTGCTATGGTTATGCTGAAGTGCTGAATCAAGCAGGTTAGCCAGCCGGTCGAATCCAACTGTGCTGCGGTATAACGGTGTGAAGTCTATAGCGTTCATACATATTCTCTCTTTTAAGCAATATGGAAATAAGAAATGTTGCATGGACCTGCTTGGCAGCATCTCGTGCAACGCTACAGATGTAGGGGCGCTGTGATTAAGTTTCAAGGGACACGGGTTTCACAAACAACATGTGATCGACTAGACAGTTACGATTCGTCGGCCTTCAGGCGACTTCTCACTGGCACACATCATGGATGTACATATCAGTAAGAGGCTTTACTTTCTGCTCCAGAGAATTGTGAATATTGAAGCCGGATCAAAATCCGGTATCGGGGCCATGCCCCAGGAAAATCTCACCCCCAATCGGGCCCGCCACGGCGGGCTCTCTTTTTATCTGTTTATTTTCCAGTCAACCTCCGCACTTGATATCAGCTGGTGGTTACATCGCTGCTGTGAATCATTGCTATACCCAGATCATCAAATGAACCAGTTGCATCAGCGGCACTGTTGTTCATATCAATTGCTCTGCATGCGTCTTTAATGACAACAGTATCAAACTGCTCTTTCATTGCATCTTCCGCGGTGAATCTAACGCAGTAGTCATACGCCAGCCCGACACAGAATACCCGTTTAATATTTTGTGCCCGCAGATACCCGCCTAAGCCTGTTGATGTGGTTTTATCGTTTTCAAAAAATGCAGAATACGAGTCGATACCGGGGTGCATGCCTTTTCGAATAATTAAAGCGGCACCATTTGATTGCAACTGTTGGTGAAACTCTGCTCCGTCGCTGCCCTGAACGCAGTGATCTGGCCACAGTGTTTGTTCTCCGTAGTGCAGGGTGGTGGTTGAGAACGGTTCAGCACCATGCGTACTGGCAAATGACGCGTGCCCGGCGGGGTGCCAATCCTGGGTCAGTACAATGGTTTGAAATCGACTGGTCAGTTGATTGATTACCGGTACCACCTGATCGCCCTCGGGTACAGCGAGCGCTCCGTTGGGGCAGAAGTCGTTTTGTACATCGATGATCAGCAGGGCGTCGTGTTGGTTAGGGGTCAAAACGGGCTTCCTTAGTGAGTCAAATACGTTACAGCTACCATACCTTGAATCGCAGGCATCGTCATCTGCATCAAAGTCGAAATTAGGCCAACTTTCTGGTCTGTGAGCAGATATCATTTGCGTCTTCGATTCTCCCGCTCACGAACCTTCAGCAGACCACGCACAGCCTAATGCGAACTCCTCAACTGTCCTTTGATCAACTATTCTTTGACAATGCCGGTACCAGCAAGCGGTATTTGGTGGCCGGTGTAGATGAAGCAGGTCGGGGGCCGTTGGCGGGTAGTGTGGTGGCCGCTGCGGTGATTCTGGACCCGGCGCGAAAAGTGGCGGGCTTGGCGGATTCCAAAGTGCTGACCGAGGAGCGTCGTGAGGAACTTGCTGAGCTGATCAAGGCCAATGCGGTGGCATACTGTATTGCGGAAGCCTCGGTGGAAGAAATTGATCGCTTGAATATATTGCATGCGTCCATGCTGGCGATGTCGCGCGCAATTGAGGGACTGTCTGTGACTCCCAATCACTGCATGATCGATGGCAATCGATGTCCGATTACGCAATGCAACTGCCAGGCGATCGTCAAGGGAGATGCGCTGGTTCAGGAAATTTCTGCCGCTTCAATCCTGGCCAAGGTAGACAGAGACAGAACCATGCGTCAGCTGCACTTGAAGCATCCACAGTATGGCTTTGACAGCAATAAAGGTTATCCGACCCGTGTGCATTTGAAAGCGCTGCAGGAACATGGTGTATTGGATGTGCATCGAAAGACGTTTGGACCGGTGCGTGACATTCTTCAGCCCGCTGTGACGGATCTGCCGCTATGACCCGTTTTGCACATCTGCGCGTCCACACCGAGTTTTCTCTGGTGGACAGCGTGGTGCGGATCAAACCATTGATGCAGGCCGTTAAATCCGGCGGTATGCCAACGGTGGCCCTGACTGATCAGAGCAATATGTTTGCGTTGATCAAGTTTTATCGTGCGGCGCTGGCCAGCGGCTTAAAGCCGATAATCGGCGTCGATGCCCGTGTTCTGACGGAGGCTGATCAGCCAACGCCGATGGTGCTGCTGGCGCAGAATCTTGAAGGTTATTTGAATCTGACAGAGTTGGTATCGAGAAGTTATCAGGAGGGCCAGACCCATGAAGGAGCAATGCTCCATGTGGAATGGTTAGAGGGCAATACCAACGGTATTATTGCGTTATCCGGTGGGCGATTCGGAGATATAGGTCAGGCGCTTTTAGCAGACAACCAGGACCTTGCCAGTGAACGTCTAAAGCGTTTTATGGGATTGTTTCCTGAGCGTTTTTATATAGAGTTACAACGCACCGGTCGACTTGATGAAGAGCGCTACAACCAGGCCGCGCTGCCGCTCGCTGCGCGCATGTCCTGCCCGGTTGTCGCGACCAACGATGTGCGATTTATTGATACTAAGGACTTTGAGGCGCATGAGATCAGAGTCTGTATTCAGCAGGGCTACGAAGTCACCAATAGCAAACGCCCGCGTAATTATAGTGAACAACAATTTCTTCGTTCTGAAGATGAAATGGTTGCACTCTTCTCGGATGTGCCACAGGCGCTTGAGAATACAGTGCAAATTGCGATCAGCTGTAACCTTGAGATTTCGCTTGGTGATCCGATGCTGCCTGATTTCCCGGTACCGGAAGGCATGGATGAAAATGACTACTTAAGATCACTGTCTGAAGAGGGCTTAAACAAACGACTGAAGCGTCTTTATGACACAAGCGCCGATGACTTTGCGGTTACTCGTGAACCCTATGACGCGCGCTTAAAAAGAGAATTGGATGTCATTATCCAAATGGGGTTTCCAGGCTACTTTTTGATCGTTGCGGACTTTATCGAATGGAGCCGCGACAACGACGTCCCGGTCGGCCCCGGTCGTGGTTCCGGTGCCGGTTCACTGGTGGCGTATGTGCTCGGCATTACCGATCTTGATCCGCTTGCTTTTGACTTACTTTTTGAGCGATTTCTGAACCCTGAGCGCGTATCAATGCCGGATTTCGATATCGATTTCTGTATGGATAAACGCGATAAGGTTATTCAATACGTTGGAGAAAAGTACGGCAGTGACAGAGTATCGCAGATCATCACCTACGGTACGATGGCGGCCAAAGCGGTGGTCAGAGATGTCGCCCGTGTGATGGGGCATCCGTATGGTTTTGGTGATCGACTCTCCAAGATGGTGCCAATGGATATTGGTATCACACTGAGTAAATCTCTGGAGGTTGCAGAGGACTTTAAGCGCGCGTACGAGAATGAAGAAGATACACGCACCGTGGTTGATATGGCGTTGCAGCTGGAAGGCTTGCCACGCAACGCAGGTAAGCACGCCGGTGGTGTGGTTATCGCACCCACGCGCTTAACTGATTTTACACCGCTCTACTGTGAGGCCGATGGTAGTAGTCTGGTTACGCAGTTTGATAAAGATGATGCTGAAGCAGTAGGCTTGGTGAAGTTTGATTTTCTTGGCCTTCGCACGCTGACGATTATCGACAACGCTGTAAAAATGATAAATAAGAACAAGGCAGCAGACGAACAACTTGATATCGACAAGCTGAGTTACACAGACAAAGATACTTATATCTTGTTGCAGGAAGCAAAAACCACTGGTGTGTTTCAGCTGGAATCAGGTGGCATGAAAAAGCTGATTGCGCGCCTTAAACCCGATTGCTTTGATGACATAGTTGCACTGGTGGCGCTGTATCGTCCGGGGCCGATGAACTCCGGTATGTTGGATGACTTTATCAATCGTAAAAACGGATTGGAACCGGTTTCCTATCCGCACCCTGACTACCAGCATGACAGCTTAAAGCCAATACTTGAATCGACTTATGGCGTTATTGTTTATCAGGAACAGGTCATGCAGATTGGCCAGGTGTTGGCGGGCTATACGCTCGGCGGTGCTGACGTGTTGCGTCGAGCCATGGGTAAGAAAAAACCTGAAGAGATGGCCAAGCAGCGTGGCGTTTTTGTTGAAGGCTGCAACAACAACGGTATCGATGCGCAACTTTCAAGTAACATTTTTGATCTGGTAGAGAAGTTTGCAGGCTACGGTTTTAATAAATCTCACTCGGTAGCTTATGCAGTGCTGTCATATCAGACTGCATGGCTCAAGTGTCACTATCCATCGGAGTTTTACAGTGCGGTACTGACCGCAGATATGGATGCCACGGAAAAGGTGGTCCGCACTGTAGAAGATTTGCAGATAAATGGCTGCAAGCTACTGCCGCCTGAGGTTAATTACTCCGAAACCTCTTTTACCCCGGTCAACGATCGCACAGTGCGATACGGCCTTGCAGCAATCAAAGGGGTGGGTGAAGGGGTACTCGAAAAAATTCTTGATGAGCGTAACCAGAACGGCAAGTTCAAAAGCCTGATGGATATATGTCAGAGGGTGGCGGGTGCCAATGTCGGTCGCAGTGTTCTTGAAGGCCTGATCCGTGCCGGTGCCCTGGATACCTTAGTGCCGGTTGATAATGAAGAAACTGACCCGCCACGATGGCAGGGACGTTCAACGTTAATGCAAAATCTAACGCTGGCATTGAGTGCTGCCAGTCAAGAATCACGAAACAAGGATGCTGGCCAGACAGATATGTTTGGTAATTTGTCAGAGGCTGAAAGTATTGAAGTGGAGCTCACCATTGCGCCACCCTGGACAGAGCTTGAGCGGCTGGCGGCCGAGAGAAAAACCACAGGGCTCTATTTGTCCGGCCATCCCATTGAGCCGTTTTTACCGGAACTGGAAAAAATTACCACTGGCCGTCTTGCCGATCAGTGCGCCCGCGTACCCAGCGGTGGCAAAGATGGCAGGGCCAGCCGTGCCACTGTCGATGCGGTGGTGGCGGGGTTAGTGATAGATTGCCGCATAAGAGCCACTAATCGCGGCAGTAAAATCATGACCGCCACATTAGATGACTGCACCGGCAAAGTGGATGTCGTGGTGATGGGTGACTTGCTTGATGCAGAGGGCCAGAAACTCAGTCAGGACACGGTCGTTGTCATCGAAGGCGGGTTAGGGATTGATCAATTCAGCGGCGGCTATAGTATCAGGGCAAGACAGATCTACTCTATGGAGGATGCGCGTGAACGGTTTGCGCGTATGCTTCTGGTTACCTGGCGTGGTGCTGGGTCGCTGGCGGATATCCAATCAGCATTGGCAGGGCACAGAAGTGGTGGCCGGTTACCGGTGGCGATCGACTATACCAACGATAAAGCAACTGCCAGAATCAGGCTGGGGGAAGATTGGCATATCAACCCGTCTGCTCAGCTACTTGAGTCTTTGAACCAGACTGACGGCGTCAGTGATGTTGATTTGGTGTATTGAGCGAGCAATGCGCGGTGATTTGGTATACTCGACAAAAGTAGTGTTTCCGATTGAATGAACCTGAAGGATTGAGCCGTGAGGCTCAGGATAATTAATGAATCCCAGTTACTTGGCGTTTGAACAACCTATCGCTGATCTTCAGGCAAAGATTGAAGAACTAAGCAGTGCCAGTGATGATGTTGATATTGATGTGGTTGAAGACATCGCGAAGCTGCAGACCAAGTGTGACAAGCTCACTGCGTCAATTTTCTCCAAGTTGGATCCCTGGCAGGTATCGCAGGTTGCCCGGCATCCTAACCGACCGTTTACGCTCGATTATATCGACGCGATCTTCACCGAATTTGAAGAGATGCACGGCGACAGGGCCTTTGCAGATGATCCGGCGATCATCGCAGGAATCGGCCGACTGAGAGGCCAGGCGGTCGCGGTGATCGGGCACCAGAAGGGCAGAGACACCAAAGGCAATTTGCACCGCAACTTCGGCATGCCGAAGCCCGAAGGCTACCGCAAGGCGTTACGGGTAATGAAATTTGCTGAAAAATTTCATCTGCCTCTTATTACGTTAATAGACACGCCCGGCGCCTACCCTGGTATTGGCGCGGAAGAGCGGGGTCAAAGTGAGGCGATCGCACGCAATTTAATCACTATGGCAGATTTACGAACTCCCATTATTTGCACAGTCATTGGCGAAGGCGGATCGGGAGGCGCACTTGCGATTGGTGTGGGGGATCGACTCAACATGATGCAGTACAGCACCTATAGTGTGATATCTCCTGAGGGCTGTGCATCAATACTTTGGAAAAGTGCTGATAAAGCACCTGAGGCCGCAGAGGCAATGGGCATAACCACTGAGCGACTAAAAAAGCTGGGCTTGATAGACCGAATTATTCAGGAGCCGTTGGGCGGTGCGCACCGCGACCATGTGGCCACTGCGGCATCCCTACAGGAAGCCCTGGTGGAAGATTTGAGCCAGCTGTCGTCAATGCTGTTTGATGACCTGATTCGCCAGCGCACCGAACGATTGCGCAGTTTCGGTGAATTCAAAGAAGCCTAGTATCAGTGCGTCGCTTGATGCGCAGTTCAGCGCATCAATCAACCGCTTAACCGGGCAGCTAAGTGGAAAACCCGGTCTGGTCATTGCACTCAGTGGCGGGGTTGATTCAGTGGTACTGCTATCTCTTGCAGCAGCATGGAGTCACAGCCACGCGGGCGCGGCGCGTGCCATTTATATTGATCATGGCTTGCAGTCGCAAAGCGCTGAATGGGGTCTTCAATGTGCGGCTTTGTGTGAAGCGCACAATGTTGAATTTCAAGTAATTAACGTCGCAGTAGATCTTGACTCCGGATTAAGCCCGGAAGCCGCTGCGCGTGATGCCCGCTATGCTGCTTTCGAAGAGAATTTGAGTGATGGTGAATATCTTTGCACTGCCCACCATGCAGATGATCAGGCAGAAACGCTACTATTACAGCTGTGTAGAGGAGCCGGGGTGTCAGGTCTTGCTTCAATGCCTGAATGCCGGGTGTTTGGCAATGGCTATTTGCTGCGGCCGTTGTTGGCTGTGTCGCGCGATGCGATTGTGCAGTACGCGCAGCGCCTTGCGCTTGACTGGTGCGAAGATCCAAGTAATCAGGACACGCGCTATGCTCGCAATTTTATCCGCCACCGGGTCATGCCACTGATTGTTGAGCGTTGGCCACAGGCCGCGAAGCAGCTGTCGCGTAGCGCCGCTCATTGTGCGGACGCTGCAAGCCTGGGCAATGATCTTGCGGCAATTGATGTGGCAGGTGATGTGGCAAGTAATGAAAGTCACGCACGGTTATCGCTACCTCAGATCAATGCTTTATCGCCTGTGAGGCGGCGCAATGCTCTGCGCTACTGGATTAAATCACATGGTTTTCTAGCACCTTCGCAGGTGCAACTGGATCAGATAGTCAAAGATATTGTAGAGGCAGGTACTGATAGTCACGGACGAGTCGGCTTTGGGTCGGCGGCCATAGCCCGCTATCGGGATGAAATATTTATCGGCCCACGTGAGTCGTTTGAACCGCTAGCGGATTTTGAATATTGTTGGCCTGACACTACTTATCCCATATTTTTGCCGGAACTCGGCTGGCAACTGGTGGCCTGCGAGCATCCCCGCCTTGCCTCACACCTGGGGGATAGCGTGATGGTGAGGAATCGCCGTGGCGGTGAGCGTTGGAAGGCGCCCGGGGCACAACACAGTGTGGCGGTAAAATCTCTTCTGCAACAGCGCGG
This sequence comes from uncultured Granulosicoccaceae bacterium, assembly GCA_937928685.1. Lineage (GTDB taxonomy): Bacteria > Pseudomonadota > Gammaproteobacteria > Granulosicoccales > Granulosicoccaceae. The sequence goes on from CALGJU010000118.1 coordinate 24,342, forward strand.
TATTCCGCCATGGCAGCGTGGTCGCCTGGCATTCGTGTATAAAGATGAAAAGTTGATTGATATTTGTGGCGTCGGGTTTCGCCTATAGAGCATGTTTTGCAAGTATTTTATTGTAGCCATCTGGTAATGAGAAAAATAAAGGTGGTGGGTGGTGGGTACGGGTCCATTAAGCGGCTAATAATCCACTGAAATAACTGAGCTGATTCATTGATGTAACACTAAAGTAGTAATGATGATCATTGTCCGATTTGGGTGCTTCTGGTAACCTGCAACCCCATCTTGTACTACCTCTTCCACACCAATTCTAGAGTGATTCCATGACACGGTTTATATTCGTGACAGGCGGTGTCGTGTCGTCTCTGGGCAAAGGAATTGCCGCGGCTTCGCTCGCAGCATTGCTTGAGTCCAGAGGCATCAGCGTCACCTTGATGAAGCTTGATCCCTACATCAATGTAGATCCAGGCACCATGAGCCCGTTCCAGCACGGCGAAGTATTTGTGACAGACGATGGTGCTGAAACCGATCTTGATCTCGGTCACTACGAACGTTTTGTTCGGGTGCAAATGGGCCAGAAGAATAACTTTACCACCGGGCGGGTCTATGAAAACGTGATTGCCCGTGAGCGCCGCGGTGACTACCTTGGTGCCACCGTGCAGGTCATTCCGCACATCACCGATGAAATAAAACGCTTAATGCGCGAAGGTGCGGCAGGGGCTGACATCGCGCTGGTGGAAATTGGCGGGACCGTAGGTGATATTGAATCGCTGCCGTTTCTTGAGGCCATAAGGCAACTCGGCATTGAGCAAGGGCCAGAAGGGGCGCTGTTTATCCACCTGACGTTGATACCATATATAAAGACAGCCGGTGAGATGAAGACCAAGCCGACCCAGCACTCAGTAAAAGAGTTGCGATCAATCGGGATTCAGCCAGACATCTTAATGTGTCGCTCGGATCGCGAATTGCCGGCCAGCGAAAAAAAGAAAATTGCACTCTTTACTAATGTGGCAGAAGAGGCAGTAATTTCAGCAACCGATGTGGAATGCATCTATGACATGCCAAGTGTTTTCCACAAGCAAGGGGTGGATGAAATTGTGTTGCGCAAGTTTGGCGTAGAGGCGCCGCCTGCCAACTTGGAAGAGTGGGACAGGGTGGTTGATGGTCTGTTAAATCCTGAGCGTGAAGTCGTTGTGGGTATGGTCGGTAAATACATTGACCTGACAGAGTCATACAAGTCACTGAATGAGGCCTTGTCACACGCGGGTATCGGTAGAAAGGTCAAAGTGGTCATTCACTACATTGACAGTGAAAAGCTTCAAGGTGGTGATACGTCTCTCCTTGAAGAAGTTGATGCGATTCTGGTGCCGGGAGGCTTTGGTGCCCGTGGTACGGAAGGCAAAATAAAAGCGGTACAGTATGCGCGTGAAAATAAAATACCCTACCTTGGCATTTGCCTGGGTATGCAGGTAGCGGCCATCGAATTTGCCCGCAATGTGGTCGGTATAACAGATGCCAGCAGCACGGAATTTGTGGCGCAGTGTCCGGAGCCGGTTATTGGTTTGATCACTGAATGGCAGGAGCGTGATGGCAAGGTAGAGCAGCGTGATTCAGGCACTGATCTTGGCGGCACCATGCGCCTGGGCGGGCAACAGTGTTATTTGACCAAAGGCACCATTGCTCACTCGTTATACGGTGAGGACGTGATCGTCGAACGTCATCGCCACCGTTATGAATTTAATAACCGATACCGCGACAAACTGGTGGCCAGTGGTTTAATTGTCTCTGGTGAGTCCGGTGATGAAGAGCCGTTGGTTGAGATCATTGAGTTAGGTGATCATCCCTGGTTTGTCGGTTGTCAGTATCACCCGGAGTACCGATCTACCCCGCGTGATGGGCACCCGCTATTCGTCGGATTTATTGATGCCGCGATTGCTTTCGCGGATGCCGCCATGGACGCCGCTAAATGAAGCTTTGCGGGTTTGATGTCGGCCTCAGTGAGCCGCTATTTTTAATAGCCGGTAACTGTGTGGTTGAGAATGAGCGCACCACGCTGCAGACAGCGGAAGCATTGCTCGGGATGTCTCAGCGGCTCAATGTTCCATTGATTTATAAGTCCTCTTTTGACAAAGCCAATCGATCTTCAGGTGCAAGTTACCGCGGCCCGGGCATGGAAGAGGGCTTAAGGCTGCTTGAGAAGGTTCGTGCAGACTACAACATACCCGTTATCACCGACGTGCACGAAGACACCCCTATTGATGAAGTGGCTTCGGTGGTTGACGTGATACAGACACCGGCGTTTTTGAGCAGGCAGACCAACTTTATTCAACGAGTGTGTGAAGCCGGGAAGCCTGTCAATATAAAGAAGGGGCAGTTTATGGCGCCTGAAGATATGCAAAATGTGGTGGCCAAAGCTCATGCAACCGGCAATCAAAATATAATGGTGTGCGAGCGCGGCGTGAGTTTCGGGTATCGTACTTTAATATCTGATATGCGCGGCCTGGCCACTATGCGTGAAACGGGTTGCCCGGTGGTTTTTGATGCGACCCATTCAGTACAGCAACCCGGCGGCTTGGGCAGTTCATCCGGCGGGCAGCGGCAATTTGTGCCGGTGTTAGCACGTGCCGCAGTGGCAGCAGGGGTTGCCGGATTGTTCATGGAAACACACCCTGATCCAGACAATGCACTCAGTGATGGTCCGAATGCATGGCCGCTTGCAAAAATGGAATCACTTCTTGGCACACTAATAGAACTTGATGCAGTGACAAAAGCTTCCGCGATGCCTGAGAACGAGTTACTTGCGCTACCCGGCTAGCAGTTGCTTACAAAAAACTACGGAGTCAGCATGACCGCGATTACCAAAATACACGCCCGACAAATTATCGATTCACGTGGCAATCCCACGCTTGAAGCAGATATCACCCTTGCCACCGGAGAGATGGGCAGGGCGGCTGTGCCTTCTGGCGCGTCTACTGGCGAGCGTGAAGCCCTGGAACTGCGCGATGGTGATGCTTCGCGTTATCTTGGCAAAGGTGTAATCAAGACGGTTGCCAACGTCAACGGTGAAATTGCCGATGCGATTGTTGGTATGGATGTCACCTCGCAAGAGGAAATAGATGAAGCGATGTTGAAGCTTGATGGCACTGAAAACAAAAGTCGTTTAGGTGCTAACGCATTGCTCGCGGTATCACTTGCGTGTGCCCAGACAGCGGCAATTTATAAAAAACAGATGTTGTTTGAATATCTCGGTGGTGACAAGGCAGTGACCCTGCCAGTGCCAATGATGAATATTATTAATGGTGGTTCACATGCTGATAACAGTGTGGATCTGCAGGAGTTCATGGTGATGCCGGTGGGTGCAGCGTCATTCTCGGAAGCTTTGCGCATCGGGGCGGAAATTTTCCATACGCTCAAAAAGGTACTCAGTGCGAAAGGGCTGAATACCGCTGTAGGTGACGAGGGTGGGTTTGCTCCCGATTTGCCATCGAATGAGGCGGCCATTGAAGCGATACTTGAAGCGATAGAAAAAGCCGGGTACACCGCAGGCAAAGATGTTTTTCTAGCACTTGATGCAGCCAGCTCTGAGTTTTGCAAAGATGGCGTTTACGATCTGGCGTCTGAAAACCGTAAGTTTAACAGTGCTGAATTCACCGACTATCTGGCGGACTGGGTTGATCGATATCCGATCATATCTATAGAAGATGGAATGGATGAAAACGATTGGGAAGGTTGGAAGCTGCTGACAGAAAAAACCGGTGATAAGGTCCAGTTGGTGGGTGACGATCTGTTTGTAACCAATCCCAAAATTCTGGCCAGAGGAATCGAAGAATCTATAGCGAACTCGATTTTAATTAAAGTGAACCAGATTGGCACTCTGACTGAAACACTCAGGGCGATAGAGATGGCGCATGCGGCGGGCTACACCACAGTGACTTCACATCGTTCAGGGGAAACCGAAGATACCACTATTGCCGATCTCTCTGTCGCCACCAATGCCGGCCAGATCAAAACCGGTTCATTGTCGCGTTCAGACCGGACTGCTAAGTATAACCAGTTACTTAGAATCGAAGAAAAGCTCGGTGATCGCGCTGTATATGCCGGTAAGTCTGCTTTTAAGCAAGCTATCTAAGGCAGCGATTCAGGTAATGGTCTTGCCCAGTTGGTTATCGGGAGCGCATAGTTGAAATTACTGATTACAGTATTGGCGGTGATGTTTATTGCCTTGCAGGTTCGCCTATGGGTTGGTGATGGAGGCGTGCGTGAAGTCCGCCAGTACCAATCAGAGATTAAAGTACTGAGCTCAAAGCTTGAAGATCAACAAGATATCAACAGCGCGCTGCGCGCTGAAGTGAAAGATCTTGAAGACGGCCACGGCGAGATAGAAGCGCGTGCACGCTCAGAGTTAGGCATGATTGGAAAAGGCGAAACCTTCTACCAGTTTGTCGGGGAAAAGGTTGACGTCGGTCCAGGTCTTGAAAACGACAACCTGGCTCGAGTGGCAAACAAAGAAAAGCGAGACCTGCAGGTACAATGAGTGCGTCCCGCGTCGCGGATGAAGTTACCGGCAAGGTAACTAAGGTAGAAAATAGTCAAGAGTTGTATGCTGTGATTCCCGCGGCAGGCAGCGGCCGTCGCATGAACAACGCAACCCCTAAGCAGCATATTGAACTGGGGGGCGGCTCTGTACTAAGAAAGACGATCAATCGATTGTTGCTCGTAGAGTCAATAAAAAAAATTGTGGTGGTGTTAGATGCAATTAACATCGACAACCAAGATGTGTTGTTGTATTCCGATGATAGCTCTGTAGATCAGGCGCAATTACTTCGATCAAAAATAGTCACGTGTATTGGTGGTGCCAATCGAGCTGAGTCGGTAAAAAACGGTCTTACCCGTCTTCGCGAGATTGCTCCGACGGGCGGCAGCGTGTTGGTACATGATGCTGCGAGGCCTTGTGTAAGGGTAAGTGATATTCATAAGCTTATCAGAGAGGTTGGTAGCGACTCCAACGGCGGACTGCTTGCGATGCCGGTCAGCGATACCATCAAGCTTGCGGGCAGAGACGGTCGTATACAACAAACCCTTAATCGTGAGTCTCTATGGCGTGCCGCGACACCACAGCTGTTTGACGTTGATAAACTACTAAGCGTTGTGAATACAGCACTGGTCGATGGTGTTGCTATCACTGATGAAGCCTCAGCTATGGAGCATGCAGGTTACAAGCCTATGCTGATTGAATGTCAATCTGACAATATTAAAATAACAACGGCCACTGACCTGGTTCTGGCGAAGCATTACCTTGCCGCACAAGGTCGGGAAAGTTAGCCAACACAATTATCGGGAAGTAACAATGCGTATAGGACATGGTTATGACGTACATGCTTTCTGTGATGGAGAGTTTGTGCGGTTATGCGGAGTTGATGTTCCGCATAACAAAGGCTTTAAAGCTCACAGCGATGGCGATGTAGCAACCCATGCGTTATGCGATGCGCTACTTGGTGCCTGTGCGCTTGGTGATATTGGCCGCCACTTTCCGGATACGGATGACGCCTTCAAAGGTATAGACAGTCGTATATTACTGCGTCGGGTTGTGGAGCTGATAGCTGAGCGCGGTATGGTGTGCAACAACGTAGATGTCACAATCGTAGCAGAGCGACCCAAGCTGGCTAATTTTATAGAAGAAATGTGTGTGACGCTGGCTGAAGATCTCGGTATCTCAAAAGAGCAGGTTAACGTCAAAGCGACTACCAGTGAAAAGCTGGGCTTTACCGGTAGGGAGGAGGGGATTGCCGCTCACGCTGTGGTCACGGTTGTATAGCAGCAGAAGTTGTCACTTCGCAGGTCATTTCCTGCTGAATAGTTACCTGAGGTTTCCGCCTGATGCTGATGCACCCTGATGCTAATGCACAGAGTAGTAGCAGGAATACCTACGCGAACAAAAAATAAAAAAAAGGCGGGGTAAAACCCCGCCTTCGGTGCTACTTAAAGCCGGGGCTTACATGAAGCCTTTCAGCTTCTCCAGCGCAGGTGCCAATACGTCTCCGACACCGGGAATTGCATTTGCTTTATCGAGCATCGGCGTCAGGTTACCAACCATGCCGCTCAGTGGGCCACGGGCAGCTTCAGGTACCTTGTCCATGATGCCAGTGAGACCATCAAGTGCAGGCAGCGCTGCTTTCGCAGAATCTACGTCAGTGATGCTTCCCAATGCATTGCTAGCACCAGAGAAGGCACCACCGAGCTCTTCACTCATGCCTTCAGGAAGTCCTGGCATTGCAGGCATTTCCATAGAAGGCATGGCAGTTACACTTGATGCTGCATCTGTCGTTGCGTCTACTGCGCCAGCTGCTGCGTCTTTCGTTGCGTCAACTGCGCCAGCTGCTGCATCTTTCGTTGCGTCCACTGCACCAGCCGCAGCGTCTTTAGTAGCATCAACCGCACCGGCGGCAGCATCTTTAGTGGCATCGACTGCATCGCCCGCAACACCTGTTGCAGATTCAGTGACATCACCAACGGTGCCTGAAACATCGACGTCTTTGGTGCCCATTTGCTTAAAGCCAAACCAAGCTGCCGCGGCAATTAACAATGGAATTAACCACTTCCAGAAACCACCGCCACTTTTACGCGGCGCTTCGATACTGCCTCGAGCTGAGTCCACTCTTGTGTTTGCATCACGGGTAGCGCTATGCGCGGTGTCTTTCACCGAGCGTGTCGCGTTGCCTGCAGCGCGTTTGGTGCTATCAACAGCGTCACCGACTTTGTTTCCTGCTGCATCTACGCCTCTGTCTACTGCACGGCCAGCGGAACCTGCTGCATTGCGTGCTGTGTCTGTTGCGCGATCCGCCACATTGCCTACTGAGCCTGCCGCGTTACGGGCAGTGTCTGCGGCGCCTGAAGCGGCTGATTGAGTCGCGCTCGATACGCCACTTACCGCGCTGCTTGCTGCCCCGGTGACGGTGCGTCCTGCGTTGCCCGCTGCGTTTGCAGCTGTTCCGGCAGCGCCACGTGCAGCATCTGCCGCACCCGAAGCTGCGGAGCGAGTAGCATCAACAGCACCACTGGCAGCACCTGATACTGTGCGTCCGGCAGCACTTGCTGCGTTACCGGCTGCATCGGCAGCACTGCCTGCAGCCTGACTGACGCCTCGACCTGCGGCGCCAGCCACATTTCTGCCCGCGTCAACCGCGCCACTTGCGGCATTGGAAACGCCCTGAGCTGCACTGCTGGCAGCACCAGCAGCAGATCCTGCTACGTTGCCTGCTGCTTGTGTGGCACTGCTTGCTGCACCACGTGCAGCATCAGCTGCGCCTGAGGCCACATTGCCGGCACCGCGAGTGACTGAGCCTGCGGCTGCAGCAACACCAGCACCTGCTGCGGCAACGCCTGCAGCGGCACCGGCCGCTACGTTGCTGCCCGAGTAACCGCCACCCGTGGGTGCGCCCATTGATACATCACTTTCACCAAAACCTGCGATTTCAAGTTGCTTCAGCATTCCGGCTGGCATGGAAGCCGAGATATTGCTGCCCTGGCTCTTTAGCATGCTTGCCAATCCACTGGCATTTAGACCGTCTGCACCGGATTTTCGCTTTAGCTGACCCATTACCATCGGCGTAAGCATGCCCAGTAATGACCCGGCTGATCCTTTACCAAGACCGGTGTGGCCGGATAATCCGGAAATCATGCTGGTAACACCTTTGTTGCCAAGCATTGAGCCGAGCCCACGTGTACCGGATTCGATTAATTCTGACGATTGATTACTGCCAATCATTGCGCCGATGTTATCGACGATGTTGTCGTCTTGCCGGTTAACCAGATTGAATAATGCATCAGCGCCATTGGCGTTCTGGGCAGACTCGCCAATTCCTGCCAGTAAGGTCGGCACAGCGCTGTCTATTGCGCTTCGTGCTTTGTCCGGGCTTTCGCCTAGCAAGCCTCCAATCTGGCCGATCAGCTGATCACTGATCTGACCTTTAACCATATCCATGATATTAAATGACATATATAAACCCCTGAGTGGTTGTGCGGTGTACCGATTACTTTGTCTGTTGCTACGGCGTAGTTTGAAGTACAAACGTGTTCCGCGGTGCAATGACATTGCTAAATTTGTAGACGGAGCGGCGTGTAGCCGGGGATGCCAGCTCGCTATACCGCCGGTGGCTCTTGCGTAATGCCGATCATGATCAGACTGGCAGTTGAGCAAGCGCTTAAAGCGATTTCAACTCCGATGATGCTCGGAATTGTAGCATTGTTTAGCGCTTATTAGCCTGCGCGGTGATGTTAAAAACTAATACTTTGGATTTATGATAAGCCGCTGAAATACGTAACAATTATGTTACTGATACGGGGTGGGGTGCTATGCCGTATCGCCACGGAGCACTAGCTTCTGTTCGAATTCCGACGCCGATAATGCCTTGGCAAACAAATAGCCCTGGCCGAATTGGCAGCCCAGAGTCTGCAGGGAGTCCGCTTGCTCGTGGGTATCGATGCCTTCTGCAATCACTTTCAGGCCGATCGCGGTGGCGATATCGATAGCGGCTTTAACGATCGCCATATCGCGTTCGTCTTTCAGCATCTCCTGAACGAAAGACTGGTCAATTTTGACGGAGGTGGCAGGGATCTGTTTTAAATACTGCAATGATGAATAACCTGTCCCGAAGTCGTCAAGCGATATATTAAATCCAAGATTTCTAAGTTGGGCTAGTTGATGTCTGCCCGTTTCCAGGTGTTTGATCGCCACCGTTTCAGTTAATTCTAAAGAGACGCATTGTGGGGCCAAATCCAGTTCTGCGGCAATGGTAGCGATTTGCTGTGAAAAGTTTTCTGTCTCGAGTTGTCTGGCTGAGACGTTCACAGACATCACCAGATCATCGATATCGTACTGGGCCTGCCATGTTTTAATTTGTCGCATGCTGGTCTGTAGCACCCACAGTCCCACTTCGTTGATATCTCCAAACATTTCAAGAATAGGTACCAGTTCTGTCGCGGCGACTTCTTCTGGTTGTGATCCTTTCCAACGCAACAGGCATTCGCAACTTGCGATCTTGCGAGTGTTTAAATTTACGATGGGTTGAAATGCAAGATCGAATATATTGTCGGGCGGCGCGTTTTTAATAGTGTTGATGATTTGTCTTTGTCTTGATAGCGCTTGCTGTTGTTTATCTGATAGCAGGAATACTGATCCTCTTCTGTTCTGTTTAGCCTGCAGCAACGCCTGGTCACTGAGTTTAAACAGCTCGGCAATTTCTATCGCATTCGATTGTTGAACTGTTGCACCGACAGTGCAGGTGACATTGAGCGTGTTTTGCTTGTAGTGCAGTGGCTGTTCAATTGCCCGCTGGATGCGGTCAATTATTTGCTCGGCATTTTTTGGTGCCGTTAAATCGCACAGTACAATTGCAAAGCGGTCAGAATCAATTCTACCAAGTTGATCTTCATCTCTTAATTCGTAACTGATTCTGGCGGCTACTTCCTTGAGTACAGCATCCCCTGCAAAGTAACCGAAGACATCATTAATCTGCTGGAAGTGATCAAGGTCAACTATGGCCAGCGCTATGAATTCTCCGTTGTTTTTTTCAACTTCCTCGTAGTCTGATAAAAACTGGGTGATGGCTTTTCTGTTAGCGGTGTCGGTCAGTTGATCGCTGTAAGTGAGGCTGTCCAACTGATCGTTTTTAAACTGCAGTTCATCGCTGGCGCGCCTGGAATCTTTGCGCATCGGGCGGTAGATGAATAAATGGTACAGGATCAACCACAACAGCAGCGCAGGCAATATACCCAGTGCTGCTAACTTAAGACGTTTTAACGTCTGATGGTTGGCTGTATCCAGCTCATCAATCACGGCGCTTAAACCAAGTAGCAGCATGTTATCCACCGCCGCTTGCTCCGGAGGGCTTGTGGCGTTGCTTGATCTGCCACCGATCGCCTCCATTCTCATGTGCAGATGACAGGGAGCTTCAAAATACAATTCATGCAGGCCTGGCCAGAGCGCTTTGTCGGTGTAGGTTTTGAAGCGTTTTTGGGTGGCCTGCCAATGCAGTTTCAGCAGGGCTGCTGCGTTTTCTTCGTTGTCTTTTTCAAACAATATCATTGCCGTTAGATACTGTTGATGTGCATTCGTCAGGCGTGCCTGGTGCAGCTGATCTGTGTGCCACAACAATCGCAAAAGTGCCGCGCTGGCTAACAGTATTACTATCAGCGTGAGCAGCATAGATCGGTGAGTGATTAGTGATCTGAAGGGCAAGGGCATGAAGGAAACAGGGTGGCGTGCTGCGAATCCACTACACGTGCCAGTTCTATACCATTTGTCGCTCGAAGTACACTCTCCCGCCGCTACCCGGGTTTGAAAGGCGGTATTTTCTTTATGTGTTAAGTCCTTGACGCCAGCGTGCGGTTTTTTCTTCAAGCGACAGTGAGGCCATTGCCGGGCTCGAGGAGGGCAGGCTGATGAGTACCAGTGAGTCCCGATGTTGAAGGTCAGGTAAAGCTAATTTGCGAAACCACTTTTCGGAAGCCTTGCCATTGAATGCAATGAGTCTGATGGTGGGGTGTTGTGCTAACAATCCGTTGAAGTCATTGCAGATAGCAGATTTTGTGGCAATGCTTGAGTCGAGACTTCCGGGCCTGTCGCAGTGTTTCAATGTATCCCAAACGGCAATTCCTTGCGTCTGTAGCAGGGCAAGACGCTCGTCATACGTATCGATAGTGCCACCATAGATGGCTTGTAAAATTTTCCAAAACCCGTTGCGAGGGTGTGCGTAATACTGGTTCGCTTGTAAGGAAGCCACACCCGGCATTGATCCTAAAATCAAAAGTTCGGCGTTATCTGGCAATATCGGTGCGAACGATTCCAGAGTGTTATGAGTCTTGCTCACTTTTCAGGTGTCGGTGTTGTTGATTGACGCTGCAGGTTTATGAGCCTGCAGGTTCACTCAATCGTCTGAAGTAGTCAGCCGCTTGTTGATCAAAACCTGTTGGGTCGCGCACCGCTTGTTTGGAGCGGGTGGTTTCGGCAGTTTTGCGATCATTGTAAATTTGCAGTTCCAGTTGCTCAAGCTGCTTCAACAGTAAGCGGACGTTGGCCTCGATACGTCTGTTGTTCTCATCACCGTTGCCGGTTTGAAGTTCTCTCGCAAGGTCGTTCAGACCCTGGCGGGACTGATCGGAAAGCGCTTCGATATCATCACCCGCCAGCTGTTGAAGTTGTGTGATCGACTCTTCAATCAGCTGCTGCTGCCCCTCACTAACGGGAAGCTCGCGATCGCCAGAGGCAGAATTGTTCGAGCCGAAAGCGAGTGTACTTCCAGACTGACCGGGCCCTTGTGGTGTTCCCTGGTCTGAAGAGTTACCTGTCTGGCCTTGACCTTGACCTTGTTCCTGGCTTTGCCCTGATTGCCCGGAACCTGATTGTGACTCGCCTTCGCCTTCGCCCTGCTGACCCTCGTCACCTGAACCGCGCTCCAATCTCTGTAGCTCGGCCATTTCAGTACCGTTCTGACCACTTTGAGCTAAGGCCTCGGAAAGTGCTTGTCTAAGTTGTTGTATTGCGCGTGTGGCGTCTTCCGCACTTGCGTCTGATTCGTCGCCGGTGCCGGTTTCAGCGGCTGCCAGTGAGGAAGACTCAAATAGATCGGTTTGTAAATTCCGCAGCGCTTCACTGATGCGCTCTTCACGCAAGGCCGCCTGCGGGGCCATGCCTTCTTCAATCATATCGCCCGATATTCCCATCAGCTCCGATGTCTGATTTCGATCGAGCTCAGTCAGTGCCTGTTCGAGCCGTTCTGTCGTCAATGGTGCTTGTTCAGAGAAGCGCTTCGACGCCTCATCGATTTGTTGTTTGATGGATTCCAGGTCACGTTGCATTTGACGCTTCTGCTCGGCGAGTCTCTGTTCCTGTTGAGAATCCAGACCGCTTTCGTAACGATTTTCTTTACGCGCTTCCATCGCACGCTTCATTGCCTCGCGTAGTTGCTCAGAGGTCTGTTGTTGCTGTTGACTTAAATCGCGAACGGATGCAGCCGCATCGGTTATTTGCTGCTGCAACTCCTGTTGTCTGGCGTCAGCGGTTTGCTCGAGCGACTGGCGTAGCTTTTCACTGGCACTCTGCATTGCCTGGCGTCGTTCTTCGGCTGTCATGTTGGAGGCATTTTCTTCGCTGTTTCTGAGCTCCTCTATGGCCTCTTGCAAATTTTGCATTGCCTGTTGCGATGCGCCGCCTGAGCTTCCTGCACTGCTACTTTGACTGCCGTCTGCCTGTTGTGATTGCTCGCCTTCCTGACCTTCCTGACCTTGCTGCCCGCTTTGCTGTTGTCCTTGTTGTTGATCTGAAGATTGGCTTTGCTCGCGCTGCAGCTGCTCCAGCTCGCGCTGCAGTTCTTCAAGCTCACGTCGTAGTTTTTCCTGTTGCCAGCGCTCGGCTTCTGATAACTCTTCTTTTTTGGCAGCAGCTTCCGCCAGTTGTTGTTGTCGTTTAGCAAGGTCTTTTAGCTTGTCAAAGGCGTCTTCAGATGCCTGTTGTTGCGGGCTACCTTCCGCTACGGCATCGGGTGATTCGTATTGATTTTTGGCCAGATCCATTTCAAGCTCATACATCTCTGCCATATCACGACTGGCGCTGCCGCCACCGCCGCCACTGCTTTGGTTGCGATTAATAGTGATGTCATTAAAAATAGATTCTGCACGCTTTAAGTATTGCAGCGCGCGTTGCTGGTGTTTTATCGCTTCTTCAAAACTTTGCAGCGCCAGTGATTCTGCTGAAGGTCGCATAGACTCTGCGGCTTCTTCCATGAACTCTACAAAGCGTGCGATGTCAGGATCGTTGTTTAATAGTTGCCGTGCCTCAGCGCGCTCGGCAAGTTTGACTGCTTGATCGGCTAGCGTGCCTTGCAGATCAGACAATAACGTGGCGGTGTCACTTGGATCAATCAAGGTGGTTTCGTTATTTTTAGCATCCCGAATCAGGTTGAAAGTCGATACCAGAATTTCTTTCTGACGTTGTGATATCTCTTGCTCCTGTTGCTGTGAACCGCCTCCGCCGCCACCGCCTGACTGTTGTGATTGGGTAAATCTACGCTCAAACGGTCGTATATCAATGAATAACATATCAGTGGATACCACTTGCTCGCGATCTTTGGCTTCAGCGTAGTAGCTGATCAGATCGCCTGCGAGTAGTGGTCCGCCTTTTTCGTTGTAAAAATCTTCGAGCATAAAAAGGTGCTCGAATTTATTTTCCTCGTTTAACGGAATTTGCTGCCACTCAGCGCCATTAACAGAGAAGTTGAGTGTGACGGACTCAACTGAGAAGTCATCATCTGCAGCAACGCCAACAACCACTTCTTCGATAGGGGTTGCACTCCAGTCTCCACCCGGTTGGTTGAAGGTGACGGTGGGTTTTGCATCTTCGATCAGGGTGATATTGTATTTTCTGGACAGTGGAATTTGATCATCCTGATGCAGGTCCATTAACTGATATTCGCCTTCTTCAGTAACATCAATACTTGCCATATAGCTATTGTCAGCAATGCTTTCAGCGTCTACTTCAGTGCCGTCATGAAGCACCACTGCTTTCTGTAGCGCTTTGTCGGTATTGAAAGTGATTTCTACGCGGGATCCTGCCACTACGGTGATGTCTGTGGCATCTTCTACGGTTACCGGCTCAAGGCCAGTCCAGTCAGGATAAAAATACTCGTGACTGGTTGATATTATTTTTGCAGGTATCACCACGTCAACTGAGGCGTGCGGACTTTCAGTGAAGGCCGCACTGACATAGTAGTCAACCGGATCACTGACGCCATACAGGGTGAATGAGAACGAACCGTCCGACTGTTGGTTCATGTCAACGGTTTCCCAGCTGCCGTCAGCATCGCTGGTTTTGCTCTTTACATGTAGCTCTGCCAGACCTGATTCGAATCCATCAAGGGTGGCGGTGATAAACAAGCTGTCACCGATTCTGATTTTTGTATCACCTGGAGCCAATGCGATTGAACGTTCCGGCAGAATGTCGCTAACAAACCAACCCATCCAGAGTTGTTTGATACTGGCGCGCCAGTCGAGCGGCATAGAGGTAAATAACCAACCGGCAAGCGCGAACATACCGATACTGGCGATAAGTGGTCCCATCACTTCCGAAGTGGGAAGAAGTGATGTCACCGGCCGCTTTGCAGCGGTCTTCGCGGCGTCTCTGGCCAGCAAGCCGACGAACGGCGAGCGCACATCACGACGCTTCATATCCAGGTAGGTGTCTACCCGACCGTTGAATTCGGGCACAGCCTTTTCAAGTTCTGCCCCACCGGCAGATTGCTTGAACTGTTTGTAGGGTTTCCACAGGAGCGCTATCAATATCACGACAGGCAGTACGACCAACAGGATGCGGGCAGGGTAGTAAAGCCAGTTAGAGTCAGCCAGGGTGTTTTTGAGTACCGCTGTCGCAAGTGATAGCGTCAGTACCGAAAATATAACCGCTGCGACAGCGGTCACAATGATACGTAGTTTGTATCGCCGCCTGAACTGGCTCAGATAGCTATCAAAGTGCTGGTTCGGTTTTTTACTGTGACGAGTATTCATTGTTTAAGCCTCGCGCCTGATCCACAAGTGCCTGTGGCTGTATAGCGATTCTAGCAAAGCCACCACCAGCAGCAACGGCAGAAGCCACAACCAGAAGCTTTTCTGGCTCTTGTCTGATGGTTGATTCAATGTTGTAGTGTTCGATGATGCGTTGCCCGTTTGCTGCCAATCATTGAGCGTGCTGTCATCAATGGTTGTAATATCGGATTCGCGTGCATCACTGTTTACCGCAATGGATTGAATGCCCGCTGAATTGCGTAGCTGATAGATGCCGGGTGTGTCGAGTCTGACTGAAGTACGGTCAGATAGCTGTGAGAGATCACGCATCGGTTCACCACCGGGATCTAACAACTGAGCCCCGGAAGAGACGCTGATGGCATCCCCGGTTGAGCGATAACTTGTGGCTGCGATGTCACCACCGAGGTAGTCAATAGATTTGATGACAAAGGCCACGAAGACTGAATCGGTTGGTAAGTCGGTCCAGCGAGTATCAAGCGCAGTGGCCAATAACAACATTTTGCCCGCGCCAATTCGTTTTTCAATAAGGAGAGGAGAACCATCAGACAATTCTATTATGGATCGATCGGTGATCTTCGGCTCTAGTGTGTGGTGTTGTATTATGGAAATAGATCTCCAGTTGCTCTCCAGGCCGCTGGTGGATTGATGCGACTGATCAATTGCTCCGACGCCATTGCCCTTTGTGCTTTGGCTGCTCGACTGCCTGCTTGATTGCCTGCTTTGACTTTGAGAGGTCACTCCCAATAGGGATCGAGCTGCGGCGCTGTGTGGCGTGCTGCCTACTGCCACCAGCACGTTGCCACCTTCTTCAACGTAGTCACGCAGCCTACCGGCAGCGCGATCCGACAGGGCAGATGCGTCAGGCACTATTATCAGGTTGCCGGCATCGCTTTTTGTGAATCTGTCTGCTTCTAAGATTCTGGTTTTAAAGCGAACGTCTGATTCTATAGCGGCTTTTACATACGTGCCCGAAACAGACGGCTCGTTGTTAGACACTATAATGGTGAGCTCGGTTTTGTCTTTGTTTGGCAATGGTAACCGCCATGAATCATCTTCTGCGAGCGAATCCTGGGGGCTTATTTTTAAAGTAAGCTGGGTAGTGGCCTCTGAGATATCCAGGTTTTCAAATCGATGAACAATATTGGAATTTGCCGTAAGACTGAGCTCTTTGCTGGCTAACGCTACATTATCAGACAGTACCTGCAGGGTTCGGGAAGTGTTGCTACCGTAGTTATTAACGATGGCGACAACGTTCGCCGTATCGTCGCGTGACGCTTCCAGTTTGCCTGTAACAGAAGTGTTGCTGTCACCAGTACTTGCACTTGAATAGACATTTAATTTCTGCACTCTGTCGACCGCAAGTGATGTAAAGCGGTCGGGTAGCGCGGATGCTTGAGCATCAGTAATAATGTGCAGGTGATTGTTGCTATCAGCAGGGTTTGCCGTCGCACTTGCTACCGCACTGGCAATACGACCATAATCCAGTCTGGTGTTCTGTGGTGTAAGAGACCCGAGCTGTGCTCTTGCAGACTCTATTGTAGTGTCACTCTGTGACTGAACAAATCGATCAGACGCAGAGATCACGATGGCTTGATCAGCGCTTGATGCCTGATCGAGAATATCATTGGCGATTTCCAAGCTCTTGGCCCATCGTCCACTGAGGTTTTGAGATAATGAAGTATCGATCAGTAATATATGTCTGACATTTGATGTGCCAGCAGCCCTTAAGCGTTCAAGGACTGGTTGTGCAAACAGCAGCGATAACAGCGCCACGAACAACACTCTTAGTGCCAAAAGCCACCAGTACCTGGTGTGTCTCTTCTTGCTGGAGGTGCTTATGGTTTCTTCAAGAAAGCGCGTTGATCCAAAATCAGCCTGTGGTGGGTTGCTGGCACTCAAACGGTGCAGCCACCAGGGAAGCAGGGCGGCGAGCAGGCCAAATAAAAACAGCGGTGCCAGTAGACTCACAGCGAGACCCTTTGTTTATGTAAGCGCTTATATAAGCAACCAATCATTGCTAACGCCTTTGTTGTCGTAAGATCAGGTACTGGTGCAGTACTTCGTTCAACGCTTCATCAGTTTGACAGCTGGTGTAGTGAAAGCCATTGCGTAGCGATAAATCACTGAGTGTTTGAATATGATCGGCAATTCTTTGCGGGTATTCAGATCGCAAAAATTCGGATGATACGCTGACTTGGTCTCCCGTCTCGATATCACGCAGCAGACTTGCCGAGTTAAATTCTTTGACATGCTCAGCCGGATTGCGTTCACTCGGGTCAAGAAGATGAAACAGTGCAACCTCGTGGCCGTGCTGGACCAGCGGTTGTAGTTGGTCTGACAATTCTTGCGGGTCACAATAAAAATCAGATACCAGCACCAGCATGCCGCGTTTTCTGAATGTTCCTGCCAACTGCTGCAGCTGGCTTTTGAACTCTGTGTTCCTGTCGGCTTGTGTTTTTTCCAGCAGTGCCAGCGAGCGGAATAAGGTATCAGGGTGTGCAGACGGTGGGATTCGATCTCTTATGCTTTCATCAAACAGCGTCAAACCGATAGCATCGTGTTGCTTGCGCGCCAGATAGGCGAGTGATGCGCAGATAAATTTACCGTATAGCAGTTTACTGATGTCGTTGGTGGCGTAAGCCATAGAGCCGCTGACATCGAGAACCAAATTTATAGTGGTGTTGGTTTCGCCGATAAAGCGCTTGGTGTAGGTGCGATCGGTTCGGGCATAGACGTTCCAGTCAATGAAGCGTGGATCATCGCCATCGTTATAGGCCCGGTACTCTGAGAATTCCTGACTGAAACCGAAATGTGGTGATCGATGCAGACCGGTGAAATACCCTTCGACCACAGACTTTGCGACAAGCTCAAGTGAAGACAGACGCGCTAAAACATCGGGTTTTAACAGGTGCAGTGCGCGCGACTGGTGGTTTTTGGAAGCGTTGGAATTCATTGTCAACTGGACCTACGTCAGTGACCTGACAGTGTCGCTGATGATGTCTTCCATGGTGACGCCGTCCGACTCAGCAAAGTAATTTAACAACACTCTGTGTCTGAGTACCGGTGCCGCCAGTGCGTTGATGTCTTCATGAGTTACATGGTAGCGACCATCCATTAATGCCCGTGCTTTGGCAGATAATGTCAGAAACAAAGTGGCTCTGACACTTGCACCAAATTTTACATAGCGCTTAACGAGTTCCGGCGCACCGTTGTAGACCGGTCGGGTGGCGCGAACAAGGTTAACCGCATGCTTTGCGACAGACTCAGAAACAGGAACTTGTCTGACGAGTTGTTGAAAGTGAAGTATCTGCCCGGCATTGGTACAGGGTGTTGGTTGCGGCGTGCCACGGTCGCCGGTGAATCTTGCAACCACCTCCAGTTCATCATCTGCATCAAGGTAGTCAAGCAATATGTTAAACAGGAAGCGATCAAGTTGTGCTTCCGGCAGTGGATAAGTGCCCTCAAGCTCCAATGGATTTTGCGCTGCCAATACGAAGAATGGTTTAGGCAATTGATGCAGCGTGCCGCGAACCGTCGCAGAGCCTTCCTGCATCGCCTCCAGCAGTGCTGCCTGAGTTTTAGGCGGTGTTCGATTAATTTCATCTGCCAGTAATACATTGGTGAAAATAGGGCCAGGCACAAATGACCAGTTTCTCTGGCCGCTGCCGTCTTCACTGATGATATCGGTACCGGTTATGTCTGTTGGCATCAGATCGGGTGTGAACTGGATTCGATTGTGTTGCAGGCCCAGTGCTTCAGAGAGCGTACGTACAAGTAAAGTTTTGGCCGTACCCGGCATGCCGGTGATCAGACAATGTCCGCCTACCAATAGTGTGATGAGCAGGTGCTCAACCACGTCACTTTGGCCTACGACCACTTGCCCGACCTGATGACGGATATTGTCTACAACGTAGCGGAAGTCCTCTACGTCTCTTGCAGTCGATTCGGCAGCCGCCTCGGTCTGTGAAGGGTGGTCGGTCATGAAGAGTCTCCAGTTAGTTCCACGAGTAAGTCTTGTGCTTCCCGAAAGAAGGGCGCGAGTTCCAGCGCTTGCAGCACATTTCTCTTTGCACGTTTTTTATCGTTAAGGTTTTTGTAAGCGTAGGCGAGATTGAGGTATACATCTGATTTGTCGTGCGGGTTCAGACCAAGCAGTGACTGAAACTCTCTTATAGCTGCCTGGTTGTCCCCTCTGTTCAGATAGTCTTTACCCAATCGCTCGTGAAGGTCAATGTTGTTCGGGCTGACCCAGTTTATTGATTCGAGTACTTCTGTGGCGCGATCGGTACGTCCCTGGTCACGCAAACGATGCGCAAGCTGATGCAGCATGTCAGGTTGGTAGCCGCCGTAGTCAAACCAGGTTTCAAGTACGTCAACCGCACGGTCGACGTCACCATTAGACTCATAAGCTTCATGCAGTGCGAGATAAGTGGTGCCATTGCCAACATATTCCGGATAAATTTCATTGGCCTGATTTGCCAGTGCTACCACAGTGGCCCATTGGTCTGATTGCACTGCGGTGTGCATACTGCTTAGTAGTTCGCGCCAGTTGTCGAATTCGCTGATAACTTTGCCGAAATTCAACTCTATGTATTGTTTGAGATTTCGATCCAGTTCAGCGGTGCTGATACCGAGTACTGTTCGGACCGCTTCGGTGGTGTCTTTGCGCTGGTCAAATTCAACCAGCATCTCAGTGAGTTTGTTGTGACCCCAGAACTCGCTAATCATTTCGCAGATCAAACCGGCCTGCATATAACTGACGGTGACTTGATTAGGGTAGGTGGGTCTTACAAAGCCACTATCCAGATCTTTAACTGGCAGGAGTTTATTTTCTGCAATAGCCTGTAATACATCAACGGGTATGTGTCTGCCGCGAAGCGGGCCGGTTGTCCACTCTTCATACACAGATACCCCTTCAGTAAACCATCGAGGCATTCGGTGATCGGACTTTTCAATCGTGAACACGTGGGCCAGTTCGTGCCACAACGTGCTGCCCCAATGGAACTCTCCGGGAGCTCGACCGGATGGGCTGTCCATGGCGAGAAGATAACCGAAGGTGACGCCTAACAAGCCGACGCCGGGAGTACTTACGGTTCTGACGGCAAAATCATCATGATTCGGGAATAGCTCAACAATCAATGGCTCTGCAAGTGCGAAGTCGTAACGCTCAGAGAAGGTTTTTACGGCTTTTAGCGTGAGTTCCTCAACATAAGGTGACAGATACTTTGCTTCATCACGATGCAGACGCATGACGACGGGCACAGTTTTGTCATCACTGTCTCCGGGCAGGCGAAATATGGCCGTAGTGTCAAGATCTTTAAATTCATCAAGTGTGTCAAGCAGCTTTAGTGTATTGACAGTGGCGGTGTCATACGGGTCACCGCGATAGGCGATTTCAAGATGCTTTTTAGCACCGGCTATATCGTTCAGGCGAAGCAGATTGATACCCAGCTGTGAATGTGCGCTCCAATGACTTGGCTGTACTTCTACCGCCTTGCGCAGTACTGCCACCGCTTCTCGATAACGATAGTTAATCAGGTGATAGTGCGCCGAGACGAAAAATACATCGCCGTAAGCCGGGCTGATTTGCAAGGCTTTCTTCGTCCATTCACTGTCTTCAACATCGCGCAGCATATCAGCGGATGCTTTTAGTGCGTAGATGTCCAGTGGTGAAATGTCTTGAGCCTCAGCACTGCTAAGCGCACGGTCTAACAGTTGATCTGCCTGATCAAGATTGCGGGTTTCAAGTTCAAGCCTGGCCAGCATCAACAGTGTTTCGACATCATCCGGATGTTCAATTGATATCTCTGCGAGAAGCTTGCGTGCTTCTGCTCCGGGCTGCGACAGCAGGGCTGCAGCTAAGCCGGTTTTTGCGTGCAGCAAGTCCGGATCAAGTTGCAGGGCTTCCTGAAAAAGTGGCGCTGCCTGACTCGGCTGGTGCGTGCTTAAAAATAATCGCCCCCATCGTGCACGAAGGTGCGGGTTGCGCGGTTGAGCCTGTACAGCCAGTCTGAAAAGTTCGTTGGCTTTGTTGGTATCACCCAATGCCCAGGTAGCTTCTGCGGCTATCGCTAAGGAATCACTAGTTTTTAGCGGCGTGTAGCAACTGATCGCTTGATCAATGTTGCCGCGATCGTAGACACGATCGCACTCAAGCAATTGATCGTGCCGATTGGGGTCATACTCTTCCGCTAAAGTACTTAAGGGTACAGAGAGCAGTACGGATGCTGCTGCCAGGCGTGCGAGCTTCAAAGCGACATTTCTGGTGGTTGAATCGAGTTGCATTGAGGTCATTTCCCGCTTCTATTTTGACGAATCGTCAATCTGGCGTTGAATGTCTGAAAGTTTCAGCATGAGATCCTGCAGCGTGTCGAAGTATTCGTCCTCATCAATGTCTTCTTTGCGTGAACGGAGAATGTTTATCTGGTTGGCCAGGGTTTCGCGCGTGCTGATGAGTTCCTGTGGTATTTGATCCCGGCTGCTGAGTAAATTGCCATAACGTGCGATTTCAAACCCTTCGGCGGCTTCGCCTGTTAGTCTGGCATGTTCTGGCGCAAGCAACTTTTCCGTTTCATAGTGGCTCTCAACAGCACGGTGGGCGTATTCGAACATTTCTGCGGCGCTGATGCTTTCGTTTTTATCGGTATCCGCGGTGGCACCATCCAGTGCTTCCACCATAAATTCCGGGAACAGTACGGCAGTCTTCTCACGGCCATTTTTTGTGGCGGTGATCAATATTCGCTGGCCGGTGGTTTGACTACCGGTATCGATAATATCTAACAGTGCGCCACTGGCACTGGTTGAGGCAACGACCAATTGTTGTTTTGACTGAACTTTATTAAGAAGCTCAGCTAACTCTTCACCGGTGATGTCCGGGCCCGGAATATTAAACTTATACGCTCTGCCGTCAAAAGATCCGTGGCCGATAAAAAAAGCGCTGAATTTATCAATGTCGGTGCGGGTCGCTATGGCGTCAAACAGGGCAATGAGAATTTCTTTCTTTGAGGCATCGCCGCGTAGCAACATGACGTCAGTCGGGGTGAGTGCGATGTTGCGAGTAGTATCAGCAATGGTGGTTGCGTACTCGTTAAATTTTTCTGAGTATTCTTCGCTGCCGCCGAGGCCACTGATGACTACGGTAACGTTGGCGGCCTTTACCGTCGTGTGTGTTGCTACACACAGCGTGCAGGCGGTCGCTAATTTTTGAAAAGTGTTCATAGGCGACCCCAGCGCAAGCGCAGAAACCATTCCAGCAGCTTTAAGGCAATCAGTAGCAGGAAAAAAAGTGGTGCATTCCACAGAGGCAGGGTTTGTTCACGAACGATGCCAGAGCGTGCTGTGCGCAGTGTTTCAGCGATAGTTTGTGCGTCCTCAACCGAGTGGTACTTTCCCTGGGTGGTGCTGGCTATGCGTTTCAGAAGGTCATCATTCTGTGCTAAACCATAAAATTCTGCAGTGCCGTCTTCGCGATGCACCCAGCTTGTGGTTGACGATATAAGTTTCTCATCCGAGTCCTGAGCTTCGATATCAATTTGCCAACTGCCAGTTTGTGGTGCTTCAGCGTTGACGCTATAGATGCCTGGCTCTTCTGCACTGGCGGTGAGAACAACCGTGCTTTTAGTGCCTTCAGGAGAGGTCAGGTTGGCAGTTACCACGCCATTGGATAATGGATTAAAGCTTTTGTCGAATAACGTGGCAGACAGTTTTACGGTTGAATCGTCCAGGTAAATTTGTCGGTCGCTTGAGACTTGCATCTGTTGTGGTGCAGTGGCTGCAACTGCGTGTAATAGCTGGCGCCAGAAGGTTTCATGGTGCTGGTCTTCGGACGGAAGCTGCATCTGCCAACGCCATGTACCACTGGTTGCCAGTAGATACGAGTTGCCTTTGCCGTAACGCTGATGGGTCAGTAACGGGTATTTGCGATTATTGATTGTTGCGGTTAGTAAGACATTAGCACCGGGTTTGGATTCACCGGTGCGTTGAAAATCTGCAAGCTCCGGTAATATTGACCACTGCGATTCGTTATCAACAGGGTTAGTGATGAATCGGGTGATAGGTGAGTAGTTGCCAGCGCCGGTTAAGCTAGCTTTGGCGTGTACTCTGTTAAATGTAGGTTGACCCGAGGTCAGCAGCGAAACCGGAAGCGTTTTGGCCACCGGACTGTTTTGCCAGCCGCCATCTGATAAGGCCTTGTCTCCGGCGAGCATCAGAAGCGTGCCGCCCCGCTCAGACACGTAGTCATGAAGCAGTTGTTGCTGATTAGAATTCATAGAGACTGATTCAACGTTGCCAATGATCACAGCATCATATAAGTACAGTTCATCTTTGCTTTCCGGAAAGCCACTGGCGTGTTGTTCCGCTGATTCAATACCCTGGCGGTAAAATTTATTCGGCGTGGTTCGAAGAATGGTTACCAGTGAAATTCCCGGTGCGTTGTGCATTGCGCGGCGAATAAACTTGTATTCCCACCGCGGTTCGCCTTCAAAGTACAGCACCTTGCGTTTCTGCTCCGCGACTTGCAGTAAGCGGCTGCGACTGTTGTTCTGCGGAGAGATGTCTGAGGCGCTGGCCTCAGCTTCAAATCGTAATGCCTGCATGCCTGTTTCTTCAGCACTGATGTCAACATCTATGGTGGTGAGGCCGGCTGTTTTTGGCAGGTTTTTCTCTTCAATGGCAATGAGGTCATCGCCTGAGTAGACTTTTACCCTTAGGGTTTCCTGAGTCCCGTGTTGAACTGTCACGCGCGCTGTTTGCACCGAACCCGGCATCGCGGTTGACGGTAAGTCTACGGACACCACTTCTGTGTCGTTTGGCAAATTTGTCTGGCCAATACCGATGGTATGAACCGGCACGTTGTAATTGGAAAGCTTATCCCAGAACTCTGTTGTTATCGCCTGTGAGTTGTCACTGCCATCGCTTGCGAGCACTACTGCGGTGAGAGGGTTGACCCGCGCCTGATCGAGCACGTCTATTAGGGCTGCGCTGATATTGCTACGCTGCTCAAAAGTGTTTTCAGCAGATGTGGGGAGACTGTCGACCCAATTCAATTGATTGCCAAACGTGGCAGTTTTTACAGTGAAGTGTTTTTTAAGCGTTGGAATAATTGAGCTGGATAGTTCATCGGCAGCGGTTGCATACCGGCTTGCTCCCTGCGATTCAACTAGCATACTGGCTGAGGAATCGAGTAACACCACCACGGAGTTTTCACCTGCGCTGATGCTGTTAATCTTCAGTGACGGTTGCCACAAGAGTACCAATAATAGAGTGGCAACCAGTGCTTGTAGTGTCCACAAGATCCAGAGCTTGTTGGCAGACAAGTCTTGCTTACGACGCCACAGGCTCAGGCCCAATAGAAGAGCTACCAGCAATGCCAGTGCAACAAGCAGCAACGGGCTTAGCGTTGATGCAAAGCTGAGTTGTCCCGCATCAAAGTCCGCCTTCGGGTGATTTAGCAGCCAGTCAAACATAATTTCTAGTGACACTTTTCATTGCGTAGAGGCACATTGTTCACGTTACTTGAGTCGTAGCGGAACGTCACTGGGCTTTGTGCGTTCGACGGCTGGAATAAATTGAAGTGGTAAAATGGGAACACCCTTAGTTGAGCCAATAGTTGAGCCAATTGTTGAGCCAATTAGTGAGTCATTGCATAAATTACGTAGTTGATCGCAAACCGGTAGGCCATGGCAGAGTAGGGCTCTGGATATTCCGGCCAATCGGCGTGCTCCCATGCGTCACCTAAATCCATATTAAAGTTGATTGCTACCATGATGCGTCCATCGTCATCCAGTATAGCGCGCCAATGCGGAATATTTCCGCCTCGTTCCCAAGTTCTTCCTGAACGTAATGGCCGCAGACCGGGAATCTGTTTTCTTTCAGGCAAATCGTAGAGTACGTGAAATATTGTGTTGTCATCTTTGAGTTCTATGATGTCTCTGTCAGGAAAAACTTTCTTCATGGTGTAGGCGAACTGAGCCCACTCAAATGGTCCATGAAAATCATCTACCATTAAAAACCCGCCGCGCAGACAGTATTCCCGTAATCGTTGGGCCTCGTCATCATTTAACGATAGTGAACCTACCTCGACCGCATACATCCAGGGGAAATCGAAAATAGAATCATCGGAGAGCTTGACTAGAACACCTTCGCTGCGGTTATTTACCCTTGTTAATCTGTTAATACCTTCTAGCAAGTGAGTTTCTGCTTCCGGCCAGTCTACGCGCCAGCGTGGCCCCCAGCCGTTATCGTCATTGCCGCGATAAACCAATCGCGCGAAAGCAAATTCGTTCTGGTTTACGAATCTGCTGGTGATAGCGCTATGGGTGTCAGGCGACGTGATTGATTCTGCAGGGCAAGTCTGTGCAATTATGCAGCCGGAAAAAGCAGCAATAGCCAGCGTCTGTCTGAGCATGGGTCAGTGCTCCCGGGGTTTGATCTCAATCGGTGTCTATTGCCTGATCAGGGCTGTTCTGCAGTAAATGTTCGCGGTATAAAAGGCGGCAATTCAGTATAACGGACCGATTAACGGTTCAGACCCGAATTGTGATGAAAAGTTGCTGGTTTCCAAGCCGAAACGCAGGTAGGAGATCGGTTCATGGCACTATGCCGCCAATAGAATGGCACCCACCAAAAACTAACCGCTGGATACCCACCGATGGCACACCCACTACCGATAGGACCGTTAATGGTAGATATCGAAGGCCAGACGCTTAGCAGCGAAGATCGGGAAATTGTTTCACATCCATTGGTTGGAGGGATAATCCTTTTCAGTCGCAATTATCAAGACCGAAGCCAGCTTAAATCACTTGTTGCGCAGCTGCGTGAGTGCCGCAACGGAGATCTTTTGATCGCGGTGGACCATGAAGGCGGACGCGTGCAGCGGTTTAAAAAGGAATTTACCGCAATTCCTGCCATGCAAAAGTTTGGTCAACTGTACAGCCTGGATCGTGACGCAGCTTTAAAGGCGATTCGTGACACCGCGGTGCTGATGGTGAGTGAATTGGCTGAATGCGATATTGATTTCACTTTCGCGCCAGTGGTGGATATTGATCATGGTTTGTCCGGGGTTATTGGTGATCGTGCATTGCATAATACGGCCGCTGGTGTGGTCGATTTAGCGCTGGCGTTTATTGAAGGATTTGACTCTATCGGGTGTGCCAGTGTTCTGAAGCATTTTCCAGGTCATGGCAGTGTTGTGGAGGATACGCATCTTAACTTTGCTCACGACACCCGCGGTCATGATGTGATTACATCAACTGATCAATTGCCGTTTGAGAAACTGTGTGGTGCGGCGACGGCGATAATGTCCTCACATGTGGTCTACGACGCCATAGATAATCTGCCCGCAAGTTTAAGTCAGGCGTGGTTAACTGGTGTTCTACGAAATACCTTAGGCTTTAGCGGGGCGATCATCAGCGATGATCTTTCAATGGCTGCGGTAGCCGAGTTGGGATCAGCCAGTGACACCACCCGAATGGCGCTTGCTGCTGGCACTGATGTGGTGTTGATCTGCAATGATCGTTATGCCGTCGAGAATACGCTTGATGAAGTGGGGGTTCTACCGGTTGAGCATGGCGGTGTGCAACGACGGTTGTCACTTGCGCGCAAGGTGAGAAGCAATATGCCAAATGCTGATCAGCTTGCGGCGACTCGTCTGCTTATTGATTCAATGGTGTAGATGTTTCACTGAATGTTGTGATTCGACATCGGTTTAAGCCGTGTACAATAAGACTGATTAGAATCAACAAGGCTGGCGTTTGATGTCAAAAATAGCAATTATCGGTGGTACCGGCGTGAGTAACATGCCGGGTATGACGCTAAACCACAGGGAGATGGTGAAAACAATCTATGGTGCGCCATCAAGCCCGCTGATAAATGGTGAGATCGATGGCTGTGAAGTTGTTTTTCTTGCTAGACACGGTGGCCGTCACACGATCCCGCCGCATATGGTGAACTATCGTGCGAATATTAAAGCGCTTAGCGAAGTCGGTGTAACTCATGTTATTGGTCTGGCGGCAGTCGGTGGAATTGCTGATGACTGTCTTGATCAGTGTGTTGTGATACCGGATCAAATAATCGACTACACGTATGGGCGTTCGCATACCTTTCATGGCGCAAAGCATGACAAATTCGAGCACATAGACTTTACGGAGCCTTACTCATCTCACATCAGAGAGCGGCTTATCGGCTCGGCGCAAAGTTTGAATTTACCGCTTGTTGATCATGGGGTATACGGTGCTACCCAGGGGCCACGGCTGGAAACTGCCGCAGAAATTAAACGCATGGAAAATGATGGCTGCACGCTCGTCGGAATGACCGGTATGCCGGAAGCTTCACTGGCGCGAGAGCTGGGCCTTGAGTATGCGTGCTGTGCAATGGTAGTGAACCGCGCCCCCGGAAAAGCAACCACCGGTATTAGCTTTAGTGAAATTGAAAAAAACCTTAAAGGTGGGGTAAGTCATGTGCAAAAGCTGATCGCTGAAGTGCTTAGTAAAGGGTTATAGCCGGTAAGCATGAGGGTTAGTAGCCTCTTGCGCGATCGGCCGCATCCGGGATTACGCCGCTGGTAATGTAGCGGTCTATATTTCCGGCAGCGATTGCCGCCGCGGTTGCAATCGTAGTGGGTGCTGATATATGTGGCAGGACAGTTATTTTTTCATGTGTCCAGAAAGTGTGCTCAACTGGCAATGGCTCTTGAACAAAAACATCGAGCACGGCATGGTTGATATGATCATTGTCTAGCGCCGCAAGCAGATCGTTTTCAACGATTACACGGCCGCGAGCAAAATTTATTACTGACGACCCCTTTGGTAAATTTTGAAATAGTGCAGCGTCAAATAGATTTTCAGTTTGCGGTGTGAGAGGTAATAGAATTACCGCGATGTCTGTCAACGGCAGTATCTGGCGTAACCCGCAATCACCATGGAATGTCTCGACGTGATTGATAGTTTTATCACTTCTGCTCCAGCCGCGTACTGTGAATCCGTTTTCTTGCAGCCGTATCACTGCTTTTGTGCCAAGCTTGCCAAGGCCAAAAACACTAATGTTGCAATCTTGTGGCAGCTCCAGCGGCAGCGGGCGCCATTGGGCTTTACTCTGTTGGCGGCGATACTGTGGCATATCGCGATGGAGATAGAGGCTCCATGCAAGCACTGCCTCGGCCATTGAATCTGCTAACTGTGGATCAGTGAGTCTTACAACGTTGATATCGGGGTTAATGTCGGAGGCAAAGATCGTTTCAACACCAGCCCAAAGGCTTTGAATCCACTTAAGATTCGGCAGTAGTTTTAGTTTGGCTGGATCAGGGTTGGCGACTACTGCAATGTCTGCCGCCAGCCTGTCAGCTTGAGACAATTGATCAATTGGTGCTAGCGTGCACAGTTGACTGTGCTTATTGATCGCTTCGATCCACTCTTGCTGCTCGTGGTTTTCAACTTGACCGGTGAAAGGGATAACGGCAGGCATGTTAATTCGCTATTTGACACTGACAGTGTCCAATTATAGGTGAATTGCCATGGAGATTGCAGGTTCCAAGGTGAGACAGGTGGTGATTAAAAACTAAAACGTTTGGAGAAACTGACGTAAGCACTGTAGTCATTGCTGGCTTCGGTCAGGCCGGCCACCACACCGGCGGACATGAAGGTCGCCGTACCTATGACCGATGAAACCCCAATATTTAGCGAGCTGTCTATGGCCTTACTGCCTCGAATAGTTGCACCATTGAGGGATGCTGAATCAATGACCGTATGGTTAAACGAAAATATAAGCGATGTATAGGGGCTGGCTGCCAACAAGGTGCTGGCAGAGAGCCTGGTGATAGCGCCTGCCTTGAAGCTGTCTTTTTCGATTGGAAAAGAGCGGCTGATACCATAGGTAAATACTAACGGGTCCTGCCTTTTGGTAGCGCGTAATCCAAGTTCTAAAGATTCAAGGTTGTCGCCAAGCTGTATTCCGTTATCGCTGTTACCCCAGTCCGAATCGTAAGTGACTTGGGCAATAATGTCTGGCCGCCTGCCTTGCTCCTGCGCCAGAGTTTTTGCAAGTGAGATGGTCATATCTCCAGCGCCGGTGGCGTTAGCAGAAACACCGTCAATTTCGGTGTTAGAGACTAATACATTTGATTCGCTGCTGGTTTTTTGCAATGGCAATTGAAATCGTATTTGCGCGTCACCTGGCAGGCCAAAGGCTACTCCCAGGTTTGCCCCATAGATTGTGCGAATGTTTTCTATTTCACCCACGTTGTTTGTTGATTCCCCCTCGTTGGTGATTTCAACCAGCTCAGCGCGCTTTGTTAAATCATATGCCAGAGAAAAATCCAGGCTGGTCTCCACTTGCCGCGATTCAAGTAGCAGGGCGTTAATGCTTACCAGCGAGCGTTCAAGTGCGCGAGTAGCTGCATCTTCATCTACTTCGAACAGACCTGGTGCGGGGCGGGGTTTTGGTGGTTCTTGTGCTGGTGGTTTGTCTGTTTCTTTGGGTGTGTTCAGGGTTGGTTTTTGAATTTCTGGTGCTTGTGTTGGGGGTTCTGCTTTTTCTATCCGGGGACTTTGAGTTCCGGGTACTGCCGGGGGGGCGACAGGTTTGTTGGTGGTTGCTTCGTTTTCAGGTGAAGGTGTCCGGGGTTTAGATGCTTCGCTCTGCTCTGATGCGTTGGTTCGCTGAGGTTGCGTAGCCACAGGTTTGTCTGCAGTTGCTTCAGTATCACTTGAAGGTTTCTCAGGCTCGGTTGTTTCAGTCTGCTCTGATGCACTTGATCGCAGAGGTGGGGTTACCACGGGCCGGGGTGTGGCAACCGGTTTGGCTGTGAAGAAGACTTCGGTTGCGGTCTCTGTTATCTCTTTGTCTGCTATCTCCTTGTCTGGTTCAGGAGAGTCCTGCTCTTCACCGGCGATGGTTTCATCGAAGCAAATTGTCAGTCCACAGTAGTCCGGGTTGTTCTCAGATGAGAATTGCGCTGCGGTTGTTACCATGGAATTTGCCACCAGGTAGGTGGGTACGCGTATGACATCACCAATTTCAAGGAGTGGAGAAGCCAGGTTGTTGTATTGGCGAAGCGCCTCTGTCTTTCGAAGCGTGGGTTCTACACCCAGGTTAAGTAGAACAGAAGAAAGACTACCATTGGGTATAATTGAAACCGAGATGTACTTCGGTTTTTCGGGCGTGTTGCCGGAGACGGAGGGCCTGCCAGGTATCATTTGATCAGGCTGAGCAATCAGTGGTTGTTGTGGCGTTGCCGAATTACCCACAACAGGTGACAACAACAGTACTGCAAATACAAAGCTACGGTTTGTCATAACGGCCTTCCTTGACTGTGTTGACAGCATCTTGCTGTCTGACTCCTACTTCCTTATCTAAGCATAACAAAGTCGAGAGCGCTGGGAAGTAGTTTGTTTAATCCGGGGTCAGTGTCGTCTGAACGGACTACGAATCCTATCTTCCCGAGATCTCCAAAATCGATCCATGCTTTTGCGAATTCTGACTTACTTAAAATTCTATTGCCCCATGCGGGATCTGCCACCAATACTCTATTGCCTGCGAGCGCACGAAAGATAACGAAATGGTTGTAATCCTGCAGTCGCACTGGAATTATCACCGGAGCTTGTTCTATTAGGTTATCGAGCTCCAGTCGTCCAAACCCTTCGCCCTTTAATCCAAGTCTCTCAACGTGACGTTTGAGATCCAGCAGCGAAAAACCCTGCTTGTATTTTAAAAGATCTGGATTTTCAATATATTCTTTGCGTTGTATCAGTGCTGTGGCAACTTCCTTTTCCGTTGTGTCTATTCCATGTTGATATCGCAGGATTGTTGTAAGTGCTGCGGCACCACAACTTAAATCCCACTCCTGTAGTACCACATTTTTTTTTCTCATTTCCAATAGCGAGACAACACTGCGGGTAGAGCCGAAGCCGATTAATGGAGTTGCAGATAGAAGTGTGGCTATCAGCGCTGGTATGAAAATTCTTCTTAGTGCATTGTCCATTTACGCATTCCTTGCAAAGTTAGTTTCCTGATTGCCTGATAACAATACAAGAAGTCTTGGGAGGTGTGACAAAAACTGGACGACGAATTTATCTTCTGTTGCGATGGTTATTACGTCGAATAGATCTTGTAACAACCCGAACGTTTAATGTATTTGTCTCTGTTGTTGGTCCGTTCTGAGCTTGTCTTCTATTTGATCTTGAACGGTGACGAGTTCGAACGGTAACGCGGCCATGTCGATTGATCCGTACGCGAATAACAGTGGTGCCTGTCTCTGAATTATGTATCCGTTGTACCAGCCTCAATGACTGAAGCTGTTCATCTGTCACCAGTTGATAGCCTGTTTCTGTAAGAACCATTTCACCAATCGCCTCAGCGGTGGCTGTGCCTGTACTGACCGTTCTTGTGCGACCCCGTCGGTTGCGTCGGGGTTTGGACGACTGAATATTAACATCTGTCACTGTTATTGTGACAGCACCCGTGCCTGAAGCAGCGGCGTTACTTGTCAGTGTTAACTCAACGAATCCTGCGCTGACTCCATCCAGCTGTGAATCGTCTAGCTGAATTGGCGCGCTATGGGCGGCAAGCGAAAGGGCTAGTGAAAAAAATACAGTCGCAATGCAATGGGTAAAATTTTGAAAACTCCAGGCTGCTGCGAGCTTACCAGGTACATATAAGTCGATCACTGATCTAATTCCTTTTATCAACACGGTACAGATGTGAGCCAGTCCCTTGGCTTGGTTTTGGTAAATACAAGTACAACGGAAGTTAGTATTTTTGATATTGAGCCGGAAGTCCAGAAGCAAGTTAAATATTTATCTGAAATAGGCAAGAGGACTAGTACATTCCGGTTGCTCCTGTACCCGAATGGGGTAATTGCATTGGCTGGATAATGTTGTTATGAGGACTCGCATTAACGCTTACAAAGTGATAGCAGTAGGGTGTTTTTTAGACTAAATCTAGAGTTTTTATTTTTTTAATTTTACATCCTATGTCATTGCAGTAGTCATATTATTAGAGGTATTGCAGATTTAATTCTAGTGGATAACAACAGCACATCTTTGTTGTAAGCGATATCGGTGTGAACGTTTTTGTCTGACATGTATTGAAGGTCTGCAATTTTAAGTGATCATTCCCCGGTAGCTTTGGATATAGACTTATTATCTATTGTATGTGTTTGTCATCGTGCTTAATAATTAGGCCGCGTTTGAAGCAATGGACGTGCAAACAAACAATAATTAGTTTACTTAGGGAGATTTAAAATGAGACTTCTAGTTTTGGTATCTATGTTAGCGCTTGGAAGTTCGGCAGCAAGTGCCGAACCTTCTAATTCTGTTGAGCCATTGGTATTGACCGATGCACAGCTGGATAATGTTGATGCGGGCCGTCGAAATCGAAATCG
>CALGJU010000119.1 GCA_937928685.1 uncultured Granulosicoccaceae bacterium
TGTCATTTGGTTTGCAACAAGGCGAAGCTCGCAGGCAATAGTTATTCTCTTTTCAAGAGCTTCAACGCTGTGGCAAGCCAAATGCCGAGCTCCCGCAGGGGCGATTAATCAAAGTGCACACCACATTCGTTGCAGACTCTGTGACTTAACTGTTGTCCCGATTTATCTATTAAAATTAGACACTTTGATTGATTGACTCATATGGGCAATCTATTTGTTCCAGTACACTAGTTTCTGTTAACTATACAGCCTTGCTTCAGCGCGTTCAGGCCACCGGCTTACTGATGAATATAATCAGTCACCACCGGGGGTACAAATTGCGATTCAATGTCTTTGTAGCTTCTGACAATAGAGCGAGCCAACTCGTCAGCCTCTACCTGCATCTGTGTACAGTCGCTACGCACAGACATCCTTCGCAGGCTCTCTTGTACCTCAATCGAGGCATCGATACCGGTTTTTCCATGCATGCAATGATGGGCACGCAATGCATCGCTATATCGATTCCACTGATCGGTCAAATCACGATTAGTAGCAAACAGCTGATCCGGCCAAAGCGGTAACTGATAATTCACCGCCACTTGGGTTGCCACACTGCCAATGCCGCAGCCCCTGGCCCCGTTGCGAGTATCAAAACTCCATTTGAGATCCCACTGAGTGCTACCCGCCCCATCGTTAGGCACCAGGCTTTTCACTGAGCGCAAAAGCTCACGCGCAGACCTGCCGCTTATGATGGTATTACTTTCGTTCTCAGTAAAGCGTGGGCGTGATGCCAGTTGCAGGCTTGTGAACTGATGATTGCACACCGCATTAGCAGGCGACACCGGGGCATCACCTGACACACCAGTTGCAGGCACTTCAGGCAGTGAAGCATTTGACGCGCAGCCTATTACCACTACCGCAAATGCTCCGCAAAGCAGGAGTCGAACCAGATTTTTATCCAACATGTGAAGTTTCTTTTAATCCACTTTTTCAGGCTATAAAAAATGCAATATAAAATACATCAGCGCAGATAAAACCAAACTCATGGTCATCACACCACGGATAGTTGCCAACATATACAACTTACCGAACAAGCCATTAAGCGCCAGTGCCGCCACCAATAGTAAGGTGAACACAAATCCTGCATCACTAAAACTTGCTGGCTCAAACCCGCCACTTCCGGGCAAGCCATGCTTTGAAGCAAGCATGCCAAATAACATTGGCGCAGACAATAACGTATTAGTTCGTGATGCAAGCAATGCTTTAGCAGAGGCGGCAGCTACGTCGCCGGAAGTGATACCACAAACCACCTTCTGTTTTGGCCAAATCACCAGCCACACATTTAAAAACATGATAATACCCATGAACGCTGCCAGAACAATGTACTGATTGGCAGATGCCCCCAATGCATAGAGTAAATAAAGACCGGTGAGTAGCGTGGCGACCGCCGCCCATCTGAACCACCAGAGCGCTCTTGGCGCCATCTTTTGCAGCACTTCCTGTTTGGTGGAAGCAGAGGCTTCTTTTAGAAATTCACCCTGCACAAAGTTAAAGAAGAAAAGCAGTCCCACCCAGCCAATACCAAATAGCACATGCAACCAACGGAATAAAAACTCAACCAGATAGATCATTTTAATTATCTCCTACACACGACGAATGGCCAGTATCGCAGTAAAGCACTCATAATGTGCAGAATGCTTTAACACGTCCGATATATCTGTTCGCGAATTATCGAGCCGGTTTTCATAGGTCATTAAGACCAAGGCCTGCAAGGTTCGGTATCGGTCGGGCCGTCACCTCACTCTCGCTAAAGTGTTGCTCCAGTGCGGCTGCAACACTAAGCACTTTTGCATCACTGCCACAGGGACCAACAATCTGCAGCCCGAATGGCATCCCGTTGTGATCGACCCCGCAAGGAATAACACAAGAACAGCACAAGCCCATAGTCGGGGCGTACACCAGTGCCAGCCATTGCATATAAGTTTGCATGGGCTTGTTGTTGATTTCAGTCACAGTAAGCTGCGAATGATCAAAAGGAGATACTGCCGCTGCCGGGCAAATTAAAACATCCGCGTTGGTCTGATTAAAAAATTCAAGTACCTGGCGGTATATAATACTCTGCTGCAGAAATGCACTGCCAATTTGACTGGCAGTTAACGCCAGACCACGCTCTGTATTATCAATTACATTCTGACCGAGAATGTCACGGTGCTGTTTTAATCTCTCCTGGTGGCCGGCCACAAAAAATACACCACGCAACACTTCAAACGTATTGTGGATACCGTCAAAGTCTGGATGATCATAATCAGATTGCTTAAACACACTTTTTAAATCTGACATGCGGTGAGCAAACACCTTCGCGATTTTCTCATCAACTTCACAACAGCCCAAGTCAACAGACAGAGCAGCGGTCACATCAGAAAGATCAACAGGTGATAACGTATCTGGAATGAGAGATTGAGTTTTACTAAACGGATCACGACGATCAAAGTTTGACTGCGCACGCAATAGCAGATGAACATCAGCTACCGTACGCCCCATCGGACCTAACACCACAAACGGATTCAACCCCACACCGTTATGTGCATAAGCCGCCACCCCAGGGGAAGGCCTGAAACCTGTGATCCCGCAAAAACCGGCCGGTGTTCTCAGACTACCGCCATAATCAGAACCTGTCGCCAGTGGCACCATACCAGTGGCCAGCGCTACTGCGGCACCGCCAGACGATCCACCACAGGTTTTTTGTGTGTTAAACGGGTTGCCTGTAGCACCGTAGACTTTGTTGACCGTGTTGCCACCGGCACCAAACTCAGGCACATTGGTTTTGCAGAATATATTGCCGTCTTGCTCGCCAAGGCTTTCGACTATCGGGTCACTGATTTGCGGCGTATGATCTTCAAACTCAAGGGATCCATAAGCCGTTTTTAAACCTTTAGTCGCTTCAAGGTCTTTGATCGCAACAGGCAAGCCGCCCAACAACCCTTGATTCCCTTTTGCTATCTTGCCGTCGATCAATAAGGCGTGTTCTCGCCCCATGTCCAGATCAAACGCCACCACAGCATTCACCGCCGGATTTACCGCTTCAATGCGTTTCGCACAACTATCAAACAATTCTACTGCGGAAATATCACGAGACTGCAGGCTCGCCAACGCTTCAACGGCTCCCAGGTCGCACAACTCGGAGGGGTTGTTACTCATGCTATCTGCTCTGCGTGATTATCGTTAAAGCATTACCGCGCAATCAGACACAAACGTCAAGCCATGCTCGCATTCAAAGTTACATCATTGCCCGTATGCGACAACCACGGCGATGACAGACACACCCTACAGAGGCAATAACATCATTGCCATTGCCTGAGCTTTAGCCGCCACAGCATTACCCGCAACAGAATTCTGGAAACCTGTATCAGGCAGAAAGACCCAACGGCATCACCGTGTGATCAACTGATCTCTGACTACAGCGTTTAACATTGACCATCTGGTTCAAGGTATAGATATGAAAGTGCCTGCAGTCTCTTTCTATAAGTCGATCGACAAAAGAATCCAACTGCTGCTGAGCCGCTCTGGCCATGGCATCACGGTCATCCGCGATTGGCGAAAACATGTCAATTAAATCAGCGGGCACAGTAGTGCCACATTTCTCTGCAAAAGTAACCACACTATTAAAATCTCTGATTGGCAGAACACCCGCGACTATCGGCACATTAATACCGATTGCCGATGCTCGATCCCTAAAGCGCTCGTACTCTGTTTCATCGAAAAAGAACTGTGTAATTGCCCTGTTAGCACCGGCATCAATTTTTTCTTTTAAAGCGTAAAGATCAGCGTCCCGGCTGACCGCTTTCGGGTGCGTATCAGGGTAGCAGGCCACGCTGATATCAAACGGATGAATTTCTAATAAGCCATTAATAAAATCCGGCACATCTTTGTAGCACTCCCCCCGCTTTAGCGCGAGCTCAGCATCCTTTCTGGCATCACCACGAAGCGCGACAATCCTATCAACACCTGCATCTCTATAGCATCTTGCAACCGCATTGATCTCCTCTTTCGTTGAGCCCTCAAACGTCAGATGTGCTGCAATAGGCGTATCACACTCTTTAGCAGCATATTCTACGGTTTCAACACTGGTCGTTTGTGCACTTCCAAGCGCACCGTAGGTAATAGAAAAGAATGCTGCTTCCTGCGCCTCCAGTCGCCCCAGGGTACGCCAGAAACGCCTTTCACCAAGCTGGGTTCTAGGCGGAAAAAACTCATAAGAAAATACTGGATCAGTCATATCGATTCCATTGTGCATATATAAGTACTAGTGAGCTACTTGACGAACTGCAGGCCATATTTTTACCGTCAATGGATCACCCTGTAATCCCACCGGGGGCTCAGGCTGCATGCCGCAATTCTGAAGCCAGCCATTTATTTCATCATCGTCAAAACCTAAACGATGATGCTTGTGTTCATCTCGCAACTGCTCTTCATGGTGTGTTTGAAAATCCACGATAACCAGTCGCCCGTTAGGTCGAAGCACACGTACTGCCTCTTCTATAACAACCGCTGGGTCATCGCTGTAGTGAAGTACCAGATGCAGAGTCGCCAGATCTATTGTTTGATCATCGACCGGCATGTTGTACATATCACCCTGTCGAACATGCACGTTACGCAGGTTGGCCTGTTCCAGATTGGCTCTGGCCACCGTTAACATCTCGGGAGAGACATCAATACCCATTCCGCGTTCGACTCTGGCTGCCAATAACTCGAGAATGCGACCTGTTCCAGTGCCAATATCCAGAAAGTCAGTAATAGCTTGTTTGCCTATCACTTTGACAAATTCTTTTTCAAGTAAAGCTTCCGGAACGTGCAGCGCTCGAATCTCACCCCATCGGACAGCGTTATTGCTGAAATAGGCACGCGCCACATCTGCTCGTTTCTGCTTTACCTGATCAAGCCTTTGCAAATCTCTATTAAGCTCAGAGTCATCCGTCGGCAGCAGATCAACGACCGTTCGCGCCAGAAAGGCCTGTTGTGTCCGATCAGCAATGCGGTAGTAGACCGCCGCGCCTTCTCGAAAGCGGTCAAGTAAGCCCGCCTCAACCAGAAGCTTCAGGTGGCGAGACACTCGCGGCTGACTCTGACCAAGAATCTGTGTCAGCTCGCTCACACTGAGCTCACCGTGAGCACACAGTGCCACCAGCCGTAATCGCGTCGGTTCTCCGACTGCCCGTAATCCACTGAGAAGCTGATCCACAAACCTTCCGAATTAGAATTTAAACATAAAGATATCTTTATATGTTTATTTCTGCAAGTTTTGGGTCAATTTTTCTGAATCGTTTACATCCACTTTTGACAGCAGCAACTATCCTTCTTAGTGGTAAATAGCGCAATACCATTATTTTGAATTACAAGACTTTAAGAAAAGCATTAATTAACAACATGTTACAGTGATTATTTCACAGACCTCTAATACTCTCCCCTGACGTACCCCCTAACAATAATAATCTTGGAGTAAAACCAACATGAACGAAACAGCCAACGGATTTCTCAGCTCCCTGCCATTCGGCGACAAATTAGGCCCTATCCTGATCGCCCTGGTGATTCTGATCGTCGGTTTGCTGATCGCCAAACTGGTTCGCGGCTTTGTTCAAAAGTCACTCAGCAGAGTCGGCGCGCTGAACCGGGTCAACGCTGATGGCTCTGTCACTGATCTGGCAACCCCCATTGCCATGCTGGTTTACTACATCATCGTATTGTTTGTTCTGATTGCAGTACTAGGAAAAATGGGATTGACCGATGTCCTTGATCCGCTTAAAAGCATGGCGAATCAGTTCATGGGCTATGTACCTAACATCATCGGTGCGGGCATAGTCGGTTATGTTGGCTACATACTGGCGAAAATTATTTCGGATTTCGTTGGCATGGGATTGGGCAAAGCAGATGAACAACTTGCTCTGCGCACGGGCAGCAATGACATTCAAGTTTCAGGGCTTGGTAAGTCATTTGTGTTCGCTGCGATCCTATTACCTATCATCGTAGCCGCACTTGGCATTCTGGATATTGAAGCCATCAGTGGCCCCGCGACAGCGATGATCCAAAAGCTCATGGCAGCGATCCCGAACATTATTGCCGCAGGTATCATTCTCGCCGTCACCTACTTTGTAGCCAAGTTCGTTATACAGATTCTTGCCGGTATACTTGACGGAATGAACATTGACGCAATGCCAGAAAAACTGGGTATGGCCGGCATGTTCACTCCAACATTCACTCCGACTAAGCTCATCAGTGGTGCGATTATGTTTTTCGCTATGCTCACCGGTTTAACAGCCGCAGTTGATAAGCTGAACATCAGTATCATTTCAGAAATCATGGCGCGCGTACTTGAGTTCGGCGGCGGCATATTGGTAGGCGGAGTTATCCTTGTGATCGGTAATTTCCTTAGCATGGTGGCACACAATGCTATATCTAAGTCGAGCCCGGGCCTTGCAGACATCGCACGTTTTGCCATCCTCGGTTTAGTGCTGGCTATGGGTCTTAAGTCGATGGGTCTGGCAGATAACATTGTGAATATGGCTTTTGGATTCACTCTCGGTGCCGTGGCTGTAGCCGCTGCACTTGCATTCGGCTTTGGCGGCCGTGATGCTGCAAAGCGAATTGCAGACAGCCTGGCCGACAAAGTCAGCTAGCACCCACCTGCACTGCGACAGATCAATTTGATCTGTCGCTACTCACAATAATAAAAAAATAGTCTGACAATCGCAAAGTTGTCACGGAGTACAAAAGCGCATGAACAACAGTCTTTTTAATTTCAAAGATGACGAAGAACGCGAGATGTTTTTTATCGCTATTCCGGTCATCGCTTTGTTTGCTCTGCTTGGCTATTGGCTTATGAAAGGCAGCACACCGGAAGCCAGCGCGCCCACAGTTGCCGCCATCGTTGCTGACACAGATGCCGATGGCGTCACCGACGATGCAGATCAATGCGTAAACATCGCGGGCTCAATTGCCACGCTAGGCTGCCCCGCAAAAGTAGCATGGGCCGATAGAGACAACGATACTGACGGCATCAGAAATGGTATCGATAGCTGCCCCGAAACAAAAGGCACTGCTGACAACAATGGTTGCGCAGCAAAGACCGCCATTACCACAAAAACCACCACCGCCGAACCGATAAAACAGCTCGATACTGACGCGGACGGTATTAGCGACAGTGAAGACGCCTGCCCGACTGTTGCAGGATTTAATGGCAACCCCTGCCCCCCGGACACTGACGCTGATGGCGTGTTCGACGCAGACGACAAATGCCCTGCTCTGGCAGGAACCACTGACGAGCAGGGCTGCCCGCCAGACACAGACAACGACGGTGTGCTTGGCAGCGCTGATCAATGCCCGGACAAAATGGGATCTGCGCTGTCCAATGGATGCCCGACAGACACCGACGGTGATGGCTTTGATGACATGGCAGACAAATGCCCGACTGTCGCCGGCACAGTTGAAGGTTGCGCTGCAGACGCTGACGCAGATGGAGTTCCAGACACATCAGACGAATGCCCGGCCAACGTAGGACTTGCAGTTAATGCAGGCTGCCCGGCCGATGCAGACGGTGATGGCGTCATTGACGCCAATGACCGCTGCCCGCAACAAGCAGGCACAGAGGCCAATCAAGGCTGCGCCGCAGATGCTGATGCTGACGGCATTGCCGATGCTGACGATCAATGCCCTGATACCGCAGGTGTTGCCAGCTCAGCTGGGTGCCCGTCTGTTGATACTACCGATACCGACGGTGACGGCATTGCCGACGGCAATGACAACTGCCCCTCAATAAAAGGTGTAGAAACAAACTCCGGCTGCCCGACAGACAGCGATGGTGACGGCATTGCCGATGCAGATGACAACTGCCCTGCCATAGCCGGCACGATAGAAACACTCGGCTGCCCAGTGAATGCCGCCACAGACACAGACGAAATAAAGCGCGCCTTGGATGCAGCCGTTAACGGCGTTAAGTTTAATTCCAGTAGCGCAATATTAACTGCACGATCAAGAGAATTACTCAGAACCGTGTCCGGACTGATGAAGAAGTACCCTGAGGCAATACTTGAGATTCGCGGCCACACGGACTCCTCCGGCAACCCTGAAAAGAACATGCAGCTCTCTATGCAACGAGCCCGCGCGTGTGCATCGTTCATCGCTGCTCAGGGGATCAGCCTTGATCGGCTCAAAGCGTATGGCTACGGAGACTCTCAACCGATTGCAGATAACGCCAGCCCCATCGGGCGCGAGCAAAACAGACGGGTTGAGTTCGACCTGAGCAATCCGTAGCAGCAATTCATAGCAGCAATCCATCGCCGTGTGTAAAACACACACGGCGATTACTCATCTCACCGCTCGACTTCCCCTAACACCCGGCTCAATTTGGCGTAGTATATTGTGATCTTCACTGTCTACGCTGGAGCACAGATGCAACAAAGAACCATCGGATCACTACAGGTTTCCGCCATCGGACTTGGGTGCATGAATATGTCTTCCGGCTACGGCCCGGCTGACGACAAAGAGTCAACACGCCTGTTAAACGAAGCAATAGACACTGGCTACACATTTTTGGATACCGCCCAGGTCTACGGCTTCGGGCATAACGAACAACTGATTGGCAATGCCCTGTCTACACGCCGTAATGAATTTGTGTTGGCTACAAAATGTGGCCTCTCAAAAAGCGGAATTAATGGCAACCCCAAAGGCATACTGGAAAGCTGCGATGCCAGTTTAAAAAAACTGCAAACCGACGTTATTGATCTGTACTACTTGCACAGAGTGGATCCAGATATCCCCATAGAAGACAGCGTCGGGGCATTATCGCAACTTGTAGAGCAAGGCAAGGTGCGAGAGATCGGGCTCTCTGAAGTGTGTTGTGAAAACTTACGCCGCGCCCACAAAGTTCACCCTATCGCAGCGCTGCAGTCCGAATACTCACTGTGGTCACGTACGCCAGAGCGCGGCATATTGGACCTGTGTGATGAACTCGGTGTCACTATGGTGCCCTTCTCGCCATTAGGTCGCGCTTTTTTAACCGGCAAAGCAACAGACACCTCGACCCTTGGCGCTGATGATCTGCGCTGCACAATTGCACGACCGCGCTTTGAACCTGAAGCGTTTAAAAAGAATCGTGAGTTACTGGTGCCCTATGCAGAGATCGCAGAACAGAATAACTGCACCATGGCGCAACTCGCGCTTGCCTGGCTGCTACATCGCCAGAACGATGTACCTATACCCGGCACCAAACATAGAGACTTCATGAAAGAAAACGCTGCCGCCGCAGACGTAACCCTTGACACAGATACCGTCTCCAGACTAGATAGCCTGATCAATGAGTCTACTGTTGTTGGCGCACGCTATGAAGATCAAAGAATGGCAGAGGCTGACTCAGAAAGAGATTAAGTATTGCCGCTAAGTATTGCCGCTAAATATGGCCGCTGTGCATTGCCGCCAGGTTCAACTACCAATGATACGCGACTGACAACTTCAGTCGCGAAGCATGCTTGTATTTATAGCCGAGCCGCACATCCCAAACAGTGCTTTTTCCAAACCTGATATCCACATCTAACGCCGTGTTATTTTTTGTGGTGGTTAAGCTTTGCTGGTGTTCCAGCGCCGCATAGAAGCGGGCACTATCTCCTAGGCTACCGGTAACACCAACATCTGCTCTTATCGCATTTGATTGGTATTTACTCTTTTCCTCCAGATGAAGACCAGCTAACGCAAAGCCAGTAAAGCCTTCTCCGAATTTAACAGCATGTCCGGCTGTCCAGTCGAAATTCAATGCGATACAACCAAAACACTCCGGATCAGATTCATCCAGACCAAAGCGAAAGTGCCAGGACCACCCACGATCATCAGACAACCCGGTAATAGATGGGTTTAAATTGGTGATGTTGAGAAAGTCCAGCGCCAACAACTTCAATTCGCCACCGGCAATTCCAAAACGGGTATCCAATACCGTGAAATGAGCATCGGCTTTACGACCCGCATCAAGACTTAAAAAATCAAAATACGCCGGCCGCAGCTGCACTTCAGTGTAATACCCGAGATTCTTATCTTCGACCACCGCCAGTGCAACCCTACTTGGTTTCTGGGCGAGATGGGGCGGTGATGCATCATGTGCATGGATTTCTTTTGGCTGAGAAGGGAGCGTAAATCTTTCTAACAG
This sequence comes from uncultured Granulosicoccaceae bacterium, assembly GCA_937928685.1. Classification (GTDB taxonomy): domain Bacteria; phylum Pseudomonadota; class Gammaproteobacteria; order Granulosicoccales; family Granulosicoccaceae. The sequence continues at coordinate 10,166 of CALGJU010000119.1, forward strand.
TAAGCGCCGTTTAATTTCAGCCGATTCACTATCACTATCATCTGTAATCACCTGATACTCATAGTAGTCGAGCAAACCCTCTATCAACGTGATTTTCCCATCGCTACCCAGCGCCTGGTAGTCATCAATAAAAGTCGCATCACCCGCAATATTAAAACTCGCAATCTGGCGCTTAAAGATCGCCTTTAGTTCAGTGCTCATTTTAAAGTATGTCTGGTGAAAGCGTGTTCTTCTTGACGGGTGATAGATGATATCGTCAATCAACACTTTGTCGATCTGGTCTGGCACATTCAAAGGCACAGAGAGCCGATCGATCACATTGTATGGCATAGTCCATAAGCTATGCCGTGGAACCAGACGCCTGTCTACCACCACGCCAAGTAGTTTCGCAATTTGATGAGCACAGTTTTCACGAAAGAAATAATAATCCAGTTTTTGCCGTTGCAACTCGAAACTATGTGCTGCTACCAGTTCAACTTCTTCAGCGTCTAGATTGAGTACGTACTCCCATACATCGCGCAGCTCGGCCTCTCCATATTTAGCCATGTGCCGGTAAAAAAGCTGCATTTCAAATCCGGCTTTATACCCGCCAAAGATACCCTTTATAAAGTATTTCAATCCACCATCAGTGTCAGGAACGTCTGCACCAAAGTTGATCGTGGGATCAAGCAACCTGCTGGTTCCAACACTATTTCCATTGTTGAATTTAAGAAAGTTGTGGCCGAAATATGAGACCGGACTTTTCATATGACCCGTGGCGTAGATCATACTTATTGACTCAAGCGTATCCAGCTCAGCCCATCGCTGCCACTCTGAACATTTAACCGCCTTAAACTGACCACTGCCAAGCTGAAGCGATAACCATATTTTTCTGGCTGGAAACAGACATTGCGGATGCCGGACATCCTTATTTCTCGGCGTATTAAAGGCTGCTATCGTGGCTACTAGCTCGGCTTCGGCCGACACCGCTCCATCTTCAGCAAAGAAGAATTCTGATGTCTTTATATCACTCTCGCCATTAACGAAGTGCAGTAGCGCCAACCACTGTGGATGCGAGGCCAACGCACTTAGATCTTCAGAGAGAATTTTCGGGCTGAGATGTGCAGCTGAGGACCAGCATAGAATGAAAGCTATAAACAGCAGTCGAGTGAGAGGCAGACTGAAAATATTGACAACTATTTGAATAATGAAAAGCGGAAGGCGGGTGGATCTGCCGAGTAGTTCGGCAGATCCTTTTGAACTACACGCTACAAGTTGAAGCGCTGTGCAAATTGACTGACTCAAACAGGGTTTGAACTTTCTCAAAATGTTCCTGACTTGAATAACCAGCTGTACTAAGCGCTGTTGCGATATCATTTCGAATCAGCGGCGTTACTGCTGCGTGATCCGCCACCTCACAGCCTGCCAGTGACAAAACCGCGGTAAGGTAAGTACCGTGGCCACGCGCTGCATCTTCAACAAGCGCCGGGTAAGACTCATTGATAAACAGTGCTGTAGCAGCTTCTTTTTCCGCGCAAAATGTATCAGCCGATGCAGTCGCTGATGTATAGGCATAAAGCCCAAGCGCACCAGAAACAACGTTCAAACCAAGCGATAGTCCACGCTGGTCTTCACTGGTCAAAATAAGACCCCAAAAGCACTCTTCAAGAGCAGTTTTGTAATCACGGCTGCCCTCTTGAGCAATCACATTGCTAGTCATCGACACGGCAAATGTTAATACCGCCACCAGTCCTGATATTTTTTTAATCATTATTACTCCTTTTTTGTAAAAAGCACTTTTTGTGGTTACACAGATACTCAAAAACAAACGACAACAACACTGGTTGATTGACTTAATCTAAACAGACTAAATTGTGTTGAGCTCACTCTGAGAGCGGTACCGTTTCCCGATACCACGCCAATGAACTTCATCATGCGTCAAGATCTAAGTCAAGAAACAATTGAGTAATAGTATTGCTTTCGATACAGGACAAAATCAAATCATCAACGCTCTTCAAACC
>CALGJU010000120.1 GCA_937928685.1 uncultured Granulosicoccaceae bacterium
ATCGCGCGGTAGTGGACAAAGACATCCTCACCTTCAGGGTTCAATATAAAACCATATCCCTTTTCGGTATTGAACCACTTAACTGTTCCTTGTTTTCTTTCGCTCACACCAAATCTCCTTTAAAGCCTACAACCATAGTCAAGACTCACTTCTAATATAATGATCATGGAAATTTAGAGCAATGACATCACACGTTGTTTTTTTACTTACCCCAAAACCGGGGCGACATTAATACCTGCAAACTATACGGCTAACAACGATTAGCACTTCGCACTGCACAACCCAAGTATAGATAGAACAACTCGCTCATGCATCTTAAAGTTTGCGTTATGAAGCAATAAAAGCCTGTTTACAAAGAATAAATAGACACTTTGTGTTGAGTTATAAACTTGTTGAATGAATTTGCATTATCAACAGGAATAGTTAAACACGTGCATTGCAAAATACACTTCCAATGAAACTATCATTCACTAACAATAGATTAAACGTGCGACTAGTCATCAAAGCGCTTTAGGGCAATCTAAAGAATTTGGATGAACGTTTTATGCTCTTCATAAAACATCTCATTGACCATCTACGCCCCGCAGTAATGTCATGGTTTTGTGGTAACGGCACTACAATTGTATGTAAGACCACTAATTGAGTTTCTCGGCAAGCGATCAAGATTAAGTTGTTTGCGGTCCTTCCAACCAACCCACAACTTAAAAATACCGATCAAATTCTTTTTTTGCGCAATGGGTGGCGAGGTCAGAATAAAACAGCCCCAGACAAACTATTGCGTTTCTCTGCGCTTCAACCTGATCAGCACATCGGCTATCAAACTCCGACCGTTTCGACATACTTCACCGGCGCTATTTCACGATCGGTTCGAGACACGCACGCTAACAGAATGCTTTTTCCTAGCCGCTGTCCAGATTTATAAAACCAGCAACGGAACAGGCTTTGCATGAGGAAAAGGTTGAATCCGGGAGCAAGCGACACCAAATGTTACTTCGATTTATCTCCCCACTGCCGTTACTAGTTTTGTTGTGGGCCTTCCTTCAGGCCTGACGCGGAGAATAAAATGCAAAAATTAACACTGACCACCTTGGTGGCGTTCTGCACTATTGCCTTATCTGCCTGTGGCGGAAACGGCGAACCATCAGCCACTGAGAATCTAAACGGTGCATTGCCAGGGCTAATCCAGGCCGACGATTCGTCTCCTGACACCGACGGTGACGGTCGCTCAAACAGCGCCGAAGGCACTGATGACCTCGATGGCGATGGGGTACCAAACTATCTTGACCTCGACAGCGACGGCGATTCTATCTCTGATGCCCATGAATACAATCACCCTTGTGCGGCAAAATTTGCTGAAACAAAGGAAAAGTACGGTGCTACCACAGAAGATCGCGAATTCCCTGAATTGTCAGAGCGCGTCCCACTGATTGTCACTGAACACTGGTATGCAGACGTCGCCACTATTGTTCGGTTTACGTCAATGGAAACAGAAGACTTCTGCACTGTGGTTGAAGAGCAAAACGCCACTGTTTGGACAAATTAGCGCCCAACAGAAATAAGCGCTACGGCGGCCCCGTTTACGAATAGGCACAAGCGCTTACACCAAGAAAATCCTCAGGTCAGCTAACGTCGGCGACCTGAGTGCTTTAACTCGACCTATCGACTGACCTGTCTGTCTGAGTTACTGTGAATCTCTGCCCGCTCTAACACCACCGGATTCACAGCTTGCCACGCACGATTTATTTACTCACTGCCTGTCAGGCATACATGTTCATCTGCTCATCCCTGCTGATCACCGTCTCAGCCCTCATTGGTTTGGATCTCGCAGAAAACAAAGCACTCGCCACCCTGCCGCTGGCACTACAATTCATTGCGGTAATGACCTGTAGCATCCCGGCTTCTTTGGCGATGGGCCGATGGGGTCGTCGCAATGGTTTCCTGTTTGCGGCCTGTATTGGAATAGCCGGTGCATGTCTGGCATTGCTCGCCATCTACGCAGGCTCGCTGTGGATCTTCTGCATCGCGACCTTTTGCTTTGGCAGTTTTACCGCTTTCGGCAACTACTATCGATTCACAGCACCGGAAATCGTCTCCGCAGAAAAAAAGAACGTTGCCATATCATGGGTAATGGCAGGGGGAGTTATCGCCGCCTTTATCGGTCCGAACCTGGCGCGCTGGAGCCAGAATATGTTGGAGATATCTATATACGCCGGTGCATTTGTCGTTGTGATCGGGGTATATCTGTTGTCTCTTTTGACCGTTACATTCATGGATCTGCCGACACCTGCCCCTAGCAAACAAGGTGCATCAACTGGTAGATCGCTATCACAGATAATGGCTCAACCAGTATTTATTGTCGCCTGCCTGTGCGCCACACTCGGCTACGCCACAATGAACCTGGTGATGACCGCCACTCCACTGGCCATGCATTCCCACGAAATGGCTTTCAGCGACACAGCCTTTGTTATTCAATGGCATGTGGTAGCCATGTTTGCACCATCGTTTGTCACTGGAAATCTGATCAACTTTTTCGGCATCAGCAAAGTGCTATTGGCAGGCGCTTTTCTGTGTTTGCTTTGTGTGATCGTGAATCTTACCGGTGAATCAGTGTGGCACTTCTGGAGTGCATTGGTTTTACTTGGGCTCGGCTGGAACTTTTTGTTTGTTGGTGGAACCACTCTATTAACCGAGTGTTATACCGAGGCTGAAAAAAGCAAAACCCAGGCAGCAAATGACTTTATTGTGTTCAGCACAGTATCGGTTACCGCACTATCATCGGGTGTGCTGCATCACTATCTTGGCTGGAGCGTAATCAACTTGTCTGTACTACCGTTTATCGTGCTGTGCGGAGTGAGCGCACTCTGGTTAGTGACACAAAAAGACAAAACACCAGTGGAGATTTCCGTAAAATAGTTGCAATCAAATGTCACCATCCAACCGTTAACTACACGATATGAATAAATTCCTGATAGGCCTGGCCCTTGTAACGTTCCTGACCTCCGGCTCGGCCACCATGGCAGCGGACAATATTACGCTGGCAGATCATACCGCGTGGGCCAGAGCGACCCCTCCAGGCACCAGCACCACTGCTATTTACCTGACTCTGGTGAATCATGGCAACAGCGGCAGCAAATTAATTACAGCGACTGCCAACATATCTGAAAGACTTGAGTTGCATACTCATCGTGCTGAAAACGGTATGATGAAAATGCAGCAAATCCCCTCCATCGACTTACCGGCAGGTGAAACCACTGCTCTTAAACCACACGGCAACCACATTATGGTTTTTAATCTTGTCGAGCCGCTTGAAGTGGGAGATACCGTGGAACTGCATCTACTCTTTGACGATCAGCAAACACTGACCGTAGAAGTTCCGGTTGCGAAAAACGGACTACCTTCTTCAGAGCATCAACGCAGTGCCGGGGAACACAAAATGAAGAAAGAAGAGCACAGCAACGAACATAAATCACATTGATAATCACACTCACTGAATTAAGCAATCACATTGAATAAATTTGCACTCTCAGGCATTGCCATCGCCGCTATAGCCGCCGGCCTTTGGTTTGGTACAAAACAAACCGCCCCTGACTTAAGCACGCTTTCCGGTTTTTCTTTTCCAAGCCCCGAACAGCTTGTCGACGTTGATTTAATCAATCACGATCGTGAACCATTAAATGCTGCAAGCTTTAAAGACAAGTGGACATTCATTTACGTTGGCTACACCTTCTGCCCTGACGCCTGCCCCATGGCGCTCACCACTTTAAATCAACTCAGCACATTACTGGATAAACAACCACATCAGCAAGCGGAAACACTACTGGTGTCTGTTGATCCGGAGCGCGATACACCCGAGCACATGAAGAACTATGTGAAGTATTTTAACGATGGCTTTAGTGCTGCTACCGGCACGCCGGAGGCAATCCAGCACTTCGCAGATCAAGTCAACGCGGTGTACGTATTACCTGATGACAGGTCTGATCCGAATTATCTGGTAGATCACTCTTCCTCGATTATTCTGATCAACCCTGATGCCGCCGTGCAGGCTATCTTCACACCACCACAAGTTGCCGCAACACTGGCAAAAGATTTTGAGTTACTGGTGGCACACTACAAATCGCGCTAGTGTACTGGAACAAATAGAGTGTGCATGTGAGAGTTTGTCATTTGGTTTGCAACAAGGCGAAGCTTGCAGGCAATAGTTATTCTCTTTTCAAGAGCTTCAACGCAGGGGCAAGCCAAATACCGAGCTCCCGCAGGGGCGATTAATCAAAGTGCACACCAAATTCGTTGCAGGCTCTATGACTTACCTGTTGTCACGATTTATCTATTAAAATTAGACACTTTGATTGACTCATATGTGCAATCTATTTGTTCCAGTACACTAGCATATCGAAGCTGAATGCAGCTTTGATAAAGAGCATCGATCTCCATGATAGTTAAAGACCTCGAAACATTCATCGTTGGCAATCCACCTCCGCATAAGGGAGGGCGATATTTTATATTCGTCAAATTGACTACTGACGATGGCATTACCGGCCTGGGCGAAGTCTACAACGCGACCTTCGCACCATCAGTCATCAAGCACATGATTGATGATGTATTCATCTCTCATGTCGAAAACACCGATCCATTCAAAATTGAAACCCTGTGGCGAAATGTCTACGGGCGAGGCTATTCAATGCGTCCCGACATCTCACTAATGGGAGTGCTGAGTGGTCTTGAAACCGCCCTATGGGACATCATCGGTAAGGCCACCGGCAAACCCGTTTACGATTTACTCGGCGGATGTGTAAACGAAAGAATAAGAACTTATACCTATATTTATCCGCCGGATAACATCGATGCGAACAGCGCCCACCCGGTCTACAGTGATCCGGATGTCGCCGCCGCCAGAGCACTGGAATACGTCAACCAGGGATTCACTGCAGTAAAGTTCGACCCCGCTGGTGCCTACACCACGTTCGACCCTCATCAGCCGGACCTTGAATCTATTAAACGCAGCGAAGCGTTTGTAAAAACAATCCGTGAGGCGGTCGGCACCAAAGCTGATTTATTGTTCGGCACCCACGGTCAATTCACAACCTCAGGTGCTATTCGCCTTGCAGCAGTGCTTGAGTCATCTGATCCACTCTGGTTTGAAGAGCCTGTGCCACCGGAAAGACCGGAAGAGATGGCACGTGTCGCACGCCAAACCACCATACCCATCGCCACCGGTGAAAGACTCACCACCAAATACGAGTTTGCCAGAGTACTTGAACTACAAGCGGCGTCGATACTTCAACCGGCACTTGGTCGAGTGGGTGGCATTCTAGAAGCAAAGAAAATTGCGTCGATGGCAGAGGCCAACTACGCTCAAATCGCCCCTCACTTATATTGTGGGCCTATCGAAGGCGCTGCCAATATTCAGCTGGCAGCGTGCAGTCCAAACTTTCTCATTCTGGAAAGCATCGAAACCTGGGACGGGTTTCACAACGAACTGCTACAGAGCCCTATCATTTGGGAAGACGGGTACATCATTCCCTCGCGGGAGCCGGGTCTTGGTATTGAGTTGAACGAGACAGTCGCAAGAAATCACCCTTATACAGAAGATGCATTGCATCTTGAACCTTCGGACAAGCCCTACCTACCGTAACCGCTCGAACTTCTCTAAACACCCATCAGCAATTATACAACTTACTTCCATAGCGGGTGCGATGGAAAGTTGGCCTCAGCAGTAAGATATGGGGTTGGAAAATCAGCCCGGTTTAATCAGCCCGGGCCATGGTATGTATCGCAATACTCTGCGACTCTTTACGTTGCTACCAGAGGACGATCTCTACCCTGGCAGTAGCTGCTTGCACATGTCTCTGCAGCCTGCCACTGACAATCGCTGACGAGCGCGACTGTCGGGCGAAATGCAGTTACCCAGAAGAGCAGCGTCAAGACTTGCCACACCCTTGAAACGTCGCACATCAGCTGGCAATTCCAATTGCCCTTGAAGCAAAGCCAGTTGCTTATCGCTATAAGCTAGCGCCACACATTCTGAATTACGATAAAGACCGAACAAGGGCGCACGAACTAAATATAGCTGGCCACCTTCAATGACTCCGCGTAGATGTTGATAGAAGAATAGCATCAACAACAACCCGGAATGCATGCCATCCATATCGGGATCACAGAGAAGGTGGATCTTTTTATAGCGGATCAGATCTGTATTGAACGCCACGATCCGTTCGGGGTGCATACTTTGTAGCAGGTCTGCAATTTGGAGATGCTGAAGCAAACGCTCGGTAGAAGTACGAACGGCATTGGGTATTTTTCCCTGCATCGGCAGGATCGCCTGGAAGCGTCTATCGCGAACTTGACGCAACGCCCCCGCTGCGGACTGACCTTCGACGATAAAAAGCTCAGCGTCTTCGCTTTCCGTGCAGTCAATCAACGCTGTTTTCAATTTGATTCCGGATCAGTAGTGATGCATGCACACCATCTAAGAGATCAAAGGAAGCGAGTTAGCTCGCCAAGTCTACTGCACTCTCTGCCTCTGGCTTCACCAACCTGCGTCTGGTTGGCTTATATCTGATCACCGGGCTCACAGCCGCCTCACCAGGGGCTTTTCTGAGTGCCATACGAGGGGGTCCTTTTTTCTCTTCCTGCAGTTTCTTCTTCGCTTCTTTGCGAACCTTCTGCGCCAGCTTTTGTTTTGCTCTTAAAGTCTCTCTTGCCCAGGCACGATGCTCAGGAGCTACCTTGCCCACAGGTTTGTTTTCTAAATCATAGCGGAGCTCATTTTTTGCCAAGCCATACAAATAACCATAGCTTGATGTATGGCGCTTCAGCACCTCGCGAACCACACGACTGGACAACTGCGGATTTTCATCGCGGTACTTAAGCAACTCTTTGTGGATCTGAAGGGACAAAGGTCGCAAGTCAGGACCTTGGGTAAAAGTATCCGGCCAACGCTTTATCATCCAGCGTTGCAGTTCTTTTACTTTGTCAGACGACCATTTCTTTTTCATTAGATTAATTCCAATACCTCTTTAATTTTCGCGCAAAAGCTAAACTGGCGGCGCTGCGGGCACTATTCAACCTGTCACACCATCTGATAGTTTCAAACCCAGATAGTTTCAAACAATTTACAACAACTTGCATGTATGTGACTGAAAACAACTGTATAGATTCAAAAAAGTAAAGCGAAAGCATTACCTGATCTTGCTGGATTAAATAACGTGTATCGTCCAGCCCTGAGGGGGGACAGCGCGCGGTACTATGCCAGAAATAAATTTCTGATTACCACGACCTGAGCACTAATTCACAACAAGAGCTGCTGTATCCTCCGTCTTCTTTGAGCCACCTTTTGCTTAGACTGCCAATGATACAGAATAAACCGGAACGTTTTAACCACCAACGCCGGGCTGCAATGCTCGCAGCGCTGGGCGCCGCGTCTGTTCCTTTCAGTTCTGTCATCGCCAACCAATCAACCTACCCCGAACTCAGCCTTTCATTGTACAACCTGCACACTACTGAACACGTAAAGCGCGCTTTCTGGGTGGGCGGTGAATATGACCTGGATGCACTTAAAGAGATTAACCACTTCTTTCGTGACCATAGAACCAATGAAGTTAAAACTATAGATCCACGGCTACTGTCTATTCTTTATCTGGTCAACAACAAAGTAGGTAATTCTTCAAATCCCTTTAGTGTTATTTCCGGCTACAGATCAGCGGAAACTAATAGAAAGCTTGCGAAAATAAACTCCGGCGTTGCAAAAAACAGTTATCACATCAAAGGTCGCGCAGTTGACATACGTTTACCGGGAACAGAAACAGCACAACTGAAAGAGGCAGGCTTAGCGCTTCGTGTTGGTGGAGTTGGTTACTACGCAGAATCGAATTTTGTCCATCTTGATACCGGTCCTCATCGAACCTGGTAAAAAAATCTGTATGCAGCCGCACGTGTGATTACACACTCTTCGCCACCCCATACAGCAACGCCACTGCAAAAAGATACATAAAAGCTACATAGGGCCAGTTCCATACTGCCCCCTTCCAACTCGGTATACCGTAGCGCCCCTGAAAAACCAAATGCGTACCCGACAGCGGGCTCGCACAAGTGCCAAGACTCCAGGCAAGCAAATAGCACACAGCCAATAAATCCGGTTCGGGACTCAGCGTCATGATTAACGGCGTAGCGCCGGACACCGTGACCACAGGGTGTACTCCACATACTGCCAGTAAAATAATCACTCCCAACAGCAATGCTGCTGTAAATGCAGTAAACACCGATAGAACAGAAACAAATTCGCCACTGATAACTGCAGCAAGCCCCGCTGCCAACACGCCCGCCGCCAGAAACAACTGCAACTCATTAATCATTACCGGCAAACCATCAACGACAAAACGCCCTAAGCCTTGAGTGGTAGCACGCATGCCGTTGCGCCATAACAATACCACTGTGGTCAGTAATAGCGCCGACAAGGAAATGTGAGTGAGCACCGACCAGTCAGGTGCCACGCGTGACAGCAATAAAATTATTGATGCAAGCGCTGCTGGAATCCATAAGTTGAAAAAATTAACGGGATATCCTCTGAAGCTCCGTACCAACTCTGCATAACGCAACCGGGCTTCCAGCACCACGACAATAAAACTGACCACAGCAAAGGGCAGGCAGGCAAGAATAACAAAACTCAATCGCATACCCGGCACATTGACCAGCACTGCTGCCATACCTCCAAAGAAAGGCGACCAGGCAGCGGTAGAAGTGAACACTCTAGTGATAGATTGCGATGCCAAACGCCCCAGCGCCTTCTGATCATGCAAGCGATCGGCGAATATTATCGGCGCTGAAATGTTAATCACAGAACCAAACAGACTGACCCCTGCCATGGTTTTTACATACGCCGCAAAACCGACCGGTAACTGATGATTTTTTGTCTCACCCTGAGGCAATGCAATCAAACGTAGAAACCCTACCGATGCGAGCATGGTCACCAGGCCTGCGTTGTTGCCAATCGCCTGTGTCCACTGAACGTTACTGGCAGAGCCCGCTATCAACAACCCAAGCCCCGTAAGCGTGATTAATCCGGTTTGCCATCGCTGTGATTTTTTTACATCAACGAATAGAAAAAGCACTGCAATCCAACCCACCGCCCCGCTCAACCAATAGGGCAGGGCATCATCTGAAATATCACTGACTAGAGTCAGCAACACCATCAATGCAATGACAGCTCCTCCCACTGCGGTTCTCACGATGCCCTACGCCGTTAATGAAATAATGTTCGCCCGTGAAGGTTGTGCACTGATGTGGCGATAGTTTTTATTGTTGCCACTAAGCGCTGCTGGAAAGGTAGCGTGACTTGATTGCATTGTAGTCATCTACTAACTCATCAATGACCGATTGTTGATATTCACGCAGGCCGCCAAGCAGCATATTTTTAGTGCCACTGCCCACGACTTTATCATCGCTCAAAATATCAAAATTTAAAGCGACTTCACCCTTCTTACCGTCTACCTGCAGATTCGAATCCGTGAAAGCTAACTCAAAGTTCTCACAGGTGGTGTCGTGCAATTTGAGAGACATTTTTCTGTAAATAACCAACGGCCGCTGCGGATTGATCATGACGTTATTTTTTTGCATTAACTCCACAAGCAAGAAAGGAAATGTCTTGCCTGAGAATTTAACGTAAGCCTCAATCAGTGCGCTGTTTGCTGTCGCCGATTGAACCGCATCACCGGAGTAGGCAACATCCAGAAATTGCTTGCCATTACTGTCTGTCATTTTCAGCCCGGACGCTTGCTCTTCAATACCCAGCCTGGCTTTGTCATCCACCATCTGCTCAAACTCGAAATCCATATGACCTCTGGCTTGATGTAAATCCAGAACCACCGCAAACAATAAGTCCCCCGGAACACAAAAGCGCCGGGCATCGGGATCATGGATTGGATTAAAGTCACCAGCGATCTCTTTCGCAAACGTACTGGCGTTCTTTCTGGTGAAAGTCAGCACACCGTCTGAATAGGTATAGTAGTCGTCAACCGTCACCCGGTGCTCCTGAATCAATAAGACAATCGAAGTGATTGCCAAGCGAGTATGCCTCAGGTACGCAGAGATGTCTCAACAGGCACACGTGATTATCTAACCTTGGGCTTTAGCAAGAGAGAGGCAGAGTCAGGAATAGGCACAGCGGAGCAGCAACTCCGCCTGGTCGGCCTCTGGGGTTTTACAGCAACTTATCATGCCTGGGGGGAGTTCAAGTTCATTCTTACATGGTGTTCAAGGACGAAATCGAAAAAAATACATCCTATTGTTTTTAATACATTTTTCTGAAGTAAAACTGCGTATGTACCCGCCACATTTAGCGACAAGAAAAAAATAATTCATTGACGCCCACGGATTCTGTCACCAAGTCTAAAATTCTATTACCACCAAGGATTCTATTATATAGTGATTTACAATATTGGCCCTGGTGCCAATGGCGCTACTCGGACTCATTTTGAACGCTGAACATATTCCAATAATCGGGAGAGGAATTTACACGATTGCTGAAGCCGCTAGGCTAGCTCGTGTTCCGGCTGCCCGAATAAACCGTTGGATTGGTGGGTACGAGCGCGACGGTGTCGAATATCCTCCTCTATGGGAGCCCGAATTACGAAGCTCACGCCACGCAGACCTAGTATTTGTTAGCTTCGCAGACTTAATGGAGGCAAGAGTTATTGCCGCGTTTTACAATCATGGCGTTCAAATTCAGACGGTAAGAAAAGCGATCGAGCAAGCTAAGGATGAATTTGGCATTGAGAGACCCTTTGCAACAAGAAAATTCCAAACCGATGGTAAAAAAATATTTATAGATATAAAAAACGAAATTCAACGATCAAACTCACTGGGCTCAAAAGATAAAATCTATCTCGACATCATAAGCTCACAGTTACAATTTTCGAGCATAGTAAAGCCAGCCCTAAAAGATGTGGACTTTGAAAATAACCTAGCCACGCGCTGGTGGCCATTAGGTAAAAACAAAACCGTTGTAGTTGACCCGTCCAGGTCACTTGGCAAGCCAATAAACAGCCCAACTGGAGTACCGATTGAGGCGTTAGTAGGCGCTCTGGATTTAACGGACAAGAAACCAACAGAAAGTGATTTTGCCAATGTCGCACTACTTTTCGACGTATCAAAACGCGACGTTAAGGAAGCATTTGTTTTCAGCGAAAAATTCGCTGCATGATTCTAATGGTTGATGCTAATCTCCCGCCCCTTCTAGCGGAGACACTCAACCCAATAGCACAGGTACATGGTCACCGCGTTATCCACAAAAGAACCTACTTCGGCAGAACCGACATTCCTGACATCGAATGGATGAAGGAGCTCGGGAAAGAGAAGGATGCGGCCTTCATCACATGCGACAGCAACATATTGAAAAGACCTCCTGAAGTCGCAGCCTTTCGTAAGGCGAACCTCAATGGATTTTGGCTTCAATCAAAATCTTGGAAAAAGAACTTAACTCACGACCGATTTCACATTCTAGCATCCAAATTACTTCTCCGATGGCCAGACCTAATAATGGCAACCAGCATAGGAACCAGCCAAGCCTATGAAATTCCGTTTAGCGGAAAGCTTAAGGGTCTCCTGAGATAACAACCCAAAACTATCTACTGCCAAACGGTTTATTTGTGGAGGGAAAGCACATCGGCACATTCAAGCGCACTGCACCTGATTGCCCGTAGTGTCAGGCCCATCGCCATCGGTCAGTCTATCGGGCCAGTCTTTGCCGCAGCCTTCCTGACTTTCGTTGCACTTAACTTCATCAACGGTGCCTATTGTCGGTACAAAAACAAAGCGGCACTATGCCTGTGCCGTCATACATACCGATAATCGTAGCGGATGTACCAACGCCAAAAAAGACATTAGCGGACTCGGGCGGATGAAAAGCGTTGGAACTACAGGAGTTTCGAACGTTGCCGGAAGAGTCCGAGCAACCTAATGGTGGCCAGGGACGGAATCGAACCGCCGACACGGGGATTTTCAGTCCCCTGCTCTACCGACTGAGCTACCTGGCCTTTGATGATTCTGAGTGTTGGCGAACGCCTCACTCGAAAAGCAATGGCGTATTAGACCACAGTCGCGCGTTGAGTCAAGCACAGGATGTATTTAAAACATCACGCGATGCTGCCCGTGTCACGATATGCGCCACGGTACACACCAGCTATCAGTCAGTCTTCCTGTGGCACAAAGCCCTCTGGCATGTCTGAGCCTTCACCAAAAAAGAATTTTTCCATTTCTTCTTCGAGAAATTTACGTGCCTTCGGATCTACCGGTGTGAGGCGATATTCGTTGATGAGCATGGTTTGATGCCCCATCCACGACTGCCAGGCTTCTTTGCAAACATTCATATAAATTCGTTTGCCAAGATCTCCGGGATACGTAGGTCGATCTAAACCTTCTGCCTCGTGACCGAGTTTGACGCAATTGACCATGCGTGCCATCAATTTCTCCTGAAGATATCAGTTGATTAATATTGTTAGTGTCCATCTTGAAACAAGCGCTACTGCGGCCTGTTTATGGATAGGCACTGGTAAAATAGCGATCTCGGCAAATGCCTGATCAAAGTAGAGTATGGGTCAGTTTGTCCAGCAGGCGTTTCACCGGTGCGGCACATCCGCCGGGCAATTCGCCATCAACCCAACACCCCTCACTTGCGTCCATGATGCGGTCACGAGCCGTGAGTTTCAATGCAATTCTCACCGGTGTGATGCGCAAGTCAAAATGGGTGAAGCTGTGTTGCACGTGATCCCATTGCTCAACGTCAGTGGGACGATAACGCCCGAGCGTGGTCGCATATTCCTGCAGGCTATCCAGATCATCGAATTGCGGGAAGCTCCACAAGCCTCCCCACAGGCCGCTCGAGGGGCGACGCTGCAACAAGACAGATCCATCGTCATTGATCGCTAGCAACATCAGGGTTTGGCGGGTGGGTTTGTCTTTTTTGGGCTTTTTATGCGGCCACTTTGTCGCCACTCCGGACTGGCGGGCAAGACACTGTTGGTTTAACGGGCATCGCTCACAAGCAGGTCGGGTGCGGGTGCAAAGTGTGGCGCCCAGATCCATCATGGCTTGATTAAACTTGGCAGTGTGCTTTATCGGTGTGACCGCTGTGGTGAGATCCCACAAACGACGCTCGACAGCGGTTTGTCCAGGCCATCCGTCTACACAACAATAGCGACACAACACGCGCTTTACATTGCCATCAAGAATCGGGGCTGACTGGCCGAAGCCGAGACTCAGAATGGCCCCTGCGGTGGATCGGCCAATGCCCGGCAGTTTCACCAGTGAGTCGAGATCAGGCGGCAGCTCACCGTGATGATCCTGCACAATCAATTGCGCTGCTTTATGCAGATTACGACCGCGAGCGTAGTAGCCCAAACCAGTCCACAGGGAGAGCACATCATCCTGCGAAGCAGCGGCCAATGCACCGACATGCTCATAGCGCTGCATAAAGCGTTCGAAGTACGGTATTACGGTGGTGACTTGAGTCTGCTGCAACATAATTTCTGACACCCAGACCCGGTACGGGGTTGGGTTCTGCTGCCACGGCAGGTGCTTGCGACCGTGCACTTCAAACCATTCAAGCACAGTGCTTGCAAACTCGCGACATTGTTTTTCGCTTAGCTTATGATCTTGCTTATCTGTGTCAGACCCGACAACCGTTGTTGTAGATGCACCTTTTGCAGCTACCTTGGAGACGCCCTTCTTATTAGCGTCCTCCGCAGCGTTGCTACTCATGGTGAGCGCCTACCGGGCAGGTACTCAGTAGCGTACTGCTTTGAAGCAAATGAAAAGTTGTCATAGGCACTCTTTATTTGAAACAGTACACTGGACTAATCTTCACCCAGCAGCCCATTCAGGCTTTTTTTCAGATTATTCTCAAGCTTGTCTTTAAGGGCTTCCTTTTCCACTTCTACTGTCTGTTCAAGCTGACGTTTTTTTTCTTCTACTGCACGCTGTGCCTGTTCTTTCTTCTCACGCATTAGCGCGGCTGCTGCTTCACGCTCTTTTTCTAAACGCGATTGCAAAGCTGCTTTTTCAGATTCAATTCTATCGGTTACTTCTTCTTTCTGTCGGTCTACCCACTGTGCTTTGCGGGCTTTCAGTTGATCGATCAGGTTGGATTCAAATGCGTTTATCAGCAGCGTTTTAAAGTCCACCGACAAGTCATTAAATTGGCCACGCACCGGTACGGACAGTTCAATACCCGCAAGCTCACTGAGCTCAGCATCCTGTTGCAGCTGCGGTGAATCTGTTAATAAAATATGCAGAAGGTAGTCAACGCTGTGACTGGCCAGATTAATACCACCCTGGCCAGACAATCGTAAAAATGGCGAGGTAAAAACCAGATCATCGCTTTGCAGCACGCCATCTGCCACTACTGCTGACGCGCTTAATTCAGAGAACCCGGTTGACACGGATTGCGATACATCACTTAACGCCAACCCGGACAGCAAGCGACTGGCTCGTCTCAGCTCGGCTGCAATATCAATCCCGTTTACCTTGCCATCGGTAAAACGTGAAGATATTGCCCCATTGGCACGCTCCAACAACTGCTGTGTGCTATTGCCACGGGACAAAACATCAACATTGATATTGGCGATCCCTGTCAGCGGTGATTCCTCATGCAAAAAATCCTGCAGAAAAGTTTCTGCCTCCACGCTGTTCAGGGTTGCAGCCACGGTTAACAGTGGTTCGTCAGATTGCACATCCAATGAAACGGTTGAAAAGAATGATCCCGAATACAACTCGGCCTTGGCTTCTTTCACTTCGATCCTGCCATCCTTCGCAAGAATCGGAAGCACCACATTCCGGGTGCTTACACCGGCAAGTGTCAGCTGCCCTGCAGTCACATCACCTTCCAGGTTCAGTTGCCGCAAGGTTTCAATGGGAAGCAACTCATTGCCACTGGAAGATACGCTATCTTCATTAAGCTGATCGCTGCCATTCCGGCCATCAAGCGGCAGGTAGTGATCGAGGTTAATTTTGTCGACTGCAAGTACGAATTTAATGGGGGGGTTAGCAGCTTTACTATCTGCAATTTCGATATCCCCGGTCAGCAGGGAATCACCAAGCGCTAAGCTCAATTGATTAAAAGATAACAACTGGCCCGACTGCCTGATCGATGTATTCAGCCGCATAGTTCGCGGCGCCAGCTCATTAGACAGTGGCACACCGACTCCCGCCAACCAAGGCGTCGGGTTAAATTCGTTGCTCGCCAACTGCCCGACAAGCACTCCTGCACTTGATAGATTGGTTACCTGAAACTTACCGGTAAGTTCAATATCGCTTAGCGTCGCCCGGACCGCATCAATCATCAGTTGATCATTTGATTGCTCGAAGCGTGCTGAAAGACTTGCCCGTTGCAACAATTCGGTGTCAAACTGCCGATCGAAAGCTATCCCCAATTGATCAAACACTGAGGCGGCATCAAACACACCACTGTTAAGCTGTCCGGTGAGTTCGGCGTTAGCATGCAGACCTGCAGCATGAAATTCACCGCTAATGGGTATACCCAACGCCGCTCCACCCTCAATGACAAGGTCGACTGTCTGCGAGTTGAGGTCTGCGCTGAGATCGCCACTGATAGATATCGGTAACTCATCCATTGGTAACGCTGCACCGGAGCTCACCGTGTTGAGTTGCAGCTGTTCAAGACGGTAAATATTATCTGCCAGGTCAAGCTTGATTGCACCGGTCGCCACCACCGCTGAGTTTATGCCGTCAGCCGCACTGGTGATCATATTAAAATTCGACTCAAAGTCGAACGACTCTGACAACACAATGGTACCGGTGGTCAGGCTTAGCTCGTTCAGGGAGACATAACTATTGGCCCGCGCATCAGAATAACTGATGCTGGCATCATTGACCTGCAGTCCACCAATCGATAAAGCTGCCGCCACCGGAGCGCCAGCCTCAATTTCCTGCACCACGTTATCACCGGCATCGGTTTCAACCACCGCAGTGGCTGCCATCAGATCATCCCAGTTGGTTTTGCCATCAGCGTCGCGCAACAATTTTAGCGATAAACCCTGCAATTCCACTGATTGAATGTTGACGTTGCCAAATAGCAGGGGCAATAGCTCCACCTGAAATTCACCTGATCGCACTGTGGCGAATTCTGAATCCTGAAATTCCACCGAATTGGCAAGGGTCACGTCATGTAATGCCAATCCGATCCACGGGAACACACTGGCATGGATCTCACCATTTATTTGTAACTGTCGGCCGGTTTTATCCAGTACCAGCTTTTCAATACGCGCTTTGTGATGATTCAGATCAAGGCTGCTAATCGCAAACGTCACCACAGCAGCGATTATAAGAATCAGTGCTATCAGTCCAATGGTGATTCGCTTAAACAGGATCATGATGCCTTTCGTTGTCCGCGGGCCTGCATAGAACAGAGATATCGCGGGTGGGTCGAGGTTGGGTTATGCGCATTGTGCTACAGCTGGGCATGGGATTAAACAATGCCCTGTAAATAAACATCAGTTTGAAACAACGATTGTCAATTGCCGATGCTTTCACCGTGCAGAGTGAACCCGATTGCCTGAACCACAGCTGCACTAGGAGAGAATCAGGGTCGTAGCGAGGTTGTGAGATTTCAGGCCAGATATTTCGATCGATTTCGTTAAATATGAATGAGCTGTTTAGTCAGCACGATGAACCACCCGCTGGAAAATCAGTCATCTCCTTCGCGCCAATGGCCCGATTTACCGCCTTGTTTCTCCAATAGTTTAATTTCTGTCATGCACATGCCGCGATCTACTGCTTTGCACATATCGTAAATGGTCAACAGTGCTATTTGTACCGCTGTGAGGGCTTCCATTTCCACGCCCGTCTGAGACCGGGTCTCTGTACGAGCCTCACACGCTATCTGTGAGGTATTCTCATCCACTGAGAAGCTCACATCGACATGGGTCAATCCGATCGGATGACACAACGGGATCAGATCCGGCGTCCGTTTACTTGCCATTATCGCTGCTACGCGCGCTATGCCCAGCACATCACCCTTCTTGTGTTTGCCCTCAGTGATCATCGCAAGTGTCGTCGCTTGCATACGAATGACACCCGAAGCCACTGCGATCCGGCGAGTCACCGATTTATCACCGACGTCGACCATGTGGGCATGGCCCTGTTGATTAAAATGCGTTAGATCCGACATGCCCTGCCACCCTGAAAACTCTGAAAATAGTTGCACAAAGCGCACTGTAGCAATTGCACGCCCGCCGATGACAGGCATAATGCCTCTATGAGCATAAAAGTTAAATGTTTCGCCAGTATGCGTGAGTATCTGGATTTGAGCGAACGCGATATCGCGGGTGATGGCATCAACAGCGTTGCCGATGTGTGGCAACAGATCGCCGGTGACAAGCCAATGCCAGACAATACCCTGTGCGCTGTCAATCAGAGCCAGGCGGACGCAGCCTATGCCGTCACCGATGGCGACGAAGTTGCGTTTTTCCCACCCGTCACCGGAGGCTAAGCCATGGGCACTCAACACAATGGTACGATAAAAATTATCAGTGAGCCTTTTGACCCGTGGGCAGAGCTATCGTCCTACGAGACGTCACACCTCACTGCCGGGCAGATCGGTGCCACCGCTACTTTCGTCGGCACCATGCGTGACTTCAACGAAGGCGATGACGTCAGTGCAATGGAACTGGAGCACTACCCGGGAATGACTGATGCACAGCTGCAGCTCATCGCAGACGAAGCACAGACGCAGTGGTCATTAGACAACGCACTGATCGTGCATCGGGTAGGCAGAATATTGCCCGGCGAACCCATTGTACTGGTGGCGTGCTGGTCGGCCCACCGGGCCGCCGCATTTGATGCCTGCCGGCATTTGATGGAGGCGTTAAAGTCACGTGCGCCTTTCTGGAAAAAAGAAACACTGAAAGACCAGAGCCACCGTTGGGTAGAAAAAAATACAGATGGCTATAGTGCAAGCCAATAAGCGATAGCACCGCTATTGCACTAACACCAGCTGGCTGAAACTACCACGCTGTATATCAAACAGTGTTTTTCCAGCGCGGCGCGCTACCGCACCCACCATTGCCTCGACCGATTCCACTGCGACGCGATTAACCGACAAGACAATGTCTCCGCGCTTAAATCCATAGCGTGCCATTGAACTACCGGGTCGAATACTGGCTATCATCACGACTTGTTGCTGCTGCAGACGAACGTTTTCAAATACTGCACCGTCTAGTTGATCAGCCAACTCTTCGCCTTTTATTTCTGATAAGTCAGATTCACCTACGTAGAGCTCTGTACTGTACTGCTGCTGGTCTCTGACAAACTTAATCTCGATTTGCTCGCCTACCTTCAACAAACCAATCGCATTTTTTACCTGATTTACTGTTCTGACTTTACGACCATCAACAAAGGTCAGTACATCACCCCGAAGCAGGCCTGCCAGATCCGCCGGTGATTCTCTCTCGACGCCGGAAATAACAACACCTTTTTTTACCCCGAACACTTGCTGCAGATCTTCTGTCAGCTCCTGTACCGAAATGCCCAGCTTGCCACGGCGTACCTCACCTTCATCGACCAGCTGCTGCATGAGGTCAGATGCAAGATTCGATGGAATCGCAAAGCCAATCCCCACATTGCCACCAGACGGCCCCACAATCGCAGTGTTAATACCCACTAACTCGCCGCGCAGATTCACCAACGCACCGCCTGAATTGCCCGGGTTAATCGATGCGTCGGTCTGAATAAAATCTTCAATTTCTTCAATCCCCAGGCCGCTGCGGCCCAGCGCTGAGACAATACCGGAGGTCACGGTTTGGCCCAGGCCAAACGGATTGCCGATTGCTACGACAAAGTCACCGACCCGCAACCGATCTGAGTCTGCCCATCGCAAAGCCAGTAAATCTTTTGCCTCTATACGAATGACCGCGATATCAGCTTCCGGATCCTGCCCAATGATCTGAGCACTGAATTCCCGACCATCGGTTAACGTCACTAACACCTCTTGCGCATTTTCAATGACATGGTGATTGGTAACAACCAATCCCTGCTCCGCGTCAACAATGACACCTGAGCCAAGACTCTGAGTATGACGCTGGGTAGGGGCTTGTTGGCGCTTGGAGTTGCCCGGCAGATCGAAAAAATGTCGAAAGAACGGGTCTTCAAAGAGTGGATTACGGGCGCGTACTTCACCGCGGGTGGAAATATTGACCACCGCCGGCGTGGTGTGCTCAAGCATCGGCGCGAGGCTTGGAAGCGGCTCGCCATCAACAATGGCTGGTAACCCGCCAGCGGTTGCTGCGCCCGGCAAAGCCACCAGTAGTAACATCAACCAGCAACGCAATGGAAGCGGGAGTCGGATTGACATGCAGTGTAACAATCTCATTGTGCTAAACGATAATTTAGTGTGGCCTCTACCCACAGAGATGCCACGGATTACAGGGGACAGAGTTTATCTGGTTTCAAATAATAAGCTAAAAACGGCGCACTTCAAGTGATGCTGTTTTATTGTTGTGGTTACTTATCCCTGCACCGCGTGTGCGTGTATAGACCGTGAAAAGGTTTGCGCTACGTATTGATCCAGCGCCTCCACCTCTGCGACTGATAAGCGAAGCCCTTTTTTTGATCTGCGCCAGAGAATATCTTCTGTGGTTTGCGCCCACTCGTTCTGCATCAGGTAGTCTACCTCCACCTGGTAGAGCCCCCCGGCAAAAGATCTGCCTAAATCTTCCACTCCGGCACAATGCTGTAGCAGTTGGGTGACACGGGTGCCATAGTTGCGGGCATAGTCATAGATGATCGACTTTTCCAACCAGGGATACTGCGCTTCCACGCTCTCTAAATACGCATCAAAATCTGCATTTGGTATGTCGCCGCCCGGCAATGGCGCATTGATGGTCCAGTCGGATCCAGACACAGACAGGTGCTCTGAAAGCATACCCATCGCATCATCAGCCAGCTTTCTATAGGTGGTGATTTTGCCGCCATAGACGGATAACACCGGCGCACCTTTACGGGTATCAAAATCAAGTTTGTAATCACGCGTCACCTTTGACGCATTGGCTGACGCGTCATCATAAAGCGGCCTGACTCCCGAATAGCTCCACACCACATCGGCCGGTTTCACAGGATTATTGAAGTACTCACTTGCCGCATCACAGATGTATTTTATTTCCTCTGCATCAATTTCGACTGTGCCCGGTTCGTCACCCACTTCCATATCCGTGGTGCCCAGCAGGGTATAGTCCTGCTCATACGGGACCGCAAAGATAATCCGGTTATCAGCATTTTGAAAAATATAGGTATAGGGGTGATCGAATATTTTAGGCACCACCACATGGCTGCCTTTCACCAATCGGGTCGCGTAACGCGTGTCATGGGCTTCATCAAGATCAAGCGTTTTCTCCACCCACGGCCCGGACGCATTCACTACCACCCTGGCTGTGACCTGGCTCTTTTCATCGGTGTTGTTGTCTCTTAGGTGAATAGACCAGGACCCTTCATGCCTGACAAGATCCGTCACCTCGGTACGAACGCGAACTTCACAACCGCGTTCAGCCGCATCCATAACATTTAACACCACCAGACGCGCATCCTGAACCCAACAGTCAGAATACTCAAAGGCGTGGGTAAATTCGTTTTTTAACGGCTTGCCTGAAACATGTTTCGTGAGATCGACAGAATGCGATTTCGGCAACAGCTTGCGACCACCGATATGATCGTACAAGAACAACCCGAGTCGAATCAGCCATCGCGGGCGAAGTGATCGGTGATGAGGCAGAATAAATCTTAGCGGCCAGATTATATGAGGTGCTGCTCTCAGCAATACCTCACGTTCCTGCAGGGCATGACGCACCAACATGAAATCATAGTGTTCAAGATACCGTAAGCCGCCGTGAATCAGCTTGGTACTGGCCGACGATGTGTGCTGAGCCAGGTCGTCTTTCTCACACAGCAGCACAGACAAACCGCGACCAACCGCGTCTCTCGCAATGCCTGCGCCGTTTATACCGCCGCCTATAACAACGACATCGTAATCACATGTAACTGGTAGCTCAGTCATAGAACTTCTGGCAGGCAATGTTTGAATTTATAGTTAAGACTGTACGGGCTATCCCGAAGGATAACCCGCACGAAATTGTCCATGTCAGGACAAAGCAAGGTCCAAGCCTTGTCTGATAACTACTGCGCCCATTGCTGGATTAGCTCATCATAGGCAATGGTTTCGCCCTGTGGCTTTTCGTTCTCGAGCTTCGCTTTCGCTCCACCCTTGCCAAGCCACTCTGAAGCATCTTTAGGCTCATTCAACCGTGGACCACAACCACCGTACACCTGTGCTGATTCGTCTGCAGATTGCATACGTGCCATGACAAGGTCCATTTCTGATGCCAATCGGTCCATCGCCTCTTGCGGCGTAAACGCACCCGAGTTCACATCACCGATTTGTTGCCACCAGATCTGAGCAAGCTTTGGATAGTCAGGCACGTTGATGCCAGTCGGTGACCAGCGCACGCGATCAGGAGACCGGTAGAACTCCACCAGACCACCGAGCTTTGATGCACGCTCAGTGAATGATTCGTGGCGTACAGACGAGTCACGAATAAAGGTAAGGCCAACGTGGCTTTTCTTTACATCCACTGTTTTTGACACAGCAAACTGTGCATACAACCAGGCAGCTTTTGCACGAGGTGTTGGTGTTGACTTAAGAATAGTCCACGAACCTACGTCCTGATAACCGACTTTCTGACCTTCCTGCCAGTACGGACCATGCGGCGAAGGTGCCATGCGCCACAACGGGTTGCCTTCATCATCAACCGTGTTATTGCCTTCTGACTTGGGTGCAACCATCGATGCAGTAAACGCGGTGTACCAGAATATCTGTTGTGCCACGTTACCCTGACTCAACGCAGGCAGCGACTGATAGAAGTCATAGCTGGCAGCGCCTGGAGGTGCATACTCACGTAGCCACTCATCCCACTTGCGAATCGCATACACAGCGGCCGGGCCATTCGCGGCTCCTCCACGGCTGACAGACGCACCGGAAGGATTACAAGAACCAGCTTCCATACGAATGCCCCATTCATCAATGGGAATACCATTCGGTTCACCGGGACTACCGGCACCTGCCATAGACAGCCAGGCGTCGGTCATGCGCCACCCCAGATCAGGCGCACGCTTGCCGTAATCCATATGACCATAGATATCTACGCCATCAATATTTTTAACATCTTTGGAGAAAAATTCGGCAATGTCTTCATAGGCTGACCAGTTCACTGGTACACCCAGCTCATAGCCATACTTTTCTTTAAATGCAGATTTCAGATCATCACGTTCAAACCAGTCTTGACGAAACCAGTAAAGGTTGGCGAATTGCTGGTCAGGCAGTTGGTAGAGATCACCATCAGGACCGGTGGTGAACTGCGTACCCATGAAGTCTTCAAGATCAAGCGTTGGCAAGGTAACGTCTGCGCCTTCACCTGCCATGAAGTCAGTCAGATTAACTGCCAGCTGCAATCGCGAGTGGGTTCCAATCAGATCGGAATCATTAACATAGGCATCGTATAAGTTACGGCCGGTCTGCATTTGAGTTTGTACCGCCTGTACCACTTCCCCTTCGCCTAGTATCTGGTGGTTGACTTTGATACCGGTAATTTCTTCAAATGCTTTGGTCAGGGTTTCCGATTCATAAGTATGCGTCGGAATACCTTCTGACAATACGTTGATTTCCATGCCCTTCAACGGCTCAGCGGCTTTAATAAACCACTCCATCTCAGCCATTTGCTCATCTTTACTGATTGACGATGGCTGGAATTCATCATCAACCCATTTTTTTGCTGCATCGATGTCGGCTAACGCAAACCCACCCGAGACAGTAAATGCAGCCGCTACAACAGTAGCTACCAATTGTCGTTTCATAGTTGAATCTCCTCTCAATGATTCTATTTATGCTTGTGTAAATCTGAACACTATTACCACCACAGCCAAGCAATGTGGTGCGTACGACTTGCCTACACCCACCGGAAGACAGCCAGCGCAAACAGTGCAGATACCACCGACCCCCACCAGAGTGGCAGATCCGTCAAACCAAGCCACGCTACATGAATGTAGGCGCTGCCGAGCAATGAAATAAATAACCGATCACCACGGGTGGTGTCGAGACCGAGAATCCCCGTACGCGGGTCACCCCCCGGCTTGACGAGCTCCCATACAAACATGGTAATCAAACAAAACGCTATGAAGCAAAAAAATACCGCGGTTTGCCATGTCCATGCCATCCACGAAAGAGCGCTCATGACCGCACCTCAACGACACATGAGACACGAAATTCATACGCCTGTAAAACGTTAATATAAGCTGGCCGTATTTTATGCATCATTACACGCGCCCCAGGGCAAAGCCTTTAGCAATATGTTTTCGCACAAACCAAATAACGATAACGCCCGGTATTAAAGTCAACGCACCTGCAGCTGCAAGCAAACCGAGTTCGTAACCGGCGGTCGATGCCGTGCGGGTCATTACCGCAACAATAGGTTTCGCCGCCACCGAAGTAAGATTCTTCGCCAGTAGCATCTCAACCCAACTGAACATAAAGCAAAAGAATGCGGTGACACCAATACCGGCGGCGATAAGCGGCATGAATATTTTTACAAAGAAGTGCGGGAACGAATAACCATCGATATAGGCGGTCTCGTCAACTTCACGCGGCACACCGGACATAAACCCCTCTAATATCCATACTGCGAGTGGCACATTGAATAAACAGTGCGCCAATGCCACAGCCAGTGTGGTATCGAACAGGTTCATGGCCGAATAGAGCTCTACAAACGGCAACACAAATACCGCCGGTGGCGCCATGCGATTTGATAGCAGCCAAAAGAACAAGTGCTTGTCACCCATGAATCGATAACGTGAGAAGGCGTACGCTGCCGGCAGCGCCAACGACACAGAAATCACTGTATTCATTAGTACATAAGATATCGAGTTGATATAACCGCTATACCAGGTGGGATCAGTAAAAATAGTGATATAGCTGTCGAGCGTGAATTGCTGCGGGTACCAGCTGAATCCACCGAGAATTTCATTGGTCGTTTTAAAACTCATATTCAGCAGCCAGTAAATCGGCAGCATTAAAAACAGAATATAGATAAAAACAACGATGATCTTTGCACCTCTCATGATTCATCTCCTCGCATCATAGCGGTGTAGAAAACCCAACACACGAGTAGTGTCATTAAGAAGTACAGTATGCTCATAGCGGCGGCTATGCCTAAATTAAACTCCCCGATTGCGGCTTTCACAAGATCAATTGAAAGAAAAGTAGTCGAATTACCGGGACCACCACCGGTGAGCACAAACGGTTCGGTGTAGATCATAAAGGAATCCATGAAGCGCAATAACAAAGCGATGATCAACACCCGTTTCATCTTAGGCAGTTGTATGTAGCGAAACACGGCAAACGCACTGGCACCGTCAATCTTAGCCGCTTGATAATAGGCATCAGGAATTGACGATAAACCCGCATAGGCCAACAGCACCACCAGAGATGTCCAGTGCCAGACATCCATCAACACCACCGTAAACCAGGCCGCAAATGGTTGTTGGGTGTAGTTGTAATCAAACCCCAGCCAGTTCAGACCGTAACCCAACAGGCCAATATCCGGCAGCGCAAAAATATTCCACATGGCACCCACGACGTTCCATGGAATCAGCAGCGGCAGTGCCATCAACACCAGACACACAGAAACCCATGGCCCCTTGCGCGGCATCGCCAGGGCCACCGCGACACCCAACGGTATTTCTATCAGCAGAATAATGCCGGTAAACAGAAACTGCCTTCCCAACGCACCGTGAAAACGTGGTGACGAAAGTACATCCTGATACCACTTGGTACCTTCGTAGAAGAATACCCCGGGACTAAAAGTATCTTGCAGTGAATAGTTCACTACTGTCATCAGCGGAATGATGGCATTAAGCGCAACAATCAACAGTACCGGTAGTACCAGTAACCAGGCTTTTTGATTTACCGGTTTAACCGTCATGCCGGTGCTCCGGCGCCCTTGCGGAAACGTTCTGGCTGCAGACGATGATCGTTGACATAGATCCCGATTTTGTTTGAATCGAACGCCACTCGATGATCCGTGGCAGCAATCTCCTGACCCTCCGGCACAATAACATTGAGCGGGTAGCGGCCAAGCCTTACCTTTGCGATGCGATGGCGACCTACATCATCGACAGTATCAATCGTGACGGGCAAACCCTGTTCGCTCGCGCCGACAAAGCGTACAAACTCTGGTCGAATACCTAACTCTGTTCGGGCACCCGATATCTGCCGGTAGTCTGCACCTAACACCACCGGGTGCCCATCGACAACGGCGTAATAGCCGCGCAACTCACAGGGCAGAATATTCATACCGGGGGAGCCGATAAAGTAACCAACAAAGGTGTGATCCGGACGCTCAAATAATTCTTCCGGCGTACCAATCTGCACCACTTGCCCTTCATACATCACGACGACTTTGTCAGCGAATGTCAGCGCTTCTGTTTGATCGTGTGTGACGTAGATCATGGTGTGCCCAAAGCGCTGATGCAGCTCTTTGAGTTTGGTGCGCAGCTGCCACTTCATATGCGGATCAATCACCGTGAGCGGCTCATCAAATAATATGGCGTTAACGTCGTAACGTACTAAACCGCGGCCCAGTGAAATTTTTTGCTTTTCATCGGCGGTTAAGCCTTGAGCACGCAGATTGGCCTTGGAAGAAAGCTCAAGCGTCTCGAGCATTTCGGTCACTCTTTTATTTATCTCAGCCCGATCTACGCCTCTATTCACCAGCGGAAATTCAAGGTTCTGAGCCACCGTCATCGTGTCGTAGATCACCGGAAACTGAAACACCTGGGCAATATTGCGCTCTTCCGGTGTTCGCATCGTCATGTCTTCACCATCAAACAGGATTCGCCCCTGGGATGGCTTAAGTAAGCCTGAAATAATATTCAGCAGCGTAGTTTTGCCACATCCTGAAGGCCCCAGCAGCGCATACGCACGGCCGTCATCCCACAGGTAGTCCATTGCTTTAAGCGCGTAATCCTGCTGCTTTTCAGGGTGCGGATAGTACGAATGCGCCAGCTGATCGAGTTTTATCTGTGCCATAAACTAGCTCTTAGCCTGCGGCGCATGCGCTAGCGCGCCACGGCTATCGAAAAGAAATAAACTGCGAGGGTTCAGATAAATGTCGATGTTATCGTCAGGTCTGACCTGGTGCACTCCATGGGTTAACACCACCCAACGATTGTCAGCGACGTTCACATGTATAAACGTCTCAGAACCGGTAATCTCACTGGTTCGAACCACCGATGACAACTTAATTGAATGCAAGTTTGTCGGTACCAGTGACAAGTGATGCGGCCTGACAGCGGCGGTGTACGATCCCTCTGCTACATGGAAATTTAAGTCGTTGAGCGTGCCTAGTAATGCCCCGTTAAAAACCAATTCATTGGCCGCCACGGTAATGTCGGCAAGGTTAAACGGCGGATCCGAAAACGATTGTGCAGTGGCAAGATTATGCGGTTGGTTGTACACACTGATGGTGTCACCGAATTGAGTCACACGGCCTTCAAAGAGCGTGGCAGTTCTGCCACCGAGAAGCAGCGCTTCCTGCGGTTCGGTGGTCGCATAGACCAATACTGCACCTGTCTCCGCAAATAAACGCGGCAACTCAACCCGCAACTCCTCACGCAATTTGTAATCAAGATTAGCCAGTGGCTCATCAAGCAACACCAGCTCTGCACCCTTCACCAGCGCGCGGGCGATCGCCGTGCGCTGCTGTTGACCACCGGAAAGATTCAACGGCGTGCGATCAAGGTAGGGCTCAAGCTTCAATAGCCGGGCAGCTTGCCTTACTTTTTTATCCAGCGCCGCGCCCTTCACTTTCGCGAGTCGCATCGGTGAGGCGATGTTTTCGTATACCGTAAGGCCGGGGTAATTGATGAACTGTTGATACACCATGGCGACGTTGCGATCACGCACTGAGACCCCGACAACACTTTTGCCGTTTACCCTGATATCTCCAGCAGTTGGCTTGTCCAGCCCTGCCATCAATCTCATCAGAGTGGTTTTACCGGCCAATGTAGGACCGAGCAGCACATTAAGCGAACCCGGTTCTAATGCCAGTGTAACGTTGCTTATATGATCATCACGCGCCACACGTTTGCTGACATCGAGCAGTTCGAACATAGCTATGGCTTGCTCAGGTGCTGGCGGGCAGCGCAACAAAAATGAGGGTTATAGCACCCCATGCTCCACTGCTTTTCACTCGCGATCTCCAAACAATCTCTCCCCCAGTGTCAATCGAATTTCTTTTTAACCCTAATTACAAGGAAAACGAAAGTCAACGGAAAAAAGCGAATATGGGCACCTTCGGCTCAGTGATCAGTTTCGATTGTTCTGACATCGAAACTCGTCAGTAACTGTTGGAAATCCTTGTCCGGACATCGGTCAGTGACAAAGGTATCAATTTGCGAGACATGCCCGATGCGCACCGGTGCTGTGCGCTCGTGCTTGGTTGAATCCGCTGCCAAAATAACATGACGCGCGTTAGAGAT
Source organism: uncultured Granulosicoccaceae bacterium (assembly GCA_937928685.1). Classification (GTDB taxonomy): domain Bacteria; phylum Pseudomonadota; class Gammaproteobacteria; order Granulosicoccales; family Granulosicoccaceae. The sequence goes on from CALGJU010000120.1 coordinate 27,589, forward strand.
AATGGCTTGCGATACTTTCACCTCGCGATAATCAAAATCGAGCAAATCACCGTCACCATCAATGGCAGAGGACCCGATCACCGCAAAATCAACTTTAAATTGATTGATAAAATCTACTGCCGCCTCTCCGACAATACCGCCGTCACTCGATCTGACTTCACCCGACGCTATGATGACCTTGTTCTGTTTATAAGGCCGCAACAACGATGCAACGTTAATATTGTTAGTTATCACCATCAGGCTCTGATGGTGAATCAGGGCTTGTGCTACCGCCTCGGTGGTGGTGCCGATATTCACAAACAAAGAGGCGTTGTCGGGGATAATTTCCGCCACCGCCCGTCCTATCGCCAGTTTGTGTTCACTGGCCAGCACACGTCGAGCTTCATAACTCATGTTCTCTACGCTGGATGCCAATCGTGCGCCACCGTGGGTGCGTGTGAGCAGGCGTGCCTCACACAGAACATTCAGATCCTTCCTTATGGACTGAGGTGTGACGTCGAAGCGCTGTACCAGTTCGTCGACCGAAACCATGCCGGTCTGGCGGACAATATCAAGAATGAGCTGCTGTCGATTTGATGCCATGAGAAGAATATTAGTTTCGTTTCACTTTATTTTTACACAAACGAAAGCCAATACGAAATGTCTTGTCTGAAGAGAATTTTCAGAACATGCGATCACAGTCGCCGGAAACAGGCACCGAATCCGCAGCAAGGCGGATCCAGTTAAGCCACTTCTGCTGCCCGCAGTGGTGTTTAGCGGAATTTTCCAGTTACACTTCGCTCAACACAAACGGGGTACTTCGGTACCGCCC
>CALGJU010000121.1 GCA_937928685.1 uncultured Granulosicoccaceae bacterium
CGTTGAAGCTCTTGAAAAGAGAATAACTATTGCCTGCAAGCTTCGCCTTGTTGCAAACCAAATGACAAACTCTCAAATGCACACTCTATTTGTTCCAGTACACGAGAATATCAATCTTGTCGATACAAAGGTTTAAGATTAGATTAATAATCTTTGGTCACTCGTTAGTGCTGGTATTGGCAATCAGGCTCGATGGCACCTCTCATTGAGTTGAATAAGACTTCATTGCTATCTCTCCGGGAAATCCGGGCCGCCATTGAGAATAGAGTTACCCCCTGCTCCTCCCACGTTGTCGATGAGACGCTAGCCGGGAAATTCTAACCGGCACGAACGAATTAATCCAAAATTAATCATTCTCATATATACCGTTAAATCCTCGTGGCGCATACTCCAGCTGTGCAGCAACCGATACACTCCTTCTGTCACCTGAATTAGCATTCAATGAATTCTATCTTGCTCGTAGACGATGACGACAATATCAGGCAGAACTATCAGGATATTCTGGAGGATGAGGGCTACCAGGTGTACAGCGTGCGTGATGCCACTGACGCGCTTTGCGTGCTTTTCTCTACCCCGATACAATTAGCCGTGCTAGATATATCACTCTACGGGGATAGAAAAGCCGGGCATAGACTTTGTGCCATGATCGTTAAACACTACCCTGATATAAAAATTGCCATGCTGACGTCCCTTGATAGCGCGGAGGATCGCGCTGAGGCTATCGAGCATGGCGCGAGTTATTGGGTGAAATCGGCAGATATGTTAGAAATCAAGTCGAATGTTGCACAACTATTCCACGGAACTTGAACGATGGCAAAGGAAGTGGCACTTGTCGAAGATGATCAAACACTACGGCAAAACTACGTAGATCAACTGGAGGATGCGGGGTTTACGGTCAGGTCTTACGCCGACCGGGTTGCAGCCGAGGCCGATATACTCAAGAAACTTCCAGACCTGGCCTTGCTTGATATCGGACTTCATAGTGAGCGCGAAGGCGGTTTTGAACTGTGTCGAAATATTCGCAAAGTAACCGAGTTTCTGCCAATTATCTTTCTGACTTCCTACGACAAAGATGTGGATGAAATATCTGCACTTAGGCTTGGCGCAGATGATTTTATTTCTAAGGACGAATCTTTTGAAAAAATTCTCGTTCGAATTGACGCTTTGCTTCGGCGTGTTACGGTCATAGCTAAAGAAGCGAATGATAGTCCAACCAAGCCACCGCTCATCCTTGAACAGGGTGAACTTAAAATTGATATGGCTCGTTACGAAGTACACTGGAAACACACTTCAGTTCGATTACCACTGACCCAGTTGTGGATTCTGCAAGCTCTGGTGTTACATCCGGGGCAATTCCAGAGTCGCGAAGCGCTGATGTACGCCGCCAACATTACCCACAGTGGTACGGGTACGATTCCAGTGCACATCAATTCTATCCGAAATAAATTCAAACAAGTCGATACCCACTTTAATCACATTGTGAACGAACGAGGAATTGGTTATAAATGGCGTGAAGAGTGATGATCTGATCGACAAATCCCCTTACATTTCCGTCTGTCGCCTCCAAGCAATCCTGATTCTCGGACAGACTCCTAATTCAGTTCAATCCCTACCATCGGCAGCAACACTTCAAATGCCGGCCCTTTATCACCGTTTCGAGCACTGATACTGCCACCGTGATATTCGACAATCCGACGCGCGATGAACAGGCCAAAGCCAACATTGTCTTGTCGACGCTGGACGGGCTCACGAGAGGTCACCGACAGATCGAACAGCAGCGTTGTATCGTCTGGTAGTGGCGGGCCTTGATTCTCAACACTTATGCAGACCTGCACATCGTTTACAGGCTTTGCACGCATAATAATTTCAGTATTCGAATGGTGAAAATCAATGGCATTGAATACTAACTTCTCAAGCGCTTGTTCCAGTCGGTGCCGGTCCCCATGGATGATGGTAGATTCGGTGAGCTCGTCGATAAAAACCACGTCAGCATTCGCGCTATAACGTAATCCTTGTACATAGCGTTGCAATAGGAATGATAGATCGATTAGTTCGAACTGATCAGAGAGCAGAGCAGACTCTATGTCTGTAGCATGTACAGCACTGTTAACTAGTTCTCTCATGCCCAACAAACTTGTCATTGCGCGCTCACCGTAGCGTGCAACCAAGGGGTTATTCTGATCTTTTTTTAACAACAAATTGATGGATTGTTCGGCCCCAACCTGTTTGTTTTTTAATTCATGTTTTAGAAACGATGCTAGATTCTCCAGCCAATGCTGACGTTGTTTCTTGGCATATTTTCTCTCTTTTAGGTTTTCCGCCGCAACCTCTTTCGCCGTATCCCGGAATATATGCAAGGCATGACTCATATCACCGATCTCATCTCGGGTACTGTAGTCAGGCAGGTCGGCATCGAGATTTCCAGCGGCGACTGCCCTGGTACTATCGCCCAGCGTAGTCAACCTTCTGGAGATTTTCTTATCGACATATAACCATGTCAGCAATACCGAAATCAGCACGGCCAGTGAACCAATCACCACAGCAGCAATGGTTGGATGATTATGAATTCGATCCGCATAGTCGACAGACTGCTTCAACTGCTGTCGTAAGCTGACTGCAGCTCCATCTACCGAATGATTTAGATCCGTTAAAGCCAGATTCGCCGCAATAGCCTGCTCGACGAGTGTGTCAAAATCTACGTCTGAAAGTGTCAGCAGCTGCTGTGAATTTTCTATCTCCGTTGATAGTACATTGCTGGAAACGTCAAGCTTATCCAGCACCTTCGAATCAAGCGTATTGCGCGCAGGTGAGTTATTTATTCTTGCCAGGTGTGTTTCTAACTCAAGCCACACGCTGCGGATATCTGACCCTCTCTTTGCCGGCTCGGTGTACGTCAGTGGCAAACTCTTTATCTGATCCCGAAGCTTGGCTATTGTTTCAGTGGCTTGAAACTTGGCTTCCAGCAACTGCTGCGCCGACTCAATATACTTAACCGCAGATTGCAATTCTCTTATGAAGTGGTTGACGCTCAGTATTTGCACCACAAGAAGCAGTACCGGCACCAGTGATGTGATCAGCAGTTTGTGTCGAATTTTCATGGAAGCGTATAGCGCATAGGTAGCATCAGATCTTGCCAACAGAACGCCATTTGCTAAATACACGTTCCGTTTCACCGTGAGCTTGCGCCATGGACTGCTCTGGTGTGAGCTCTCCACTAATGGCACGCCTGAACATGTTCGGAATAATATGAGTGTTCCGTACTTCACCTATCGCTGCATTGGAGTATCCGGGATAACCAAAGTTGGTGATATTCTTCGGCACTTTCTTAAGAAATGCATAACGATCTGGAGCAAAAGGGTCGCTTACCACGAGCTTACCCCCATCGGGCACCGTTCCAGGGAACGAGGGCATTTCCTGAAAGCCACTTTTCAGAAAGATGGTGCGCGATGCAGCCACGTAGTCGAGCAGAAACTGTTTTGCCGCTTCGGAATTTCTGGAAAACTTCCAGATAGCCCAGTTGTTAGCTCCATACGCTGGACTGCCACTACCTGACTCGGTCATAGGAACTAGTGAGATGCTTAAATTCTGTTCGACCGGCAATTGCTTGTTTTCGGCAGCTCGTGCGATTGATAAGGTATCGATGGTTAAACTGCCCTGCCCTGATAGCATAAAATGATTGTTTGAAGCGGGGCTCCATGTCAATACTTCGGGTGGCATACTCTCCTCATACATTGCTTTGACGAACTTAAGAACATCAAGTGTGGCACTTGAGGCCAGCGACGTAATTCCATCAGCATCCTGTATGAAAGACCCGAACGCAGACATTACTGCACTCAGACCATGTTCTGCATTGTGTCCATTAGACAGGCTTATTCCCTGGTGCATATCGTGCAGCAAGTTGATCGCCCTTCCACCGCTCCTGATGCTATCCCAATCATCGGGCGAACGTCCGATGGAGTCCCAAAGGTCTTTTCTATACGTTAATATTGCCGGGGAATAGTGCGTACAAAATCCGTGGTAACGATTGGTGCGCGGGTTAAAACAGGTTCGGTGAGCAGATTCCAAAGCATTACCGAATAATTTCTGCCCTTGTTCAAATAGTTCGCGATGATCAATGAAATGGTCCTCCAGGTCAGCCCTTGATTCGACAAATTCGACCAAATCGTGACCACGCCCAGCGATGGACTCCGCATTCGCAGCTTGATTGATTTCACTCAGACCCACGCTGCTAACTTCAACAATTACATTATTTCGTTCTGCCCATTCCGGTACAAACACTTTGTTAAACCAATACTCGACATTTGGGATGAAGTGCTTCCATCGCAATATTTTCAGTGTTCTATTCGGCGCATGATCCGTTGCCAACACCCCGGACGGGTTGGCCAAACCAATAAGAGCGCTGGCTCCGGCCTGGAGTATTGTTCTGCGTTGATTTTGAAACTTTGAGTTTGTCATGCTAATACGATCTTTGCCATGCGTCATTGCCGTCCGGTCTGCATTTCACAGTATGACGAGATGCGTCACTTTGCTTTGTGAACCACAACCGTTCATTGGACACTACTGCCCCTGAGTATGGCCTGTATCGCAAGCATGGTCGAACCTATTTCCTTGTCATAACCAACGGGTTGGAGATAGGTTCATTGACGTTAATTAGAATTTAATCGAAATTTAATCGAACTACGCATTGCAAACCAAATGACGAACTCTCAAATGCACACGCTATTTGTTCCAGTACACTAGCCGCTGAGTGACCACCGACTCCATCCTATCGCACAAACAGACACCTAAAATGCAACACGCACAGCGGCACCTAAGGAATGAAACGTGTAGTCACTGGTACCGGAAAACTGCGACAGGTTCTGCTCGCCGGACGCGACATCACCCTGGACAAACCGGCGTTTATTGCTGCGGCTGTATAAATAGCCGACATCGAACGCGAGCGCCGGGGTTCTTTGGTAGGTCAATCCAAAACCGAGCTGATGATAGTCTTCCTGTCCCAGATCAAGCGTTGCACCCTGATCGTTGATAGGTGACTGATCCAGCGCGATACCCGCTCTGAGTACCATCGCCTGCCCCACTTCATACTCTGCACCTAGTGCTACTCGTGTAGTATCTTTCCAGTCAAACGTTTGTGTAACCAGAAACGGCTGAACACCGGGATCGTCTGCCGTGAAGCGGAGCTCGTCGAAACTGCTCCACTGAGTTAAGCTGGCTTCAGCCATAAAAGAAGTCCGACCGCGCTTGTGACGATAACCTATGACTGTTGTTGCAGGCGTCGTGACATCCACACTCGCACCGCTGTTGAAGGTCATACCGGAGACCGGCTCTATAATCACAGCATCACCATCAAGCGTGTGCTTAATACCAGAACGATAGCTTAGCGCCAGCAGGTTGTTGGCATCAACGCTATAACTTAGACCCAGACTGAATCCCAATGCAACATCGTCGCCGTTGATGCCAACCAATCCGTCAAGACCCGCTTGACCATTAAGGACAATACCCGCGTCATTGCACGCAGTGCTTCCGGCACCACCATCTAAACACACCACCGCTGGATTAACCGCTTGTACCAGTTCGGCCTCCATACTTTGTGCAACCACACCCAAACCAATAGACACGCTCGACGTCGGTTCATAGGCGATGGCGTTGGTCACCGCGATCGAACGCACCGATGATTTGATGCTTTGATAACGAGCCACCGAGCCCGCGCCATAACTGGTCTCAGTATTAAACGGCGCGTTAAGTGAAAAGCCGTAGGTTAGATTTTCGTTGATAGGTACAGAGGCATAAAGCGTCGGCAGAACACTGATATCGTCGATATTCGCGCCCTCTCCCTGTACTGCGATCGGTGAAGGCGCAGCAGGATCACCAGCAAGCGTTATTGATTCGCCGTTGTATTCCACTGATGTTGCGATCGGTGTGATATTAACAATGATCTGCCGCTGCTCAGAACTCGCTAGCGATGCCGGGTTGTAGTACGTGGCTGAGGCATCGCCCTCGTGAGTTGTGGTCCCTGAGAATGCCGACCCCATGTGTAACACAGATTGCTCATCCACATAGAACCCGTTGCCAAACGCTAGCGCGGGAAACAACGCTAGCGACACGGCGACTGAAAATACACAATGACTGCTCTGGTTTACGTACGCTACCTTATGCAACTCTTTCATGACTGGCTCTCTGTGGTGTGTGTGGTTGTTGATGCGGCGGGCAATCCATCTGCGTCAGCCAAAAATTTTTTCTGACCCTTTTCCCCCATTCGAGCAAGCAACGGATAGAGCCTCGGCAACAGCGCAGGAAAGGCACAAACGAGCCGCGTCATAATGCCGTCCATATGCGGCACGTAGACCTCGAGTTTGCGTTTATCGATAGACCTTTCATAAGCATCAGCAACTGCCTTGATACTCTGAACTGCACCAACAAAGTTAAGCGGACTGCCACCATGGCGTGCCTCTTCGAGCAACATCGGCGTATCAACCGCACTGGGATATATACCACCGACATGCACATTAGTGTTTCTGAGCTCTGTGGCGGTGGCTGCTAGAAAAGCTCTTAGTCCCGCCTTAGCGGCAGAGTAAGTCGCAGAGCCTGGCATCGGATAGATACCGCCAATCGACACAGTGGCGAGAATATGGCCGCGATCGTTTTTGACCAGACAGGGCAGTACAACCCGGATCAGTTGAATGACGCTCTTTAGCATTACATCAATCTGTACATTCACCGCCTGTTCACTGGTAGTCGTTACATCAGCCGGCATGATGACACCGGCATTGCAAGCCAGAATATCGACTGAAGATGACCATTTACAGGTGATGTCGGTGCATAGCTGATGAACCTGCGCCGCGTTCCCGAGGTCACACGCATAGGGCATGGCACGCTGCCCCAATTCATGACACGCACGCTCAGCAACGATTAATTCACGCTCGACTATCAACAGCCGGTACCCGCGTTTGAGCAAGCGCTTGCCTAACTCAAGACCAATGCCTCCAGCACCACCGGTGATAATCGCCAACGGTGCAAGTTCAGCACTCTGGGACGTGCCTGTCTCTTTACCCACACTCATGCTGCACGCTCCATGGATTGAGCCTGATCCAGAATAGCCGCGGCAGTGGCCGATGGAGCCTTAAGTGCAATGCAAGGTTCTTTGTCTAGACCGAGCTCTTTGCGAGTGTCATCTAAAAGCTTCAGGTATCCTTCTACTTCAACATAGTTGGCATGTCGGGCTGAGTCGATATAGCGATGCCCGTTCTTAAGGTCAGGCCGATGTTCGACTTTCATCGCGGATAGTTTCTTGTGTAAAGATGAATCGGGAGCAGCCACCGCATCTGCCACAATCAGTTCCGCCATGCGATCAAAGTTTTCGTAGGCGGCTGACGCGAACTCTACAAAACCCAGTACCGCAAGGTTGCTGTGCCGTCGAGAAAATACCCCAAGGTAAAGATCAGGGCGGCCGTTGTTCTGTTCCAGTGTTCCGGGTTCGAGATAAGGGCTGCTGTGCTGGTACCCTGTCGCGGTGATAATCAGATCGATCTGCTCCTTCGAACCATCTGCGAACACCACATGATCTCCCTCAAGCGCTTTGACATCGGGTTTGGCTATGCAATCACCATGACCCAGGTAGTGAAGAATCTGAGTATTCATTAACGGGTGAGACTCAAACAATGCGTGATCGGGCTCTGGCAGCCCGTAGCGTGAAAGCTTGCCATTAAGTACCCGTAGCATCGCTGCGAACACCCGCTTTGCAAGCCAGTGTGGCATTGTCGGACCTTCCGAAGCGAACACATCTGAGGGCTTACCAAACAAGTGCTTTGGGACAAAGTGGTAGCCACGGCGCAGACTAATGAAAGTCTGGTCGGCTGCGAACGCCGCATCGCAAGCGATATCAACCCCCGAGTTCCCAGCGCCCACCACCAGAACACGCTTACCGGCGAATTCGTTATGTGAGCGATAGCTAACAGAATGCCGCACTTCACCATTGAACTGACCGGGCCAGGAGACTTCGTTGGCATTCCAGGTCACGCCATTCGCGCAAATAAGATAACGGCAAAGAAGTGTCTGCCCCGTGGACAGGATCAGCTCCCAGTTTTTATCTTCTCGCTGCTTTGCACTCATCACGCTGGTGTCAAATTGAATGTGGCGACGCAGGTCAAACGCTTCGGCAAAGGCGCGGATGTAAGCCAGGATCTGATCGTGTTTCGGGTAATCCGGATAGTTATCCGGCATGGGAAAGCCGGGAAAACCTGATTTTGTTCGCGACGAAATGAAATGCGCTGATTCATACATCGGTGAGTCAGGCGCATCAATATCCCAGATACCGCCGACGTCAGCATTGCGCTCAAGTACGGTAAATCGCGCATTGGTGGCGGCCAGACGCCGGGCCAGAGTCAGCCCTGCAGGCCCTGCCCCTACAACAGCAACATCAATCATGTGTTCGATAGCCATAGTGTTTCTCCTCCCTCAATACATGAGCAACCCTCACGTTTCAAACGTGAAGATATCTCATGTTTGTGATATAGTCAAACCATGAACTCATCCACCTCACTCACTCGACGTGTTCCAGAGCAGGCGCGGAGTCGGCGTCGCGTCGAATCCATCCTCGCAGCAACACGATCATTAATAGTCGACAGCGGTCTTGAGCCTGTCACCATGACGGATATCGCTGCAGAGGCGGGAATGGGCCTGACGGCGCTGTATCGCTACTTCCCCAACAAACCGTCGCTGATTCGAGAGCTAGCCGTTCGACTGCTCGAGCAGGATCGTTCCGGCCTACTGCAACAGTTAATGGATCTTGATATCACTGCCAACGAGCTCTTGAAGCTCGCCAGCAGCAGTTATGTCCAATTGCATCGAGACGAGCCCTATCGTTTGTCACTCAGAATGGCCATTCAGGCAGATTCGACTTTGCTAGCGATCGATCTTGAGGACAGTCAGAACAACGCTCAGCTGCTGGCAGGCAGAATTTCACAACGCACATCCGTCCCGGACATCACGACTTTAGAGCGCTTCTTGTTAATGCATATGACGCTGCTGAATTCAACCATTCAGCTTATGTTTCAGCTCGACGACGAGAAGGAAGCCGAAGCAGTATTTGAAGCGTTCCTAACCATGGCGCAACGGCAGCTCGATACTGTTTTGTAGAACCGGTCTGCAAAGCCGACTGGCACAAAGATGTCCACGACGTCACCGTGAGACGAAGCAATAATGTAATTGATCATCGAAGCTACGTAGGTCAGCGCGCTGCAGTTGATATCTTCAAGCAAGCACTGTTCAGGGGTTGGGCCTGCTACGCACAGCACTAAACTTCGCTATGGCGTTCCAGTTGACACTTATAATATAAGGTGCCGCGCTGCACCGGCAGCAACCTCTCGCAGGTCATTCCTCATTGTGATGTAACAATCTTTCTGATTTTGCTCGACGCGACTTAAGGATTAACTGCTCAGAGCCGCTAAATCCGCTTAACGAGAA
>CALGJU010000122.1 GCA_937928685.1 uncultured Granulosicoccaceae bacterium
TCTGGGTGTATGGATGGTTAATGTACATGCCGCAGGTGGCGAGCGCATGATGGCTGCGGCCTATGATGCGGCCAGTAGTGGCACGGGTCGGGCACCGTTGTTGATTGCGGTTACGGTGTTAACCAGCATGGAGCAAAGTGAACTTGAAGCAGTGGGCCTGACACGACCTATTGATGAACAAGTGGTGTTGTTAGCGACGCTTGCGAAAAACGCGGGCTGTGACGGCGTGGTGTGCTCAGCGCTTGAGGCATCAGTGCTTGGTGCAAAAATCCCTGACTTGATCAAAGTCACTCCGGGGATTCGTCTTGCAGGAGATGATGTTTCAGATCAGCGCCGAGTGATGACACCAGTCAAGGCGGTGCAAAGTGGTGCTGATTACCTGGTGATAGGACGGTCGGTCAGTTCAGCTGATGATCCGGTGGCCACGTTGCAGCAAATTTCTCAAGACCTTCAAAGCCTTTAGTTTTTCCAACACTGATACCTTCACGGCACATACCCTATGTCTGAAAAGCATTTTATCTCTGCCCAGTCCCTACTTGAAGATTCATGGAGATTGGCGGTCAATATTCTTAAAGACGGTTTCAGACCGAATTTTATTGTCGGTGTGTGGCGCGGTGGTACACCGGTGGGAATCGCCGTTCAGGAGATGTTGGACTACTACGGCACGCATACCGATCATATCTCTATTCGAACCTCGTCTTATAGTGTTAAGGGTCGCATGGAGGCACCAGTGAGGGTGCACGGATTAGATTATTTGATTAACAACATTAATGCAGATGATGCCTTACTGATCGTTGATGATGTCTACGATACCGGCTTAAGTGTGCAGGGCGTGGTGAACACCCTGACTGCTAAAGCACGCCGCAACACACCGTCGGAAATTCGCATTGCGACACCGTATTTTAAGCCGGCTAAAAACAGAACCTCTATAACTCCCAATTACTACATTCATGAAACGGATAAATGGCTGGTGTTTCCGCATGAAATTGACGGCCTTAGCCGTACCGAGGTGGTAGACCACAAGCCCGGGCTACTGCCGTTCGTCGATGAAATGGATACCTTCTACAAGGCAAAGCCGGAATCTTAGAAGTCTTTTATATACCAACATAAACCTGTGCCATCTGGTAGCGAGCCTCATGATAGATCTGCGTAGCGATACAGTAACTACTCCCACTGCCAATATGAAAAAGGCCATGTCGTCGGCCGTGGTGGGTGATGATGTCTATGGTGCAGACCCCACCGTCAATGAGCTTGAGGCGCTTGCAGCAGAAAAACTAGGTTTTGAATCTGCATTGTTTGCCTCCAGTGGTACACAAACTAACTTGATTGCACTGTTAACACACTGCCAGAGAGGTGATGAGTACATCGTTGGTCAGCAGGCGCACACCTATAAATACGAAGGTGGCGGTGCGGCAGTGCTTGGCAGTATTCAGCCGCAACCGCTGAATACCCGTGACGATGGCACATTGGCACTTGAGCATATAGAAGCCGCAATTAAGCCTGATGATGTGCACTTTGCCAGAACACGCCTGGTAGCGCTTGAGAATACAATGCACGGCCGTGCATTACCCATGGACTATATGCCTGCGGCCCGTGAGTTAGCAGAGTCTAAAGGGTTAATTCTGCACCTTGACGGAGCTCGAATCTTTAACGCGTCAGTATTTCATGGGGTAGACGTTAAAGAGATCAGCCAGCACTTTGATTCGGTATCGGTGTGTTTGTCCAAAGGATTGTGCGCACCGGTCGGGTCGCTGCTCTGCGGTGGTGCGGACTTCATCCATGAAGCCAGGCGCTGGAGAAAAATGTTGGGTGGTGGCATGCGCCAGGCAGGGTATATAGCCGCAGCCGGCATTGTGGCCTTAAATGAAAATGTAGACCGGCTTCAGTTTGATCATGATCACGCCAGAGCATTGTTTGAAGGTTTGCGTGATATTGATGAACTACACATGACTGAAGACAGCGTGCAGACCAATATGGTGTTCCTGCATTGTGGTAAGCGTGTTGCCACGGAGTTGGCAGCGCACCTTGAGTCGAAGAAAATTGTTATCAGTGCCGGTGACTCGGTTCGCCTGGTGTTGCATAAAGATGTGACCATTGAAGATGTGATTAAGGTTACTTCCGTGTGTAAAAGCTTTTTTAAGTAGTAGATCCGGGGTTGGATAGCCTGCCGCCCGCTACCGTGTAGCCGCCTTTGATGAAAGCACGTCAGGGTCGGGTCTGCTTGCTATCGCTAATTAAGTTAACTTGCTATCTTTTGACCACCTGTCTGGAATATGTGCGTTATGGCATCAGTAGATTATCCCAACGAGTTTTATATCGGTCGTCGTGTTGAGCCTGATACAGGTGAAACCACAGAAGAGGCCTACACGTATGATCCGGATGACCTGACCACCCATGCTGTGGTGGTTGGTATGACTGGTTCGGGTAAAACGGGTTTATGCCTCGACATAATGGAGGAGGCGGCGCTAAACAACCTGCCAGCTATCTTGATAGATCCTAAGGGTGACATCACCAATCTTCTATTGCACTTTCCGGACATGTTGCCGGAAGATTTCAAACCCTGGATCAATGCGGACAACGCCCGTCGCGATGGTGTCACAGTTGAACAGGCGGCCGCTGATACGGCAAACATGTGGAAGAATGGTCTTGAAGGGTGGGGAATTGGATCTGATCGTATACAACGACTAAAAGAGTCGGTTGATCGTACCGTGTATACCCCGGGCTCAACCTCCGGCAAGCCGATCAGCATACTGGCATCGTTAAAAGCACCGCAGGCTAACTGGCACGCCAACCAAGAAGTCCTGCTGGAGCAGATAGAGGGAACAGTCACTGCCTTGTTAAGTCTGATCGGTCTCGATGATATTGACCCGATCAGTGATCCTGAGCACATCCTGTTATCAAAAATTATTGCCGATTCATGGGCAGAGGGAAAAGACGTTGATATGGGTGAGCTCATTATGCAAACCCAAAACCCACCGTTTGAAAAAATGGGTTTCTTTACCGTCGATCAATTCTTTCCTGCCAAAAAACGCATGGCACTGGCCATGAAGCTCAACAGTATTATCGCGGCACCGTCTTTTCAGCCATGGATCACTGGTGAGTCACTGGATATTCAGTCGTTGTTATACACCCCTGACGGAAAACCCAAGCACAGCATTTTCTACATAGCGCACTTAAGTGAAACCGAACGGATGTTTATCGTCACGTTATTGTATTCGGCTATTGAAACCTGGATGCGTTCCCAGTCGGGCACCACCAGCTTACGCGCCATGGTGTATTTTGATGAGATCTTCGGCTACTTGCCGCCGACAGCCAATCCACCCTCTAAAAAGCCTATGCTGCGTATGTTCAAACAAGCGCGTGCCTTTGGTGTGGGCATGGTAGTGGCCACGCAGAACCCGGTAGATATTGACTACAAGGGCTTGTCTAATGCGGGCACCTGGTTTATCGGGCGTTTGCAAACTGAGAGAGACAAAGACCGTCTGCTGGATGGCTTGCAGGGTGCTACTGGAGGTGCGTTTGATCGTGCAGCCTCAGACAAAATGTTGTCCGGACTGGGTAAGCGCGTATTTATGATTAACAACGTACACAGTCGTGGTGGCCCGGAATTATTTCAAACCCGATGGGCAATGAACTATATGGCCGGGCCCGTGACGCGGAATCGGATTGCCGAACTCAATGTATTGGCTGGCGTGCATGCTGATGCGCCTGCAGCGGATGACGTTGAAGTGCCTGTGCAAAGCAACACTGGCCAGAAGTCCAGAAAATTGAAGGGCACTAAAGCCACCACTGAGAGAGCGGTGACTCATAATGTGGCCGCAACAGCGGCGGCTGTGGCCAAGCCAATCAAGGCGCTGCAGAAGTACACACAAACGCGAGCCAACATCGCTACCGGGCTTGATGAGTTTTTTCTACCGCGACAATACAGCTTTTACCGTGCACTGCAGCGAGGTAATACGCCTATATCGGTGAATGAAGCCGAGAAGCTGGGTCTGGTCTATCTACCGGGATTGTTGATGCAGGTAGAAGTACTTTACACCGATAGAAAGGGCAGTTATAACGAGCGGCGACGTTATACAGCGTTTATTCCGGATCCTGAGAAACGCAGCAATCTTAAGTTTGAAAAATTTTCAGTAAGCCCGATTGACCATGATGATCTTGATCGGGAACCTGAAGATGATGTGTACTACGGGGAAATGGATGCCATCATGCAGAATGCCCGTGGTGTTAAATCGCTGTCAAAAAAGTACATTGACTATATCTATCGTGAAGCGGTAATGCCGCTGTTTCATAACCCGGCACTTAAACTGACTGCAGAGCCGGATGAATCAGAACAGGAGTTTCTTGCCCGTTGCAATGATGCTGCTGATGACAAAGAAGATCTTGAAATAGAAAAAATTCAAGCCCGCTTTGAGAAACAACTCGACCGATTGCAAACCAAGCTTCGTCGCGAACAGCGTGACCTTGAAGAAGATGAAGACACCTTGCAGGCCTTGAAAATGGAAACCATGGTGAGCTATGGAAAAACATTGGCGAATATTGCCGGTGGATTGTTCGGCGGGCGGAGTCGTCGCCGTTCAGGCGTGAGCTCATCGCTGACTAAACGCCGACAAAAACAGAATGCCAAGGCAAATGTTCGTGAATCTGTGGAAGAGCTGGCCGCACTGCGAGCACAGCTGGATGAGCTCACTCAGGAGCATGAACAAGAGATGCTCGAGATAGATAAAGAGTGGACAAAAGTGGCATCAGAGATTGAAGTTGTTAATGTATCGCCGCTAAAAAAGAACATCGAACTTGAACTGTTCGGTGTCGCCTGGCAGCCGCACTGGGTGGCTAAAGTCGGCGGCAGAACAAAAGTGATACCGGCAGGATGAGCGCTTGTCATCGATGAAGTACAACAGAATCCGCGGTCAGTCATCGCATTCGTGACGGTGCTATAGCCTGAATACTTCCTTGCAAACTGATCGCAAAGCTAACCTTGTCGGTAGCCTCTATATGGTGGTCGCAATGGCCGCATTCGCTGTGGAAGATGCGCTGGTAAAAGCCGTGTCAGCCACGCTTCCCATTGGTCAGATACTCATTCTTTTTGGTCTTGGCGGGGCGATGGTATTCGCCGGTGTTGCATACGCTAAGTCTGAATCACTATTCACCGCGGGCGTTGTTTCTCGTCCCATGCGGCTTCGTTTTTTGTTTGAGATCATTGGTCGATTATTTTATTTTCTCGCCGTAGCACTGACACCGTTATCTTCAGCCACTGTCATCCTGCAGGCAACCCCAATAGTGGTGGTGGCCGGTGCATCAATATTTTTTTCAGAACGCGTAGGGTGGGTCAGATGGGTTGCCATATTCATAGGTTTGATAGGAGTCATCACGGTGATAAACCCTACAGCCGCAAGTTTCTCAGCGCTATCAATATTGGCGGTGATAGGAATGTTTGGCTTAGCAGGCCGTGATCTAGCCAGTCGTGCAGCCCCCGCATCGTTGAGCACTTCAGTACTCGGGTTTTACGGCTTTCTCTCTGTCGCCGTGGCCGGGGTGTTATTTTCCCTGTGGGATGCTAAAGGCTTTTTTAAGCCTGATGTGCAAACCCTCGTGTTTTTATTAAGTGCCATCATCGCAGGAGTAATAGCCTACTCGGCCTTGATGTTGGCAATGCGAACCGGGGAGGTCTCAGCCGTAACACCGTTCAGGTATTCACGTTTATTGTTTGGTATAGCACTGGGTGTGTTGTTCTTTGATGAACGACTTACTACCTCCATGATACTTGGGAGTGCCCTTATTGTGGTTGCCGGGTTGTTTATTCCCCGTACAAAAAGACCCAAGCCGTTTTAGATTGTAATTTGGCGTTCGTGAGGAAGGCTGGTGACAATAAGATACCTATAGCGCCAAGCGTTAATGTAGATTATGTGGGCGCGAATATATATGTGCTATTTCAGGGCTTGAATTCGATGGTAGGTCCCCTGTGTTTGTCTTGTATAAAGCGTAGGTCGTATGTTCATGAGCGCAGCCACTGACTTGAATAACTAACGTTTATCCAAAGGGCTAATGACCGGTACCATACCCGGTCGATTCATCACGTGAGTGTAAATCATGGTTGTTGATACATCGCTGTGCCCCAGGAGTTCTTGCACAGTGCGTATGTCATAGCCCGCTTCTAGCAGATGAGTTGCGAAGGAATGTCGTAAGCAGTGACTATTTACCTGTTTATCAATAACAGCGTCTGAAGCAGCTTTTTTAATCGCTCGTTGCAGCGCTGACTCATGTTGGTGGTGTCGGCGTGTTAAGCCGGTTCGTG
>CALGJU010000123.1 GCA_937928685.1 uncultured Granulosicoccaceae bacterium
CGGCGCGTTTGTTGTCGTTGTGTTGAGTTGTGTTCATGCAGCGATAACTTCCGATTACGTCGCACGTCAACTTCCAAGTCAACGTTAGCGCTCGATTAGCCTGTTTCGTCACTATTCTGCGTGATGAATAGTCCAGAAAGGTCAAGGTTAACCAACAACGCCAGCGGTTTCCTCGCGGGACGTCATAAAATTGACAGTCTGTTCCAAAGTGTATCCGTTATGTCACTCTGGATGGCGAAATAGTAACAGTTTTTAAGTGTTATTCAATGAGATTCACTGCGTGAAATCGTGTCGCGCAGAGATTCATTGCTTGATTTGGCTACCATACCTCTTTGCTACACCACGATTTAATTGAAATTATTTCGCCGGAAATAAGCTTTTAATCATGAAATACAAAGTCTTAGGGTTAACCCTTTCTGTTGTTGGGCAATTGCTCACGGAGTTTGAACTTTTGCACTTTGCCGGTAGATGTCTTTGGAAGTTCCGCAAACACCACTCGACTCGGGCACTTAAAATGAGCCATATTATCCCGGCACCAGGTGATCAGGTCTTTTTCAGATACCTGTGCCTGAGCTTTTAGCGTGACGAAGGCGCAGGGGGTTTCCCCCCATTTTTCATCCGGCATGGCCACTACTGCCGCCTCCAGTACATCGGGGTGTGCGTATAAAGTGCTCTCGATTTCGATTGACGAGATGTTTTCACCGCCCGAGATAATCACATCTTTTGATCGATCGGTGATCCGCAAGTAGCCATCAGGGTCCATAACGGCTAAATCGCCGGAGTGAAACCAGCCTCCTTCAAAAGCACGATCTGTTTCTTCCGGGTTTTTGAAGTAGCCCTTCATCACTATATTGCCGCTGAACATGATTTCACCGACGGTGGTGCCGTCTTTGGGTACCGGCTGCATGGTGTCCGGGTCAAGCACAGCCAGGCTTTCCAGCACCTGGTATCTCACTCCTTGTCTGGACTTTAACTGTGCACGTTCTTCTGCACCCTGTGTATCCCATTCGGTTTTCCAGGCGCACATCACTGCGGGTCCATAGGTTTCGGTAAGACCGTAGACATGTGTCATGTGAAATCCGAGATCTTCCATGGCTTGCAGAATGGGAGCGGGAGGCGGAGCAGCGGCGGTCATGACTTTGACTGGATAGTCCAGTGTGAATTGTTGCGCCGCATCGGTATTGATTATCATGCCCAGCACAATAGGCGCACCACATAAGTGGGTGACTCGATGATGCTTTATCGCATCGAATACTCCGGCCCCAGTCACCCCTCTGCTGCAGACACTCACACCGGCGATGGCCGCCAGTGACCAGGGAAAGCACCAGCCGTTACAGTGGAACATCGGCAGTGTCCATAAGTAGCGGGGATGATCTGCCATCTCCCATCCGGTTATGTTGCTCAATGCATTGAGGTAGGCGCCACGATGGTGATACACCACACCCTTCGGGCTGCCTGTGGTGCCGGATGTGTAGTTCAGGCTAATTGCATCCCACTCATCTGGCGGCGTGATCCATTGGTAATCAGAGTCACCGGTCTGTAAAAACTCCTCGTACTCAATCGTCCCCAGTCGGTCACCGTTGCTTGTGTCTTCTATATCAATAACGATAGGTGGGTTTTTTAACGTGGCTAGTGCCGCGGCGACAGTTTTTGCGTATTCGGTATCTGCAATTAATACTCGTGCTTCCGAGTGCTCCAGAATGAAAGCAATTGTGGCCGAATCCAGACGTGTATTAATAGAGTTTAAAACCGCTCCGCACGACGGTACACCGAAGTGCGCTTCGTACATCGCGGGAATATTGGGCGCCATAATCGCCACGGTATGATTTTTCTCAATACCGATTTTCTTCAACGCAGAGCCAAGTCGGGTGCAACGTTCTTTGGTTTCCTGCCACTGAAATTTTTTGTCACCGTAGATCACTGAGGTGTGCGTCGGGTACACATCGGCTGCGCGGTCTAAAAAGCTCAACGGCGTCAGCGCTGTGTGATTTGCGGCGTTTTTGCCTAGGTGCGAGCTGTACGGATTCAATGCCATGGTGGGGCTCCATCATTCAGATGATGCTAGTGTGCATTGTCAGCCCGCTTATTGTCTATGTATGATGCGTTTGGAGGATCAAGCGGCGCGACGAGCGGTATCACTTTTTCTGTTGAAAGAAGTAAATACGGAGCATTTTGTAATGTCAAAACAAAAACGGCCGCTTGATGGTGTAAAGGTGCTTGAGCTTGGACAGCTGATCGCCGGACCGCAAGCGGGCTGCGTGCTGGCGTACTTTGGTGCGGAGGTTATCAAGGTTGAACCGCCAGGGCATGGAGATGCTATTCGATCATGGCGCAAGCTAGATTCAACCGGTACTTCTTACTGGTGGCAAAGCATCGCGCGCAATAAGAAATCAATCACTATTAATCTTAAGACTGAAAAGGGCCGATCGCTGGTGAGGCGATTGATCGGTGAGGTTGATGTGGTGCTCGAAAACTTCCGGCCCGGAACACTTGAAAAGTGGGGGATGGGTCCTGAGCTTTTTAAGCAATCGCACCCGGAATTAATATTTGCCAGAGTGAGTGGCTACGGTCAGACCGGGCCGCGTGCTTCACAGCCGGGCTACGCCTCTGCCTGTGAGGCTTACGGTGGATTTCGATACATCAACGGGTTTGCAGACAGGCCGCCGGTGCGCCCCAACTTGAGTCTGGGTGACACACTGGCCTCAATGCATGCGGTCATCGGTATTTTGCTGGCGTTATTCAGCAGAGCAAACAGCGGTCGCGGTCAGGTGGTAGACGTATCAATATTCGAATCGGTATTCAACATGATGGAGTCTGTTGTACCAGAGTATTCTGCAGAGCAGGTGATTCGCGAGCCCTCCGGCTCAACATTGACAGGTATCGTTCCAACCAATACCTATCTATGCAGCGATGGCAAGTATGTTGTGATCGGTGGCAACGGTGACTCTATATACAAGCGTTTGATGATTCGTGCAGGGCGGGAAGATTTAGCTGGCGACGAGCGCATGGCTAACAATGCAGGGCGGGTGCAGCACGAAGAAGAAATTGACCGTGCGATTATTGATTGGACAACACAGCACACATCCGATGACATACTGCAGTATCTGAAAGAGGCGGAGGTACCAAGCGGCCCGATATACAATGTTGAGGATATGTTTAATGATCCTCACTATCGTGCGCGTGGCTTGTTTGAATCTGTTGAATACTCAGAAGGGGAGTTGGAGATCGCCGCTATTCACCCGCGCCTGTCTGATACTCCAGGTCGAACAGATCATGGAGGGCCGCAACTCGGGGAGCACACCCATGATGTGCTGCGCGACTATCTAGACCTTAATGACGCAGAAATTTCACAGCTTCAAACAGAACAGGTACTGTAATAACGGGCGTACTGTGAAGATGGCTTAGGCACTCAGCGTTAAAAGTCAAAAGCGTAAAAAAGATCTACCGCAGACTCTATGCCTTGTGTGGTTTCAAGATAAAATCGATCAGCCAGATCATAGCGCAGGTATAAGCTGTTGTTGTTTTTAAAAACCCCCACGCCGTAGCGCAACAGCAAACGATCGTTTAATTTTCCGCTGACCAGAATTTGTGTGTCGTCACCGGTACCCCAGGCACTGAGTGAGAAATCATCAATACCAAGGCTTCTGGCGAGTTTAGAAGATACTCTTTGACCTGTATCGACGCCAAGCATCAACGCCGCCTTTCTCAGTAAGCCAGAGTCTGCTTCACCGAAATCGAGCTTTCTGCCAAGAACGATATAGGGCAGAATATCTTCCTCTGGAATTGATGGCTCAGAAAATAAGTTAGTGGTGGGGTTTTGTATTGTGCCTGCGATGCGAACTCCTGCCAGCAGGCCTTTGATTTCCCGCACGGCTTCGACTGAGATTGCTGTCTGCTCTATCGGTCCGGTGAAAGTGATTTCACCGTCCCTAATTTTGAGTTTTTGTCCATAAGCCTGATAGTTACCTTCAGATACAGCTATTGCACCAGCCAGTGATGGTGGTTTTTCGGCGGCGAGTGTGAATTGAAAGTCACCGGAAAGGTCAGCATTCAGGCCAAACGCATCCACTGTGACATCACGCCCCAGTGACACGTTCACGCGAGTGTTGATGCCTGTAGAGCCGACGGCGGATGGTGAGTTATCGGTGAGTAATTCATCAGTGACGATGACATCCTTTGACAGGGCAACACCATCAGACGCAAAATTTTGAATGGTGATTTCAGCGCTGGGCACGTTAACCGTTCCAGCAATGTCTATGTTGTTGGGTCGTATCTTAAAACGCAGGTCGGGAGATAAAACTGCATTCCTCGCATATTCATGTTGGACCTTTATGCCTTTGCCAACAAGATGTAGATCAGATGAAAAGCCTTCTGGTGTCATTACCCCTGTGCCGTTAAGGATAACCTCTGTGTCGTTGGCCAATGCGGTGCCTTCAACAATCGCATCGTTACCTTTAACGTTTACTCCTATGTTGATCTCTTTTATATCGATTGGCAGCAGTGCTGACTGAACTTCTCCATTTTGGAGTCTGATTTCACCATTGATGATCGGATCAAAAAGAGATCCCGATACGGCGGCATTGCCATCCAGCTTGCCATTCAATAAGTTGATGTCAGGCAGAAAATCTCTGATCCAGCTGAGCTGACCTTCGTCAAGGTTGACAGTGCCTTGTATCGGCAAAGACTTACGCGCGGTATTAATACTTATATCAGCGGAAAGCGTTGAAAATTTATCTGACTCTAGTGTCAGCTTTGAATTTATTTTATATCCTTCTGTGGTGATGTTGAGTTCCGCCACCGGGAATTCCATTTTCAATTTGTTGTTGTTTATGGTTTTGTTAATTAACGCCGTAGCATCCTCCAGGTATGAATCAACGGTTACTGTGGTTTTTTGATTTGGCCCCCAGATTAAATTGCCGCTTGACTGTAAATTGCCGGTGAGCTCTATGTCGTCGGGCAGGAACTCTTTAATAGATTCTAATGGCAAGCGATTCAAAGCAAAATTTACCACACCGGTTCTACCGATAAGTGCTGACTCCTCGACACATACCGATGCGAAGTCGTATAACCAGCAATGCGGTTCGACTGCAAGGGTGCGGTTTTCGTGTATCCATGTAGCGGTGAACGGGTTTGCCAGAGACAACAACCGATCAGCCATGGTGCTGCGTACTGAATTTACCGTACCGTTCCAGTTATGGTGCTCGTCTTTGGATCCGACTACTTCGAGATCAACGGAATCCATAGGGTCGCTGCTTAGTTTGAGTCTTAGTAGGTGATCATCCAGAGAACCATTGAAGGATAAGTCCGGGTTTTGTATCAACCGATCATTAACTTCGACTGACTGTGCTTGAAAATATAGATCGCTTTGATCGTGACCCAGTTCGCGAACAATCCCGTTTCCACGTGCATTCTGCAAGTGGATATTTTTGTACTGAAAATTTGCGGTAGTGACGCTTCCTTCGATTGTCGGGTTTGTAGGGTCATTCGTTATTGTTAAATCTCCGTTTAGATCACCGGAAGCACCCGGCAGGAAGCTCTCTGCAGAGAGCAGCGAAAATACCAGCTTAACTGAGTCCCCTACCACGCCGTTGGCACTGAGATTGTTATTGGCGTTGTTGAGTTGCAGGTTGTCTATTCGCCACTTCTGTGTGTTATCTCTGCTGATGTGACCTGTTGCTTTTAACGGGTGCCCGTTGATTCGTCCCGTCGCATTGATGTCGTCAATCCGGAGTTCACTACTTTCATCGCTCATGGTGCCTGCAAGCTCGCCGGTAGCGCTGATGTGTCCATTGAGGTGTGGCCAGTTCTGCTCAGGCTTAAGGTCTTTGGCATCGACGCTGGCTTTCCACTGTATGTCTTGGTTCCAGGTGACCCTGCCTTTGCTTAGTATGTGACCACCAAGTGTGTTGATAGCTAAAGGCTCAAAGCGCAATGCGTTGGTAGAAACACTACCGCTGAGATCCGCAGTACCTGAGGGCAGGTTCGGACCAGATAGCATGGCGTTGCCGCGGGTTGTGTAATCCGGCCAGCGGCCCCCTATATCTACTTTACCTGCCGCGACAATCAACACGGGCGTGTCGTGTTTGAGTGGCAATGCAATACGGTCCCAGACGAGTGTCATGTCTGCTGGAAGGCGCCTGTCTAATAATGAAACAACGCCAGCAAGCTGTGCCTTAAATGGTTTGCTGAATTTCGCATCAAGTTCCAATGATTTTAGATTGCCGCGAGCTAACCAGTCAGCTTGCAATAGACCGCTGCCCATGCTGCGGCTCGCAGAGCCTTGCATATTGATCGGGTAGTGATCCTGCATGGTTACCGTGCCGGCACCATGAAGATGCATCCGATTCCAGGTTGTGTTGAATCGGGTGAGGGTGATATTGCTCTCGCTGATTGAACCGGAGAGTTCAGCGTTTAGGAAGGTGATGGCGGGCCGTGACGGATGATTGATAACAAGCTTCTTAACTGAAATGCTTTTCGCTCTAATTGATAACAGCAGGCTTAAGTTTTTCAGTGTAATTTCATTGGTATCTACCTTTGTGAGGGGCAGGCTAACGGTGAGCTGCTCAATAATTCCGCTGTCTATACATAATTCTCTGCTCTGCCAGCAAGAGGGATTAGAGGTGATGTGTAAGTTTCTTCCAGATACCGCAGTACCGTTTTTTAACTGCCACCTTGCCTCTTTAAGCACCACGCCGTCGAGTAAGTTACCGGATTCATATTGGTAGCTGACATTCTGTAATCGATGTTGGGTGGCTGATAAAATTCGTTTGGTGCCACCGGGTGTAGTAAAACTCCACCATATGAAACACAGAAAAATCACAAGCAACAGCAGTATGATTTCAAGAGAGTACTTTAATCCACGGGCCAGTTTCATAACTCCGGTCCAATGGTGAAATGCACCCGGTAGGGAGAGTTGTTGTCATCAATGCCGTGTGCAAGGTCGATTCGCAAGGGACCGACCGGGGAGCGCCATCGCAGGCCAAGGCCAACTCCAATCCGGGTCGGATCGTCGCTATCATTAAAAGCTCGTCCAGCGTCAACAAAAGCGGCGATAGCAAATTTTTCTGTAAAGTATCGGTTGTATTCAATGGAAGCTGTCGTTAAAAACTGTCCACCAGTGGCTTCGTCATCGTCGTTTCTGGGTGAGATTTGTTGATAGCTGTAGCCACGTACACTACTGTCACCACCGGCAAAGAAGCGGTGCGTTGTGGGTACGCGGGTAAACGAATCCGTGTTCAGGGCACCAAGTTCAGCACGCGTAATGAGATAGTGTTTTTTATTCCAGGAGGTAAGCCACTTTGCAGCGGCGCTGACTCGGGACATATTGATGTCTGAAAAAAAATCCCGCCGGGCGGCCATCACTTGAAAGGAGAAAAACTGACCTTTTTCAGGGTGGACACCGCCGCTGGATTTCACCCTGGAAAACCCGATGCCAGGCAGCAATAAATTGATTTTGTCTTTTGTCTCCCCCACATCAAATCTTTCATTTTCAATGCGCAGAAAGATATCTCTACGCCAGTTATTTTTTGTCAATCGATGTTCTGAAGCTTCAAGTGTTCTCAGCTGCGAATAGGTATCGTCAGTTTTTTTATTGAGCAGACCGATATCCAAGGAATAACTATTGTGAGCCGGGTTACGATGTTGTGGTACCCGATAGCTGAGAGACAGATCTTGTCTTAGCCTGGATACGCTGCCATTTGACTCAACGACGTGACCGTGCCGATTAGTATGCGGGCGCAGCCAATTCGATTTTAATCGGGCGCCAGTATCTGTGGCGAAACCCAGCCCTATGCCCACCGAGTTCTCGGTGGCGGGTTCCAGATCTACAATCAGCGGCAATTGATGGTTGGTGGCCAGGAGCAGATCGGGTACAACACGGACCTTTTTGAAATAACCGCTGTTTTGCAGGTTAACTGTCAGCTCTCGAACATAGCTGGCTCGATAAGGCACGGTTGCTTCAAAAGTCTGCCAGCGCTGTAGAAAATTCTTTGCATACAGGTCTTGTTTATAAACCACTTGATTGATGCTGTATCTTTTACCGATATCAAAGTCGATGAATACATCAGCACTGTTGTCTTTTTTGGTAATAAGTACTTGTGAACGGGTGAATTTTGCGTCGAAGTAGCCGAGAAACTGAGCTGTTTTCAGCAGAGTGGCTTTCGCTTGTTCGTAAGTGCCGTGGTCAAAAATTTTACCTTTCTCAAGCCCGAGAGCTCGTACTTCCCTATTGAATTCGTCCAGTTCATCGTCGTTGCTGCTCAGGTTTATCTCAATGGTTCGCAATCTGGCTGGCGCGCCGGCATCCACGTACAGTGCAATGGCAGAGTCTGATTTGTAACTGGCGTGTTTAGCGGTCACCTGGCTTTGGTAGTAGCCGATTGCCTGCAGGCTTTTGGCTGCGGTGTTTTGCAGCTTCTCTGTAAATGTTGGTATATCTGCCAGTGCTATGGCTGGAATTTCGTCAACATGGGCTAAGACCTGTTGCTCGAGCGACTTGCTCAGTCCGTGGATTTCTAATCGAACGTTCTGGCCGTTCTGTGAGAAGCCTGGAGTTATCACTGCAAAAAATATCAACAGAAATGCTGCGAGCAGAGCACAGCTGCCTGTTAATTTGGCACTTTTTCGAACTATTACTGGATTACTGGCGTGCAATTTGTGTCGCATGGTATAGCCTGTCGCGCGCTAGTTATTGCAGCTACTATGCCGGGCCGCTGAATTTGACTAAAACAGTCATTTGTTTTCGCTGTGTCACTATTGGTCGGGAACTCCTCTCGCCTGTTGTCGTCAAAGCGCTGTTATCACTGGAAATCAACTATGAACGCATCTCCCATCGGTTATTCTTCTGCTCGCGCTTTGTTATTGCGAACGTTTCTCACCTTGGCAATAGTACTGGGGGCAGGGACTGCCAATGCAGGGATGGAAGTACAGTCAGTCAAAGATGGAGAAGTAGTCGATCTGGACAACATGATCGGTCAAGGCAAGTGGACGCTGGTGATGCTGTGGGCCACTAACTGCCATATCTGTCATGAGCAAAAACCGAAAATTTCAGCTTTTCACAACGAACACAAAGACAGTGATGCTCACGTGGTAGGGATTGCGCTGGATGGAATTGAGCGTGTGGATGCGGTGAACGCCTATCTTGATAAGAACAAACCCAGCTTCCCGAATTATGTGGGAAACATTGCCATCATTGCATCGCATTATATGGCGTTAACGGAAGAAAGCTTGCGTGGTACTCCAACCTACCTGCTGTTTAATCCGGAAGGTGAGTTGCTGGGTAATAACCCGGGCCCACTGAGCGTGGAAGCGATAGAGAAATTTATGGCTCGCAATGATGCGGAAAAAGCCACCGGCTAAATTCGCAGGTGAGCCCGTTGGCCGATTTGATAGTCGCCCGGTTTTATGGGGTATGGATTTATTGCAGCCCGCAGCGTGTAAAAGCTAGTGTACTGGAACAAATAGAGTGTGCATTTGAGAGTTCGTCATTTGGTTTGCAATAAGGCGAAGCTCGCAGGCAATAGTTATTCTCTTTTCAAGAGCTTCAACGCAGTGGCAAGCCAAATGCCGATCTCCCGCAGGGGCGATTAATCAAAGTGCACACCACATTCGTTGCAGGCTCTATGACTTACTGTCGTCCCG
>CALGJU010000124.1 GCA_937928685.1 uncultured Granulosicoccaceae bacterium
CCGCGTGAGGCTCTAAATGCAAGATCACCTTCATCGAACAAGGTGACTTTTTTACTTTTTTGTAAAAGGCCGTAAGCGATTGACAGTCCCACGACGCCGCCACCGACTACTGCGAATTCGCACTCTGTTGGTGTGCTTTTATTCACTGCAGAAAGGGTGCTCGTATGGAGGGGTTTAGATTAATTGTCGGTTGTATCCGTGATCAGCTCAGCGTTTTTATCTTTCGGTGGATGTCTAACGTTATACGCTAAATGGTTTGTATTCCAGTACACTAGCTCTCCTCCGACACTTCATTTCCAGTCAGGACATATAGATCTTCCAGCTTTCGTTTGAGTTCACTGGTCTCGGTCTCGAGAGTGTGAACGGTTTTACGAAGATCGGCCACTTCCATCTCTAGTAATGCTACGGTGTCATTCTGGTCAGTGCCAGGCGGCGTGGGTGAGCTGGACGTAAGGTGATTTGCAGCTGATCTAACAGGTGCGGTCACGTCAGGGGTGCCACAAAATAAGTGACTGATGCGCTCACCGCGTTGCCCCGGCTGCTGGCCAAGACGAATGGCGTACGGAACCTCCCGGTCACAGAGTCGATCGATACAGTATTCCAGGTCTTCCCGGTTGGTAAATTCGCACATGCGTTGAGTTCGGGTATCCAGCTCACTCACCGTTTGCGGGCCGCGAAGCATCATGACGCATAAAAGGGCTTGCTGTTTTTTTCCGAGCTCCAGGTGCTTTATAAATCTCTGACTGTATTTCTCTGCCCGCGAGCCGTATTCCTGCAGCACGAATTTCTTCTCTTCCAGTTGCATCAGCGTTCGCTTTAAGTCACCCGGCTGATAGTGACTGATCGGGTCGCGGCTGGATTTCTGGTTGCATGCAGTGCCAATGCTATTGACGGTTAAGGGATAAGCATCGGGTGTCGTCAGCTGCTTTTCCATTAACGCGCCCAGCACTCGCAGTTCGATAGCCGATAACTGGGGGGCATATTGTGTGTCGGATTCGTTTTTGTTATCCAGTGGATCGTTGTTTTCCATTGAGGTTTCCGTTGGCGGGGCAGGTTACTTGGCAGGTAGACTAAGACCATAGTACAAGAAAAAATTAAGGTGAAGGGTGTGGAAAATGTGTTTACGCCGTGGGCAGCTTGCGCGACATTAGCAGGTGATTACACTGGATGTCGCTCCTTAATTGTAAGCGTTTTGGCATGGTTCGGAGTGTTGCTATAAGCCTTATCTATACTATGTGGGTGCTTTTGTGATGGTGTCGATTGGTTTGCGAAATATGGCCTCTGGAGCACAAAAATCTCTTTCAAGAGAATGCTGTCTCAGCCGTTGTCGATAGGATGGGGTCGATTAAAAGTAACGGTGTTTCCAATATTCGTGTGGGTGCGCCAACGCTACGCACCAAACTGCTGTTGCTGATATTGGGTGTGGCCAGTTCGCTGGTGATTACGTTGAGTATGCTTGGCTTGGACGCCATTCACAAAACAAGCGAAACAGCTCAGTGGATCAGCCGCAGTGCTCTCGAGAATCTGTCTCGTGATCACATGATTAAGGTGACCGCAGAAAATGCCGGTCGCAATTCCCTAATACTTGAGCAAACTATGGCAGAGGCTGGTTTGCTTGCTGCCGCAGCTGGCCAGTATTTCTCTGAGGCCACGCGCTACCCGGGAATGGGTTCTATGCGCGGCGGCGCTGGGTTAAGAGAGATGCTTGATGGGCATCGCGTAGAGGGCGCGCAGGAGCAGGCAAGTTTGTTTGTGCCCAACTTTGTCTATATGAGTACTGCAATCGAAAGGCAGGTGCAAATTAGTCGTCTGCTTGATCCACTGGCCTTGGCGATAATGGATACAGATAAAAAAGCCGCTGCTGTGTACTTCATTTCACCAGATGAGGTCACTAGATATTACCCCAAAGGTGGTCTCGAACTGCCGCCTGACTTTAGAGCGACGGAAGAGCTCTTCTACACTGGTGCCCTGCCGTCAGTGAATCCACGGCGGCTAAATTACTGGACGCCGGTTTATGACGACCCTGCCGGGCACGGTCTTATGGTGTCAGCCATAGCGCCGGTTTACACTGATTTTGATGAATTTTACGGCATCATCGGTGTCGACTTTCGGTTGAGTGATCTAGGCGAGTCTATTGAAGCTTCAACCCTTGCCGAAGGCAGTTACTCCTTCATGATTGATACAAGCGCTCAGGCGATTGCGTTGCCGAATAAAGGCTATGAAGAACTACTCGGCCGAGCGCGTGCGCCAGGGGAATTCGGTGCTGATCTGTCACAGCTGGGTGGCCAGCCGGGACAGGTCATTCAAGCGATGCTTCGTGGTGAGCGTGGTGTTCGACGAATTACTGATACGGCCGAAGAGAAATTCATTGCTTATACTCCGCTTGGTGATATCGGCTGGAGCCTTGCCACCGTGGTTGCAACTGAAACTGTGCTTGCAGACGTAAACCTTCTGCAAGCGGCG
Organism: uncultured Granulosicoccaceae bacterium; assembly: GCA_937928685.1. Taxonomy (GTDB): domain Bacteria; phylum Pseudomonadota; class Gammaproteobacteria; order Granulosicoccales; family Granulosicoccaceae. The sequence continues at coordinate 2,464 of CALGJU010000124.1, forward strand.
TTAAAAAAAGATGCAACTGAACTGGCGTTCAAAAAGTTGATTCCAATGGCGATAGCAATATTGTTTGTTGTTACTTCACTGGCATTCTTTTTGGCTTATCATTTTACCCTGCCACTTCGTCAACTGACTGGTGCAGCCGCCGCTATTGGTCGACGAGAATGGGATGTCGAAATGCCACATCAAAGCAATGATGAGGTCGGTTTACTATCTCGAACACTTGCAGACATGGCGGCACAGCTCAAGGAATTGATCGGAAGTCTTGAATCACGTGTTGCGGAACGCACCAGTGAGCTAAGTGAGGCACTTGGAAGTCTTGAGAAAACCCATGAGCAACTATCTAGAGAGGTTATCGAGCGTAAAGTATCGGATGATGCTCGCGCCGACCTGGAGGCGCGTTTTACTCTTGCTTTTCAAAATGCCCCGATTGGTATGGCGCTACTGGACCTTCAAGGCCGTGTTCTTAACCCCAATCCGCAATTGCAAAAATTGTTTTGGCCTGGCTTTGACTCGAAAAATTTACCCTTTCTGGACTCTGTTGTGGTTGATGGAGACCGCGAGAGGTTCCAGATGTTTAGCGCAGCGATGGACAACGAAACCATCAGCGATGAGTTTTCATGTACAGGATATGACGGTACCATTCACCGGATTGTTTTCTTCCTTACCCAGGTTGAAAATATAGCCAGTCATAAAAATTATATTGTACTGATGGCACAGGATGTTACCGATGCGCGTCAGATGACCGACCTGCTGTTGCAGCAGGCAAATCACGACGAGCTTACGGGTTTGCAAAATCGTCGCGCTTTTGCAAATGCGATGCAAAGCTTCGTTCACGACTCTGTGGGAGATACAGAGGCTCATCTGTTATTTCTAGATCTTGATCAATTTAAAATCGTGAACGATACCTGCGGGCACGCTGAGGGAGACCGATTGTTAATAGGGATCTCTGAATTAATAGCGAGTAGCGTACACTCTACTGATACCGTTGCACGTGTCGGAGGCGACGAGTTTTCTATTTTGTTGACCGACTGCAGTCAGGAAATAGCGATTCGAAAGGCGGAGGAAATTCGCGCTGCGGTGCAAAAATACGAATTTTATTCCGGCTCGCAGGTCTTCAGGGTTGGAGTCAGTATTGGCTTGGTTAGTCTGGATGGAGACAACGCTGATCTGACCGAATTGCAGCAGCTTGCAGATGCTGCCTGTTATGCTGCAAAAGAAGCGGGGCGAAATCAGGTTCAGGTTGTATCAGGTAATAATGATTCGGTCGAGCAACAGCGTGGCGGAATGCATTGGGTGCAGCGTCTGCGTGATGCGATGGCAAATGATCGATTTGTATTGCATGGACAACGAATCCAGTCGCTGGGTGTTAACGACGGTCCGGAATATATTGAAGTATTGCTGCGGCTGTGGGACACAAATACCCAGCAACTCATAGCACCAGAAACGTTTCTTCCGAGCGCGGAACGATATGGCCTGATGATTGATCTGGATAAATGGGTTGTCTCACATCTAGTGGATTCGCTTGGGGAATTGGTTGTGCCAATGCGGAAAGATCAGCGGTTTTGGGTGAATTTGTCTGGCAGCAGTATTGGTGATCCGGGGTTTGCTGAGTTTTTGATAGATACAATTAGTAATTCGAACCTCCCGCTTGGTACGATTAATTTTGAAGTCACCGAGACCGTGGTGATAAGAAGTATGGGCAACGCAAAGAAGCTCATTGATAAATTGCGTGCCTTTGGTTGTGAAATTGCGCTTGATGATTTTGGTACTGGTCTGTCTTCGTTACTCTATCTAAAAACATTGAATGTTGATTATGTAAAGATAGATGGTAGTTTTGTTAAAGGCGTGGCCACAGATGAAGTGGATCGTTTGTTTATAAAATCAACGGTTGATATTGCTCATCACCTGGGCATAAAAACGGTCGCTGAATATATTGAGAATGACGAAGTCAAAGATATCGTAGCGTCGTTAGGTGCTGATTATGGTCAGGGATTTGGAATGCATCGTCCGGTTGATTTGTTTGCAGATCTGTTAGCCACCGAAATTCAGCGCGCCGGGTAGGCTGCCAATACCCTACCGATTTTGTCAATTCAGAGATTTGAACGTGATATATAAAGTATCTGGTTCAAAAGGTTTTCAGATCAAAAATCAACGGGTTTCGCCAACAAGCTGTTTGATCCGATCAGCACCGTTCACTGTCAAACAAAGAAGAGCCGCGCTCATCAACAATTTGCTTTGCTTTATTAATTGAATGTTCAATGGCGGCATCCAGGCTGCCGTGATTGTCAGCTCGTATAAATTCAGTGGTTTTCACTGCGCCATCGACCGTTTTGCTTATTGAACCTGCGGTCTTGTATTGTCCGCCCTCCGGTAGCGGGGTGGCAGTGATAATGGTGTCTTTGTAAGTGATCGGGTCAGCCGCGACTGTTTTTGTGTCAGTTTCTTTTGAACCGCTTCCCGTGAGGGACTGGAAAAGTTTTTTGAATACCATGTGATTGCCTGAATGCTCGTCTGTTGTGGTTAGCAGTAGTTTTGGTTTGGCGTGCGTCTCTTGCCGGCGCGCCGGTTGTCTTAAAAGTGCCAGCCGTAGACCCCATTCTCGCTTTCCAGCAAACCGGGTCGATTTGCCGCGAGCTGTTATTGGTGAACCATTCGGCTATGCCTTACACTATCTGTTTGCATTATCTCATGAAAGTCGCTCTGATGATTATGCTCGTCCAGGCAGTTTGCTGCGTAAGAGAGAATTAACTATGGCCCATAGCGTATCAATTTCCTGTCCGTCGTGTGGGGTTGGCATTGAAGACACCACTGCCCACACACGCAGCTTGTCGTGCCCGCATTGTGGAAATTGGGTCTACTTTGGCAGCAACGGGTGGGAGTCCGCCGGGTTGTTTGAACACGCCATAGATGCGCCTTCGATGTTGCAGCTTGGCAAGAGTGGTGAGCTGTCAGATCGGCGTTTCGTCGTTGGCGGCCGAGTCCGGTTGAGCTATGAGGATGGCTATTGGGATGAATGGTGGCTTGAATTCGATGACGGTGACCATCAGTGGCTTGAAGAGGATGACGGCAGCTATCGGCTGCATGAAAATATTGATGTCACGGCGGATGCGACGCCAATGAAAGGCGCAACTGTAGGTGGCAACGTCAGTATTGATGGTGAAGACTGGTTTGTGACTGAGCGGGTAGACGCGAAAGTGGCGGGTGTGGAGGGTTCACTGCCGGTCGCCGTTGTTCCCGGGGAAGCGGTTGTCTGTATTGATGTGATGGGCAATGGCAGTAAGATGTCCATTGAAACCAGTGAGCAGGAAGTGCAGATTTCCCGCAGCAGTGTGGTGAGAGGCGCTTCCTTTAAATGGAGCTGATCTCAAGCATTCATGCCGGGCACGCGGTATCATAGGCGACTATGCAAATCTCGAAACGCCTTGTCGGTATGCATCCGGATAAAGTCCTGGGTGCACTACAACAACATATAGATGCCGGTCATGATAAATCGGCGCTGCAGGCCATCCCTGATCTACAACTTCAGCACCCTCAGTTCCACAATGAGCTCGAGCAACAGAAAGCCCGTATAAGCGCTCGCTTGATTAAAGGCGTCAAGGTGCTTGATCGAAAATCAGCGGAAGTGTTCAGGTGCGTCAATTGCGGTGGCGGGCTGGCACGCCAGAATCCTGAATCAACCCATGTGATTTGTCATTACTGCGGTTGTGATGCGGAACACCCGGCGAATGACATTCACCTAGAGCGCTGGAACAAGGCGATTGATCTTGAGTCGAACTTTACCATCGGCGATTTTTTCCAGTATAACGATCAGCGCTGGCAGGCTATTGGAGTGCAACTGTATAGCGGTCGAATTCGAGAGCATGACAGCGAGGATGGTTGGGAGACAAACTATGCACGCTACACCAGTTGGTGGATGCTCAATGAGCGGCGCGAACTGGCATGGCTGGTGGATGATGGCAGTTCACGTTACTGGGCTGATAAATATGTACCTGAAAAACCTTCGACGCCGGTGTCGTCAGATAAAAATTACGAGCATGGTCAATGGAAGCTTGAGTTTGCCGCAGGGGAATTCAGCTATCAACCTAAATCCGGTGAGCAACACCATACGGCTGAAAGGGTGGCGCGGATGCATATGCCCGTGCGCCCGGGTGGCAGAAAGCTCAGCTACTACACAAGCGTAGAGACGCGCCTGGATGATAACGATAAGCCGAAAGAAATTGAATTTATAAGATCACGAAAAATTTCTAACGCTGAGATGTTCACGGGGCTGGGTAAAGACCTTGAACTCACTGATATTAAACGTTGGCGAAATTCTATTGTGGCGCTGATTTCGGCGTTGCCATTGCTTATTGGCGTGGCGATCTATTTGAATCGGGGTGGTGAGTCAGTCACTGAAACTGTCGATATCACGGCGGCATCCAGTGAAGTGCAGATGCAACCAATTAAGGTAGATGAAGCGGGCACTATGCTGCAAATGAATGCAGTTGTACGTAGCCTGGCTAATAACTCCTGGGTGGGTGTGAATTTCTCACTTAGCAATAGCGACGGCGAATCCATATATCAAAAATATTTAGAGTTTTGGCGGGAGTCAGGGCGTGATAGTGATGGGCCATGGCAGGAGAGCAAACGCAGCATTGAGTGGCATGTTCGAGTGGACGAACCGGATACCTATCAGGCCGTGATATCAATGGAGCCGGCTTCAACTACCAGGCAAACGACCTTTGCACTGACGACTGAACCAAATCGTACTGCATTAACACCGTTTTTACTGGCTGGCTTTTTCGGCGTAATGATGATGATGGTGTTTCGCTCGAAGTTGTCATCAGTCACCGCAGTGGCGGCATCTATCGCAGTAAAGCTGAAGCGCCGTTTTGATCCGAATGGCAAACCCAAGCGTGAGTCACAAGGAAAGCACAAGGAGCAATGGTCGTGAAGAAATTGCACTATCCATTGTTGTTATTGTTGATTTTAGCGATCATCGGCATGCCTGCGTGGTATGCCGTGCGCGGTAGTGCGGCAGAGGCTGTGCCGGGCGTTGGCTCAAAAGAAGTATTGCGCTCTAAAAACGGTCGCGTGTATGTGGGCGGTGGTCCTCGCGTTGGTAAGTAGGTTGTAAATAGCACTTGAACACACCAATAGAACGAAAGTTAATCAGTGGAGAACGGACAATGAACAGCTATAAGAACTGGCGAATAAAAGGCTACCTGGCAATCGCCCTTATGGGCATGAGTGAGCTTGCTATGGCCCAGCAAGAGACGCTTAGCGGATTCACTGCTGAACTTTTATCAACCGTTGTATATTCGATTGTTGGAATAATTATGGCTGTTGCAGGCTTTAAGGTCGTTGACTGGCTGACACCCGGCAATCTTGCTGAAGAAGTGGCGAATAAAGAAAATCGTGCACTCGCAGTGCTGGCAGGGTCGATGATGTTGGGCGTATGCATCATTATTGCCAGTGTTCTAATAAGTTAGCAGATCGTTAGCGTGGCATTGTCTGTATTCGTGTAGCTGAAAAGATTGACTATCGATGACGGCATTATTGAAAGCCGTGCACCCGTAAATAACCCGGCAGGCAACCTTGCTGGAAGGGCCGCCGGTAGTAACACAGCAGGTGAGCAAGAGTATCTTGATGAAAATATAGAACAGAGCAATGCGCCGGTAGTTGATGACAGCCAGTTTATTTTGCTTGCCGGCTCTGTCTTTATTATTGCTGCATGTAGTTTGATCTACGAGCTGTTGATCAGCAGCTTATCCACCTATTTGCTTGGCTCCAGTGTTATCCACTATTCGCTGACGATTGGTCTGTTTCTTTTTTTTATGGGCGTTGGCGCCTGGCTTGCCCAGTCGATTGATCGCCATCTGATTCCTGTGTTTGTCAGTATTGAAATTGCGATAGGTGCCGTGGGTGGTATTTCTGCGCTGTTGTTGCTTTCTGTCTATGCATGGACAGAATATTACTATGTTGCGATGATTGTGGTGGTGGGCATTATTGGTATTTTGGTGGGCATGGAACTGCCATTGCTTACCCGTATTCTTGAATCGCGCAGTGGCCTTCGGCGTAGCATCAGTCAGGTATTAACGTTTGACTATATCGGTGCATTGGCTGCCTCGTTGTTATTTCCATTTATTCTTTTGCCCTATCTTGGTCATTTACTTACTGCCACTGCCGTCGGGCTGGTCAATCTGCTGGTTGCACTTATCGTTGCCTGGTCGTTCCGGTCACAGCTACTTGCATGGCGCGGGCGCATTGTATTCGGTGTGCTGTTAGCGGTAGTAATGTTGTTCGCTTGCGTGTTGTGGTTGAAGCCCACCGAAGAGTTAATCGAGACTGCATTATATGAAGACCCGGTGATTGAATCACAGCAGTCGACCTACCAGAAAATTGTCTTAACCCAGCGTGGTGATGATTTTCGACTCTACCTTGATGGCAACCTGCAGTTCTCATCGGTCGATGAGTATCGTTATCATGAAGTACTGGTACATTTGCCAGCATCGTTTGCAGTGCAGTTACAGCGTGTATTGGTTATTGGTGGCGGTGACGGACTGGCAGTGAGGGAGCTGTTGAATTATCAGGAGGTGCAAGAGATTGATGTGGTTGATCTTGACCCCGCTGTTACTGACCTTGCCAGTAGCCAGCCACTACTGGTTAAGCTTAACCAAAGTGCCTTGAGTGATGAGCGAGTGGAGGTGATTAACAAGGATGCATGGAACTGGCTGGCGCAGGAGGGTGATCTTTATGATCTTATACTGATTGATCTGCCTGATCCTGAAAGTGAAGATATCGCTAAACTGTACAGTGTCGCTTTCTACCAGCGTATATCAAGGCGCTTGTCAGTCGGGGGTGTCATTATTACTCAGGCCACCTCGCCTTGGTTTGCCAGGCGTGCATTCTGGAGTATTGGCAGTACGCTTGAGACTGTATTTGAACAGGTGAGACCTGCAACTGTGTATGTTCCATCATTTGGATTGTGGGGTTTTTTTGTTGCAGCACATCATGATCTTTCATCGCCGGTTAATGAGGTGCATCAAGGGCGTTTTATCAACGCTCAAACACTGGGGGGTGTTTTGCGACTGCCGGCAGACCTGCCCAGGCTGCCTGCAGAAATTAACCGCAATCACTCACTGCCTGTGATTGAATATTATCGTGAGGGATGGTCAGTGCTTAATCATGCTACTACCTCTCTCGACAACTCCAATGAAGCTGTACCTGTCGAGCAATGACTACTGATGTGTTTTATTCTCTGCAGCCTGAAGCAGAGTTACCTGATATTTTTCCAAGCCCGTTTGATGTATCACCGCATGCCGTGGCGGATCAGGCGGCATTATCGTTAAAGCGGCGGCTGTCTGATCTTTGCGGAAATGTGCACCCGTTTGATGCACCTGATGGTGGAAAAATGTTGGGTGTGTTGGTGGTGAAAACTACCGCGGGTGAGGTCGGTTATCTGTCTGCGTTTTCGGGCATGTTGGGAGGTCGCTGGGAGCACAATGGATTTGTAAAGCCGGTATTTGATGTAGAACATCGGCAATCCATATTGGCTGAAGGTGAGCGTTTTGTAGCTGATCTATCGCAAAAAATTGATTTGCTTCAAACTGAGCCTGGTTTTATTGAAATCAGTCAGAAGCTGCAGCAAGTGGATACCGGGAATCGGAGTGCACTGGAAAATACCAAGCTACAACATGCACAAAGAAAACAGCAGCGACGTCTACAGCGTGAACAGGGAGAGCTTACGCAAGCTCAACTGAATGCGCTGGCAGATCTCAGTCGCAAAGACAAAATAGAATTTAAATCACTGCAGCATCAGTTAAAAGAGCAAAGTGCTGATCTACGATTAAAGTGGTCACGAGCACAGCATGAAATTGATGAGTTGAAGCGTCAAAGGAAGGCGTGTTCTCATGACTTACAAGCTCAACTTTTTGATGGCTATCAGCTACAGTCTGCGGACAACACCAGGCGAGCTATGGCGGATTGCTTCAAAGCAGGCTATCCACCGTCAGGCGCCGGCGATTGTGCTTCTATCAAGTTGGTTCAATATGCAAATCAGCATCAACTTCGGCCAATAGCGCTTGCTGAATTCTGGTGGGGGGCGTCTCCTGCCGGTGGTTTGCGGCAACACGGCAGATACTATCCCTCATGTCGCAGCAGATGCCGTGTATTGTTGCCGTATTTACTTGGCGGGATACAGGTTGCAGTACCGCGACATGAGCAGCTGCCGGATTTCTCAGCAGATTACCCGTACACGCTCTATGAAGACGACGATATCGTTGTGGTGGATAAGCCTGCAGGATTATTGTCTGTGCCAGGCAAAGTGCTTACGGATTCGGTTGAGACAAGGCTTAAAGGCAGATTCCCCGAGGTAGCCGGTGTGATGTTGTTGCATCGACTTGACCAGGCGACCTCTGGTGTCATGATAGCTGCCCGCAACCCGGTGGCGTATAAAACCTTGCAGCATCAGTTTCAAGACAGGGTCATAGAAAAAAAATATATTGCGGTGCTTGATGGCAGACTGGAGCGGGAGCAAGGCGAGATTGAATTGCCATTACGTGTCGATATCTACGATCGACCCAGGCAAATCGTCTGTGCAGAACGCGGCAAGTCTGCGCTAACGCGATATACAGTGATCTCACGTGATGGCAACACCACCAGAGTGGCTTTTTACCCACACACAGGCAGGACCCATCAACTACGCGTGCATGCGGCTCACCCTGAAGGTCTGCATTGCCCGATACTTGGAGATGAGTTGTATGGTCGACCACTCGAGCGGATGCATTTGCACGCACAGCAACTGACTTTTAATCACCCGGTGACCGGGCATAAAATGAGTTTTTCCTCTGAAGTACCATTCTAATTTATTCATCTGAAAACGCTGTGTATATGACAGAGGTTTGTAGTGCATGATACATTTTTCGCCAAATGGCGTTACTGTGATGACGCTGCTATTCTGTAAGGCCTAGGAGCTTGTCCGAGGACTAAGATCTACTGCGGTCGCGATATTTTGGCCAGCTATTTCGATCCTTTTCGTTAAAGAAGAATGACTATTCGCCTCTAACGATCGAAATATCTGACTCAAAATCTCACAACGGAGCTCAAGACCCTAGTTCTCGGACAAGCTCCTAGGAGCCTGTCCGAGGACTAGGGTCCTAGGTTGGTTTTTATTACAGTGTTCCGGACACTATTAGCTCGTGCCTACCATAACTGCGCAAACGCCTAAGCAATATAACGATCCACTGGCTGATGAAGTCGATGTGGTGATAATCGGTGGTGGCATCATCGGGATATGTTCGGCGTATTACCTTGCAAAGCGCGGGCAGCGCGTGATGCTGTGCGAAAAAGGTGTTGTCGGTGGTGAGCAATCATCGAGGAATTGGGGCTGGGTTCGACAGCATGCCCGTGATGAGGCCGAGCTGCCGATCATGATGGAATCG
>CALGJU010000125.1 GCA_937928685.1 uncultured Granulosicoccaceae bacterium
AGGCGCCGGACGTTGAAACAGAATGTCATATCGTTTGGCTTGCCGTTGGTACACTCCCGCAAGATCTTCAAGCTCTTCATCATTAAGATCAGTAATCATCGGTACCTGGCGATGCGGAATCACCCATGTTTCATACGAAAAACGCGCCGCAAACGGCACAATCACAGAGCAATGGGTAGATTTCTCTACCAGGTTTGCCACACAGGCAGGGTGCTCAAGAAGATTGCTCAACAACCCCTGCGGCGGGTTCTGATCAGCATAGTTTTTCTGTGAATTCCGCATTCGTTGCGCGGTATCGGTAACGAACGGATAAGCATAAATTTGCCCATGCGGATGAAGGTTTGACGCACCGGTCTCCACCCCCTTGTTTTCAAAGATAAGCACTTGCTTTATCGTCGGCTCTGACGATAGTGTTTTGACTTCATCACACCACAGGTCTACCACACCGCGCATCTGCTCACGGCTTAGATCAGGCAACGTTTGATGATGCTTTTCAGACCAACACAGCACCCGACACCGTCCTGTGGCAGCATCACGCCTGATTAACACATCAGACTCAGCCTCTGGCTGTGGTGCATGCGCCGCCAACGATGGAAAATCATTATCCATAGCTCTCGGGCCATGATAATCAGGATTCACTTCACCATTCGCACGGGTGACTCTCGGACACAAAAAACAATCAGGGTCATGCGCTGGTGGAGTTTCAACCCGTCGATCACTGGTTAAGCCAGACCAGGGTCGCGCAGTGGTATTGGCAGATATAATTACCCACTGCTCCAGCAATGGGTGCCATCGTCTTTCCCAGTTACCACCAACACCGGTATCTCTTTCAGTAGTCGTACTTTCAGCGCTCATGATTGCATCTCTTTGACACCATCAGTGGCCGTAGTGACATAAAAGCTGGCTTCAAGATCAGTACTCTTTTGATACTCCCGCCCTACATCGGCGATGAATTTGTCGACCTGATCTACATGCACCAGACTCACGGTGCAACCGCCAAAGCCCGCCCCGGTCATCCGGCTGCCAATAACACCTTCTGTGTTCATTGCCAGATCCACCATACAATCAAGCGTATAACTGGACACTTCAAACAAATCACGCAATGACACGTGTGATTGATGCATTAACTGACCGAATTCCTCAAGCGCCCCGTTTTCAAGCGCCTTTGTCGCACGCTTTACGCGATCTGACTCTTGAATCACATGTGTTGCCCGGTTGCGAACAACACGGTCAACAAGTAGATGGCCATGATCTTCCAACTGAGAAGGCGATACATGAGCCAACTGCTCGGCATGTGTTAATGGCGCTAAAAGGGCCAACGCCGATTGGCACTCACCCACTCTGTCATTGTAGGCACTGCTTTTGAGTTCACGCGGCTGATTGGTATTGCCAATCACAATTCTGTATTCACCCAGGCTAAGCGGCACTTGCTGATACGTGAGCGTGTCGCAGTCCAGTGCAATAGCAAAGTCTGCTTCTGCCATTGCAATAACGAACTGATCCATAATGCCGCACTGAACGTTAATAAAATTATTTTCTGACCGCTGCGCAAGGAGTGCTAACTCTTGCCGCGATAAACCCGCACCTGTCAGTGCATTGACCGCAAAGGCTGTTAATACAGAGATAGACGCAGATGAAGACAATCCCGCGCTCTGAGGCAAGTCACCGCTATAGTGAAACTTATACCCGTCAATGGTAAAACCCAGCCTGGCAAACTCCACCATCACACCCAGCGGGTAATTAACCCACTCGCTACCCACCGGCTGTGAATCAGCTGCGACTTTGACCGCGCAGGAGAACTCAAGTTGCTCAGACGACAACGCGATACCAGACACATCCTCAGTCACGGTAACTTGTGTACCGCGATTTATTGCACAGGGAAACACCAGGCCACCATTAAAGTCGGTGTACTCACCTATCAAATTGACTCTGCCGGGGGCGTGGAACTTTCTGAGTGTAGTCATATTGCTTTGACCTCAAGTAGTACAGCAGTTTGCGCCGGCATCACAGGCAGTGTTAATCCCACGGTCATTAGTAGCTTGCCATTAACAGTGACAGGTTCATTCAACCAGGCTGGTGTTTTTTTAGTGAAAACGGACAACTGACTCAAATTATCACTCACAAGCGACACTCGATAACTTGTCTCTGCTTGCAATCCCTTCAGCACAATAGGGGTCGGTATAGTTGAGGGCAAACTGGATACCGCCGTGGCAAACCATAGTGATATTTTTTGATCTGCGCTGACTAAGCCGCTACACACCAAATGCTCTAGCACCGGTTCAAGTCGCCAGGTGGTACTGTGCGCAATCCAGCTTCGATGTTGTTTATACAGCGTCACATAGTGTCGCAGGGTTTTGATTTCTTCGTCATCAAGCACACGGGCATCAATTTCATAACCGAACTGACCTTGCAGCGCGACAATCGCACGGGTATGAATATTGATATCCCTGCCAGTGAGATGCGCTTCTGCATGCCCGACGTGTGCACCCATAATCTCCGGTGGATTAAAGTAACTGTAACCACGTTGAATTTTCACACGGTCAATGGCGTCAATAGAATCTGATGTCCAGACCCGGCCAGTGTACTGCAGAACCCCCCAATCGGCACGAGCACCGCCAGAGCTGCATGACTCTATCTCCAGTGCTGTAAACTCGCTGGTAAGCTTATCCATTAAGCGATAACAGGCAAGCGTTTGTTTTGCCATTTTACTGCGAACACCATCACCTGCCAACACGATATCTCTATTGTGATCCCACTTGATATAGTCAATCTTATATTCATTAACCAACGCTGCGATGCAGTCATATAGATAGTCAAACACTGCTGGCTTATCTATATTCAACACCAACTGATTCCTTGCCAGCGGCGTATCGTAGGCGGCCAGGTGCAATGCCCAGTCCGGGTGGTTTCGATAGAGGTCACTATCAGGGTTGACCATTTCAGGCTCGAACCACAGACCAAACTGCATTCCCCTGGAGCGCACATGATCAACCAGAGGATGCAAGCCGTGCGGGTAGACGGTGGTATCAACTATCCAATCACCTAAGCCTGCATGATCTGAACGCCGCGCGGGAAACCATCCATCATCGAGAATGAATCGCTCTGCACCCACCTCAGCCGCTGCATCAATCAGGGCTTTGAGTGTTTCAGTATCGTGATTAAAATACAGCGCCTCCCAACTGTTGGCATGCACTGGCCTCTCGGTCCGCGTCCATTCAGGAAGTATTTTCTCACGCATAAACTGATGCATAGACTGGCTGGCGGCGTTCATTCCAATTTGGCGCTTGAAGTGAACCGCTGGCGCACTAAACGATTCACCGGATTGCAGCTGCAATTCACCCGGATCAAGCGATACACCGGCCTGATACACCAGCCTGCTATCGCTGAGCAATTCCACACTCGTGCTATGGCTACCACTCCATGCCATGTTGGCCGCCATCACATCACCTGCCTGCTCACCAAAACCAGACTCCCC
>CALGJU010000126.1 GCA_937928685.1 uncultured Granulosicoccaceae bacterium
TCGCAGGCAATAGTTATTCTCTTTTCAAGAGCTTCAACGCAGTGGCAAGCCTAATGCCGAGCTCCCGCAGGGGCGATTGATCAAAGTGCACTCAGAATTGGTTACAGGCTCATTTAGTAACTACTATCTCGATTTTCTTATAAAGTTAGACACTTTGATTGATCGACTCATATGTGCAATCTATTTGTTCCAGTACACTAGTATTGGGCATAACAATATATCGGTCTTTTCGTGGCTCAGATGCAAAGCGTTATTCAATTACTCTTGAAGAGAAAGCTTCTGCTGATCTCTTTACTTGCCAATGCCTGCTTGCTCTGCATTAGTTTTTATCTTTTATCAGAGCTAAAAGATACTTACACTAACTACCGATATTTTCGGGCGCTGCCGATCGGCTCAAGCCAGGCAGAGACGATTAAAAGCCCAACAGCTACCGCACCACATAGCACCATCGTACTGTTCGGTGACTCACGCATTGAAACCTGGCATCCTGCGCCAATTTCCACAACATATAATTTTATCAATGCTGGAGTCTCCGGTGAAACCACATCAGAGATGAAGCGACGTTTTAAAAGGGACGTTCTGAGATTCAAACCAGCCTACGTGATCATTCAGGCCGGAATGAATGATCTAACCGCCGCTGTGACGAAGGGCATCAAAGATCCTGCATTGCTAACAGAGACTATGCATACCAACATGCATTATTTTATTTCTACACTGGAGTCACAGGGTATTGAAGTGATCGTCACCTCGATCATACCCAACAACCATCTCAGCTTTGTACGCAAACTGTTCTGGTTCAACACGCTATCCAGGCAGGTTAACGACGCAAACACAAAGCTGAAACAGACCACCGAATTACTGGGTGCTCACTGGTTTGATCTTGATCCGCTCTATCTGGATCAAAAGGGCGAGCCGGTCGACGAACTCTTTTTTGATACGCTGCATATCAATAATGAAGGCTATAAAATACTCAACATCAAGTTGAGCGACTACCTTGATAGCCTGGCACCGGCTCAATAGAGTCTGATTAACTATAGTCACTGTGATTCACTGACGCGAAGCACAGTGTTAATCCATTACTCAGGCGTTAACGTCTACCACGACGCGGCCCTTCACCTGGCCTTTGAGGATCGCTTTACCGAGTGCTGGTAAATCAGTCAGAGTCGCAGGTTGCACCATAGCTTCAAGCTTATCGATCGGTAAATCAGATGCAATACGCTGCCAGGCAATCAGGCGATTTTGATAAGGCTGCATAACAGAATCAATACCGAGCAAATTCACGCCGCGCAACAGAAACGGTATAACAGAGGCGGGCAAATCCGCACCACCGGCCAATCCTATCGCGGCCGCAGAACTGCCATACTTAAGCTGACCCAGAACACGAGCGAGCATCGCACCGCCTACTGCATCAACACATCCGGACCAAACCTCCTTTTCCAATGGACGTTTCGTGGTCTCGTTAATCTCTTCACGCGCTACAATTTGGGTGGCTCCAAGTGACTTAAGGTAGTCAGCAGTTTCCGGTCGACCCGTCACGGCAGCCACCTCATGGCCGAGATTGCTCAACAGGGCTGTGGCCACAGAACCCACCCCACCCGCGGCGCCAGTGACTAACACCGGACCATCGCCAACCTTCAGACCATGGTTCTCCAGCGCTAGAACAGCAAGCATAGCCGTCAACCCAGCAGTGCCTACTGCCATCGATTGACGTGTGGTCAATCCATCTGGCAGTGGTACCAACCAATCAGCATTGACTCTGGCTTTTTGCGCATAACCGCCCCAGTGCGCCTCGCCTACGCGCCAGCCGGTTAGCACCACTTTGTCACCCGCCTGGTAACGATCATCGTCTGACGCTTCAACCGTTCCGGCAAAGTCTATCCCGGGTACATGCGGATAATCACGCACCAGACCACCACCCGGACCAATGCAAAGCCCGTCTTTGTAGTTAACCGTTGAATACTCGACCGCAACCGTGACATTACCTTCGGGCAGCTGATCTTCATTAATAGACTCAACCGATGCTGCGGTCTTTTTGTCATCGTCGCGGGTGACTACCAGGGCATTAAACATAAGCTATCCAATTCAATTTCTGTTTCCCAATTAGAGCAGCACAGAGGATGCTTTACAATGGCCACATTCCCGCGAATCACCTACACTGCTCGCCCAGCCACTTTTCACACTAGAGTATGCGAATGACTGAAATCATTGTCAGAACAACCACACTTGACGATGCACCCACCATCAGCCAGTTCAATCAACTCATGGCAATGGAAACCGAAAATAAAACATTAGCAGCGGAGATTATAGATAACGGTGTAAAACGTCTGATGCAAAAACCCGAATACGGCTTTTATCTCATCGCCGAAATTGATAAACAAACCGTTGGCACCTGTATGGTAACCACAGAGTGGAGTGACTGGCGCGACGGTTTATTCTGGTGGGTGCAAAGCGTCTATGTAAAGCCTGAGTTTCGAAAACGCGGTGTCTACCGCGCCATGTATGACCGGATAAAAGCGCTAGCAGCAGAGCAACCCGACGTGTACGGCTTTAGACTGTACGTTGAAAAAGAAAATACAATTGCGCAAAAAACCTATGAATCTCTGGGCATGGTTGCGACAGATTACCTTCTGTACGAATCAACCTGAGTTTATTCAGCTCTTGCAAGAGAATTCTTTAGATAAAATTCACGCAGCTTAGGTGCAAGCGCGCCAGGTGTGCCATTGCCAATGCTGACGCCATCAATCTCCACTACCGGCCATACAAACGTAGTGGCACTGGTAATGAATGCTTCGCTGGCGTTTTTCGCTTCATCAACAGTAAATGGTCGCTCTTCTAAAACGATATTATCTTGCTCTACTAACTCTAGAACGGATGCCCGGGTGATTCCCGGTAGTATTTCATTACCCAACTGACGGGTAATGAGCTTGCCATTTGCATCCACAATAAACGCATTGTTTGAGCTTCCCTCTGTAACAAATCCGTCCTCCACCATCCATGCATCTGATGCGCCTGCGTCTATCGCTGCCTGCTTCGCCAGCACTTGCGCCAGCAAGCCCACGGTTTTAATATCGCGGCGCTTCCACCGTATATCAGGCACGGTAACAATAGAAATTCCCTGTTTGGCCTGAGGTGCTTCTACAAGATTTTTCGCCTGTGAAAACATCACAAGACCTGCACTGGGATTAGCCGGAAAAGCAAAATCACGCTCAGCACAACCACGAGTCGCCTGCAGATAGATCAAACCTTCCTGCAACTGATTACGATCGATAAGTTCATGTTGAACACGAATAATCTCCTCGTCAGTGGCCGGGGAAGGAATTTTCAGCTCACCCAGAGAACGCCGCAGTCGTGCCAGGTGAGCTTCATTGTCAATTAATTTACCTTGAAGTACCGAAGAGACTTCGTATACAGCGTCAGCAAATAGAAACCCACGATCAAACACAGACACCATTGCGTTTTCTTCTGCAACAAAATCACCGTTGACGTATACGATTCCGCTCATGCGCTATCCCCAAAGTCGAGGCACTGGAGGTGCCACCGAGTAATTATTAAAATCCAGTGCATGCGGTCGATCTTTAGCAAGCAACAACGGCCCGTCAAGATCAACTATAACGGCATTCGTGGTTAACAGTGTGGCAGGCGCCATAGCAAGTGAAGTAGCTACCATACAACCCACCATTATTTCAAAATCGAGATCCAGGGCCGCCTTTTGCAACGCCAGCGCTTCTGTCAAACCACCGGTTTTGTCTAATTTAATATTGACCACATCATAGCGACCGAGCAATCCATCGAGCGTGGCGGTGTCGTGACAGGACTCATCTGCACATAACTTTATCGGTCTATCAACCGCTGCCAGAGCGGCATCTTCAGACACCGGCAGTGGCTGTTCTATCATACTGACACCGAGCGTCAATAGCTTCGGTACCATCGCGTCATAGTCTTTGATGGTCCAACCTTCATTGGCATCCACAATAATCCTGCTATCAGGGGCTCCGTCTCGAACCGCAGTCACTCGTTCTATATCACCAGGACCCGCCAACTTTAACTTAAGCAATGGTCTGCCACTGTGCCTGCTGGCAGCCTTATTCATGTTCTCGGGGGTATCAAGCGATAATGTGTACGCGGTAACAGTACTCACAGGTGCAGCGATACCAGCTGTTTCCCAAACTCTCTTGCCTGTCTTTTTTGCGGCGAGATCCCACAATGCACAATCCAGCGCATTGCGCGCCGCGCCTGCCGGCAACAGCGCCTGCAGCTGAGTTTTGTCTCCATCGTTTTCAATAAAACCGCGCTGCGATTCTATTTGACCTACAACACTATCAAGCGTCTCTCCGTAACGCGCGTAAGGCACACATTCGCCGCGCCCTGTGAGTCCATTTTCAGTGATGTGAGCAGTGACTACTTCAGCACTGGTTTTGGACCCGCGGGAAATCGTAAAGGATCCATCGATCGGCCACGCCTCTCGTTCGACCTCAAGTGATCTCATACCATCGCGTCCAACAATTTATCCACTCCGGTTCTAAACGGATCAACTGCCGGCAACTGATGCTCACCTTCAAGCGCCTCCAGCAAACGCATCGCCTCTGCTTCATTGAGCGCTTTTGTATTTATCGACAAACCGGCAAATGTCACTGCAGGATTGGTAAGGCGGGCAGCACTCAATGTCGCCTGCATACAATCAGCAATTGAGGGCAGAGCGTATTCGGGCACGCCGCGCATACTTGTACGAGTCGGCTCATGACATAGCACCAGATAATCTGGTTGTGCACCATGTATCAAACCCAGTGTTACACCGGCAAACGAAGGATGAAAAAGCGAGCCCTGACCTTCTATCACATCCCAGTGATCAGCATCAGCCGCAGGCGCAAGAAACTCAGTCGCACCGGAAATAAAATCAGATACCACCGCATCAACTGACACACCCTCGCCACAAATTAAAATGCCAGTTTGGCCGGTCGCACGAAAGTCGGCTTTGTGGCCCTTTTCCCTTAGCGCTTTTTCCAACGCCAGTGCGGTATACATTTTCCCGCATGAGCAATCTGTGCCGACGGGCAATATTCTTTTTCCGGATCTCTTCTGACCGTTGCCAACAGCAAACTCTTGAGTAGGGTGCCTGACATCGTGCAGGGTGCGACCATGTCGCTTCGCCAGCTCAACCAATTTCGGCACATCTGACAACCGGTTGTGTAAGCCCGCAGCGATATCCATTCCCTGTTCCAGGGCTTCAGACAACACTGCAATCCAATGCTCAGAAATCACCCCACCGCGATTCGCCACGCCGATCACCAGCGTTTTTGCACCCGCCTCCACCGCTTGTGCTACGGACAAATCTGTCAGGCCGCAATCGGCGTTACAGCCAGGCAGTCTTAGCTGTCCAACACAATTCTCAGGGCGCCAGTCGACAATCCCCTGTGCTACTTTTGCGGCCAGGCTGTCTGCAGCATCGCCAAGAAACAACAGGTAAGGTGAATTTATTCGCATCATGGCTCACTGGTAAAGACGACTTTTAAAGGTATGGTATGGTGCCTGCAGCAGGCTGGTGAACCGCTCGCCCCGATACTATGGAAAGATTTGCGACCAAAGTCCACCGAATCTAGCTATTCGCAGCCAGCACCCCGCACACGCTACTGCAGTGGCGATAAAACCAGTACAGCCACACGTCAGCAAAATCTTATGCCAGACTCACCCCGCCGTCGAAGACGATCAAACACCCTACCCGCGGACGCGCCGGATGTGGCATCCCCTTGCATCAGTGTGTGTGAAATGGATCAGGAATCCGGCTTGTGCACAGGTTGCTATCGAACACTGGAAGAGATTGCTACCTGGTCTAGAATCCCTAATCAAAAACGGTGGGATATTGTCCGATCTCTGCGTGAACGCCGCGCTAACAACCGTTTCAACGATAGCGAAGAATAAACGACAGCGAAGAATATTAGCCAGGCAAATTCTGGCTGCGAAACGGATTGGCCGGATAAGTACCTAATATTTTTAGCTTGGTCGAGTAAAACTGCAGTTCTTGAAATGCGGTATCAACCAGCTTATCTGACGGATGACCTTCTATTTCAGCATAAAACTGCGCCACCTGAAAACGTTCATCGGTTATGTAGCTTTCAAGCTTGGTAATGTTGACCCCACAGGTGGCAAAGCCGCCCAGTGATTTATACAAAGCTGCAGGGACGCTGCGCACCTGAAACACAAAACTTGTCATGCACGGGCCATCTTGCGGGTCCGGCTCAACTCTATTACGTGCCAACACGACAAATCGTGTGGTATTTCCCAGTCGATCCTCAACGCGCTCGCGAAGTATGTCAAGACCATAAATCTCCGCCGCCAGTGACGAGGCAATTGAGCCTTGAGTCGGATCGTTTAACTCTTTAATTTCTCTTGCAGAACCCGCCGTATCGGCAGAGGAGACCGGCTTTACTTTCAGCTCCTCAATAAGAGACAAACACTGCGCAAGCCCTTGTGGATGCGAGCGGATGTGAGTGAGCTGATCAAGAGAGGACCCAGGCACGCCCAACAGGCAGTGTTTAACCGGTTGATAGTGCTCATTGATAATGTATAGAGTCGATTCCGGGATCAGGTGGTGAATATCTGCGACCCGACCACCGAGTGAGTTTTCTATCGGAATCATCGCCAACGCCGCATCATTATTTTCAACCGCCGCAAACGCCGCAGAAAACGATTCACAGGCCACCGGCTCCATGTCCGGATAAGCTACGTTGCAGGAAAGATGTGAGTAGGCGCCCGGCTCCCCCTGATAAGCGATTTTGTTCTTATAGTCAGTCATGTATTAGCGCAGCAATGTGTGTAGACCCATAGATCAGGCGCGATTATGCTTCGCCGCCTGCACCAGCCACTCACTATACAATTTTTTTTGTATGTCTGATTTTTTTCGTATCTTGATGTGACGCATTTTTTGTCCGGTGCCCTGCAACAGCCCCTTAGGGTCATCTAGATAGACACCAGAGTTGAAAAACTGCAGCGCAATATGGTGAGATGCATTTCTGATTGAACACACCAACCCATCCTGCTCATAGACCGGATAACCCCACTTAATATTCTCACGACAATCCGGCAAAGCCTTTTTTATTAATGATCGGAGTTCCGCCGCCAGCTCGGCTGTTTCTTGCGGCCAGCCGGCAATGTGTGCACCCACCAGATCTTTTGATTCTTCACTCATCGCTGCAACGGCAATTAAAAATCCAGATCATTGGCTTCACAAATAAATCTCACCAACGGGGTAGCCGCTGCAAACTGTGTTGCGGACTTCTTAACAAAATCTTTATCCAGCACCAATGAAGATTCCAGAGGTTGAATAGCAATAAAATCCTTACGCCGGAGATCTTCAATTAACGGGTGCTCTGGATCAGTCCCCCGTGGCGCTTTTTTCAACGACTCACCATGCAGAGAGAAATTCTTTTTCACTAACTGATTTTTTATTTTTTTCCATTCAGCTTGATTTTCATCCATATGTAAGCGCATGTTGCCAATCGTTGAAGAATCCGGACGCCAGATTCCCGCCCCCATAAACACCTCCTTACTTTCTATGTGCAGATAAAAACCGGGCGCATGAACATCTTTACCGGCAACGTGGCGAAACTGAATCCCGATATTGGTTTTATAGGGCGTCTTGTCTTTGCCAAAGCGTACGTCGCGATACACTCTCATTAAGGAGCCTCCGACTTTTTTCGGGCTCGCTACAAAGTGCTGAGATATTTTGCCCAGGTGCGGCGCCATCGCCTCGATATAGGCAAGTGCCGGCTCGCGCACATATTCTTCATAATGATGTTTATTTGCCTCAAACCAGTCACGGTTATTATTTTTTTCCAAATCGCGTAAAAATTTGAAGGTTTTTTTGCTGAACATGACAGTACTCCCACCGACTCTAAGAGCATTTTACAATGATCGATTTCCACAGTCGATCAAGCAATGATCAGCGATGCATCAGACCAGTCATCGCGAGGATCGAAACAACAGCAGACCGCGGGCAAACAAGCACAGACATAACCAAAAGGTATTAATTACTCGCCCACAAACCAATTTTTTCATCACGGGCATGCTGCTCGGCAAGGGTGTACAGCTGCTGATTATGAACCGACGATTTTTTAGTGTCACATATCGAATACCCACGATACAAACTGATTCGATTTATGTCCCTGTCATCAGGAAAAACAACACACAAAAACGTGTCATCATTTTGCTCACACTGTGCCGACACTAGTCGATCAAGCAGTTCGCCAGACAGCCAGGCATGAGATCGCTTGCCCAGCGCCTCAGTAATTGCCGGCGATGTTATTCCCGCTAGCCGGATAAAGACCAAATCGCCATCAGGCAGAAGCAATTGCAATGTGTCTCCACTAAGCACATTGGAAACACGGCCTATCAAGGTCTGCACAGGCTGGTTCTCGTTGAGTGCACTGGTAGCCGGCTGCTCTTTTTGCGCAAAGACGGCAAATGAGGCCGCGACAAGACACGCGACAGTAAGAAATCGGGTGACTATTCCAACCTTTTCCATGCCCATCACTATTCCAATGCTTAGATACTTACAATGGTGACGCCAATTTAAGATAGTTCAACCGTCCCGGGAGCTAATCAATACAATACATCAACCTGTCCCCTGCCGTTAATAGATAGCGACATCGGAGATAACCCCGGAAAATTCTATCAGATGCACCAATTATTGCTCAACAGAGATATCTACACCGAATTTGTTCAAAGCAAAATCCCCAGAGCAAAGAAATTTCTATGGTTGATCACCGCAGATTTAAAAGATCTGCACGTAGAGACAGATGGCGGCTTTAAACCGTTTCTATCTGTGCTCGCACAATTGGTCGAGCAGGGTGTGGCTGTGCGTTTAATGCATGCCAAAGAGCCCGGGCCACGCTTCAGAGAAGATTTCGATAACTACGACAGCCTGATTAACAATGAACTGTTTGAACGTGTGCTATGCCCGAGAATCCACACAAAAGCTATTGTTATTGATGGCGTGCAGGCATTTGTCGGATCACCGAATCTTACCGGCGCTGGCATGGGGGCAAAAAGCGAAAATCGTAGAAACTTTGAGGCAGGATTTGTATTTGACGACGCCGCCCACATCGATCAGCTGATGGGCTGGATTGACCACCTGTATCTGGGTGAGCACTGCCATGATTGCCAGCGACGGGAGTTTTGCCCGGATCCAGTCATCGATCGGTAAAACGGTGCACTATTTCTGCTCGGAGTTGGTCTCAAGCACCTGTTGCAACAGTTCGTTCTGGGTCTTCAGACGCAAATCTATTCGTTCCATGGTTCGCTGCAATCGCACGAAATCATCTGAATAACGAGCTTCCTGCGCAACTTTATCGACCTTCACTTTGATATTTTTCGCGTATTGGCCAATCAATGGCATGTCGATAAACAAGGTCAATACCCAGATTGCCACACCGACAATCACGGTGGCCCCGACTACGGCACTCAGACCACGCACCAATCCGACAAGCAAGTTCCGCCAGACAATATGCCAGGGCGAATTCAGGTACCGCATAAAATCTTCAAGTTCGGTACTGACGAGCTTGTGCCTGGCCATTTTCCTCACCCGGGCGTCCGATGCATCACCGCGATCATAACGATCATGAACGGTCCGGTAACTCTGAGGAAATTCGCGGCGGGGGTTGATTTTACGTTGTCGGGCCATTCCACCCTATTGCACACATCACACCAAGACCGTCAAAAAAGACAATCCAGAGCGTCAAGAATCAAGTGCAGCAGGATTCCAGCAAGTACAAGCCGCAGACGCCACCACCACAGGGAATACTCCGGCCAGCGCTTCTGCGCCAGCAAAGAACCCATCAGCAATAAACCGTAAACGATAACCGCAAACTCACTATGCAACGGGTGAAAGCCAATACTGCAGCGCTGCGGGTCATAGATTGGGTCTGCCAGCAGGTGATCAAGATCGATCACCAGACCACATAAAAGCAGCCCCCAGACCTTCAGATATTGAACACGCCAGAAAGCATAAGCGACGAGCAACGGCACCATAAAATGTAGTACTACATGCAACAAATCAAATCAGCCCTGCGGTTTTTATATAGGTAATTCTACTCGTCAACGAGCCAATATTCTGATAATTCAGATCGAGACACCAACAGTATCCTCTATACTGACGGCATACAAAAATTTAAGGGTTGTAACATGACACTGCCTAAACAGCTGGAAGGTAAACTGAAGTTTCCGGTGATTGCTGCACCGATGTTTCTCGTCTCAGGGCCCGATCTGGTCACCGCCTGCTGCTTAAACGGCATTGCCGGCACCTTCCCGGCGCTGAACCAGCGCACCACTGAAGGCTATGCAGAATGGCTGTTGCAAATTAACTCCACGTTAGAGGGCAAAGATCACTCACCCTTCGGTATCAATCTGATCGTCCACAAAACCAACCCCAGGCTCGCAGCGGACCTTAAAGTCACCGTGGCGCACAAAGTCCCCATCGTGATCACTTCACTCGGTGCAGTCTCGGAAGTGGTTGATGCGGTCCACAGCTATGGAGGCCTGGTTTTTCATGACGTGACCAATATGCGTCATTCAGAAAAAGCCATTGAGGCAGGCGTCGACGGACTGATTCTCGTCTCAGCTGGAGCAGGCGGACATGCAGGCACACTGCATCCGTTCGCCTTCATTAAAGAGATAAAGAACGAATTCGACACCTGCGTCATACAATCCGGTGCCATTTCAACAGGCGAACAAGTGCTGGCATGCCGTGCAGCAGGTGCTGACATTGCCTACATTGGCACACGCTTCATTGCCACCCAAGAAAGCATGGCAGATCAGGAGTACAAAGATATGGTGGTATCAGCTCGCGCAGAAGATATTGTCTATACCCCCAAAGTCTCTGGCATACCAGCCAATTTTATAAGACAAAGTCTTGAAAGCAACGGCATCAGCCTTGATGAGGTCTCTAATCCGGATATTGACCTCGGTAAAGAATTAGACGAAGCAAAAGCCTGGAAAACAATTTGGTCAGCGGGCCATGGGGCTGGCAATATTATGGACATCCCAAGCGTTAAAGAACTTTGTGAAAGCATGAAAAAAGAATACAACGACCGCCTCTTTGCGTTGCAGTAAACTCGCAATCGGCCGGTCACAAATTATTTTTAGTGGGGAAACATAATGTCATTGATAACCAATAATATTGAAGGTGCAAACTGCACACTCCAGCTCAATCGTCCGGACAAACTTAACGCCTTAAATGGTGAGATGTACGCATCACTCACCACCGGACTTGAGGAAGCCAACAACAATACTGCGGTTAAAACTATCGTCATCAAAGGCACACCGGGCATATTCACCGCCGGCAATGACCTTGCAGACTTCGCAGCATCGGTTCGCAACGGTGGTACTTTTGACGCACCATTCGCATTAATGCGCGCCATGCTCAGCTGCACCAAACCCATCATTGCGTCTGTTGACGGTGCGGCAATAGGCATCGGTACCACCCTGTTATTTCATTGTGACCTGGTGTACGCAAGCCACACTGCAAAATTCCAAACACCGTTTACCGATCTTGGGGTCTGCCCTGAATTCGCGTCATCTGAGACTTTTCCAGCCGTGCTAGGCAGCCATAAAGCCGCACAAATGTTGCTTCTTGGTGACCCATTGCTGGCCGCAGAGGCAGAGCGCTTAGGCCTTGTTAATCAACTGGTAGAAAGTGAAGATCTGGATGAAAAAGTCAACTCAGTAGTGACTAGACTTGCAGCCAAACCAGAGGACTCACTGCGAACGTCACGGGTATTGTTGAAAGCACGCAACGAGCAATACCAGAAAATCATTGATCGCGAAGCAAAAGAATTCGGTCGCCTGATGGGCTCAGATGAGTTTAAGCAAAAGTTAGAAAATTTTCTAAACAAGAAATGATCAATAGTAAACACCTAACGCCCGCCACATGAACAGCCAATGAATAAAAAACCATTGCTGGCAACCTGGTCTGCGCTGGCTGAAAAAACACTAGGCCCGACTGACTGGTTTGAAATAGACCAACTTCAGATCGATGCTTTTGCAGACATCACCCTTGATCATCAAGTCATTCACATTGACCCGACGGCTGAAGCGACCAAAGCGCTTGGCGGCACGATAGCGCACGGCTTTCTTGGATTATCAATGCTGTCACACTTAAGCCGCGACCTGATAGCGCCCTACGTCAACGAAAAAGTGGTATTGAACTACGGATTGAACAAAGTAAGATTTATCACACCGATTCCGGCATCATCAAAAGTAAGGCTCACAATCACTATTCGTAAAACAGAGCCCAGACCACAGGGCGTGCTGGTCACTTACGAATCCGTTGTAGAAATACACAACCTACAAAAGCCTGCTTTTTTTGCTGAGCAGCTCATCCTGATTCTGGAATAGAAAACCGATGCAATTCGAACATTCACCAAAGACTACTGCCCTAATAGAAAAGGTCGACAAATTTCTCACCGAGCACGTCTACCCGGTGGAGAAAGAAATCCAATCGAGCATAGACAACGCAGATGATCGCTGGACAATCCCGCCACTGCTGGAAGAATTAAAAGAGCGTGCAAAAGCGCAAGGCTTATGGAATTTTTTTCTGCCACCTTCAGAAGCGGAAGATTCAAAGTTCAGCGGGTTCGGATTAACCAATCTTGAATACGCGCCACTGTGCGAACTGATGGGACGTTCACGATTCGCCGGAGAAATATTTAATTGCAGTGCCCCGGACACAGGCAACATGGAAGTGCTGGCACGCTACGGCACAGCAGAGCACAAAGAAACGTGGCTGACTCCACTGCTGGAAGGCAAAATCAGATCAGCCTTTGCAATGACAGAACCTGCAGTCGCCTCAAGTGATGCGACCAACATACAAACCAGCATTGTTCGTGATGGTAATGAGTATGTTGTCAATGGCCACAAATGGTATATCTCCGGCGCTTGCGATCCACGTTGCAAAATCATGATAGTCATGGGAAAAAGTGATCCGGAAAATGAAGATCGCCACAAGCAACAGTCAATGATCCTGGTGCCAATGGACACCCCCGGTGTCAAAGTCGTACGACCTATGCAAGTCTTCGGCAACGACGATGCACCAGAGGGTCATGCGGAAGTTGTCTTTGATAACGTACGCGTACCACCATCAAACCTGTTACTCGGTGAAGGCCGCGGTTTTGAAATAGCCCAGGGTCGCCTCGGGCCAGGCCGCATTCATCATTGCATGCGCTTAATCGGCCGCTCTCAACGAGTGCTTGAAATCATGTGCGAACGCGCTGAATCAAGAGTCGCTTTTGGT
Source organism: uncultured Granulosicoccaceae bacterium (assembly GCA_937928685.1). Classification (GTDB taxonomy): domain Bacteria; phylum Pseudomonadota; class Gammaproteobacteria; order Granulosicoccales; family Granulosicoccaceae. The sequence goes on from CALGJU010000126.1 coordinate 13,283, forward strand.
CGCAAGCTCAGCGAGCAAGGCAAGATTCGAGAAGACATTGCGCTATCCGCCTGTGAAATTGAACAGGCCAGATTACTTACATTAATGGCCGCAGATAAAATGGACAAACTCGGCAACAAAGGTGCAATGGAGCTCATTTCAATGATTAAAATTGTCGCTCCCAACATGGCTTGTGCGGTCACAGACCGCGCCATTCAAATGCACGGCGCGGCAGGCGTAAGCCAGGACACCATTCTCGCAGACAGCTATTTATATGCACGAATAGTGAGGATTGTTGACGGGCCGGATCAAGTGCATATTAATCAGCTGGGTCGAAACCTGATTAAACGCCTCACCGCCACAAGCTAACGCACATCCGCTATGACTGACGGCATCCAAACACTCAACACTGAAAAATTAAACACGTATCTGCAATCACAACTGCCGTGGTTTAAAGGGCCGTTGACGGCCGAGAAATTTAGCGACGGACAATCTAATCCGACCTTTAAAATCACAGCGAGCTCCGGCGTCTATGTACTACGTAAACAACCGCCGGGTGAGCTATTAAAATCGGCCCATGCCGTTGACCGTGAATTCCGTGTCATGAGTGCATTGGCCACTACTGAAGTACCCGTCCCGGCCATGTATCACCTGTGCGAAGATCGAGATGTATTGGGTTCACTTTTTTTCTTAATGGAATATATGCCGGGGCGCACATTGTGGGACTGCAGCTTGCCCGACTGCAGTAAATCGCAACGCACAGAAACCTACGATGAGATCAATAAAACACTAGCGGCCTTACACACAGTAGATATCACCTCAGTGGGCCTGGGCGAATACGGTCGACCCGGAAACTACTACGCACGCCAACTCAATCGATGGACCCAACAATACCGCGCCACGGAGTATAAAACCATTGATGATATGGAGTGGATTATTGAGTGGCTACAAGAACACTTGCCAGCGGACGATGGCAGGGTATCACTGGTGCACGGCGACTTTCGGCTGGATAACCTGCGCTACCACGCAACAGACGCAAAAGTAATTGCTGTCCTGGACTGGGAACTCTCCACCCTGGGCCATCCCTTTGCAGACCTTGCCAATCACTGCATGCAACAACGCCTGCCTGCCGGTGGCGGCAATCTATCAGGTCTGGCAGGCATTGATCTTGACGAACTCGGTATTCCATCTGAAGCGCAATTCATTGAGCGCTATTGCCAACGTACCGGTATCGACAACATTGATGATTGGAATTTCTACTTATCGTTTAGCTTTTTCAGACTGGCCGCAATCCTTCAAGGTGTAGCCAAACGCGGACGCGAAGGCAATGCTTCAAGTGATCTCGCCATAGGCTTACAGCAAAAGGTCGCACCACTATCCGCAATGGCAAAAGCTATTGCCGTAGATAAGCAATAAGACACCCTTTACAACCCAACCTTCCCGGGACTCATCATGAAAGCAATACTGTGCAATGACTTTGGTCCGCTTGAGGCACTAACACTTGAAACCGTCGATGATCCGGCAGTCAGCGATGACTCCGCGCTTATTGATATTCTGGCGGCGGGTGTTAACTTCCCTGATGGATTGCTGGTACAGGGCAAGTACCAGGTAAAGCCTCCCACGCCGTTCGTACCAGGCATGGAACTATGCGGCACCGTATCTCAGATCGGTAAAAACGTAGGCAACGTTTCAGTCGGTGATCGCATCATTGCCACCAGTGCCAGCTTCGGTGCGTTCGCAGAAAAAATAGCACTTCCCGCTAATCAACTGATAACTATACCCGAGACCATCGAACCTACCGCCGCCTGCAACTTGCTGGTCGCGCATGGCACGGCACATCATGCGCTAAAGCAGCGCGCTCAGCTGCAGAAAAACGAGAACTTACTGGTACTGGGTGCTGCAGGTGGCACCGGGCTCGCCGCAGTACAAATAGGAAAAGCCATGGGGGCCACAGTGATCGCTGCCGCTTCAAGTGATGAGAAACTTCGTCTCGCAAAAAACAATGGTGCCGATCATACAATCAATTACAACGACACCAACCTTAAGGATGCCATTCGCGAGCACACCAATGGTCGCGGCGCTGATGTCATCTATGATCCCGTTGGAGGAGATGTTTTCGATTCCAGCGTTAGAGCGATGGCACCGAATGGCCGATTTTTAGTTATCGGATTCGCCTCCGGCACCATTCCAAAGTTTCCGATTAATCTGGCACTGGTTAAAGAACTAAGCCTGGTAGGGGTGTTCTGGGGTGCCTTTGTAAAACGTGAACCCGCTATATTCGCAGACAATATGGAAGAGCTAATCGGCTGGTACGAGAACGGAAATGTATCCGTGCAGATTGATAAAACCTTTAGCCTGGAAGATGCAGCCAGCGCAATGCACCATGTTATGAGCCGGCAAGTGCTGGGCAAAGTGGCGATCACCATCAGCGAACCATAAAGCCACCCGCTGCATTTACAGTGATAAAAACTACAACAGCGGGGATCAATCGATCCCCGCTGCTCTCACTTTATTAAATCAATTACCACCCAATATGCGACCGTCCTTTACAACTGTCACCGGATGAAGCTTGACCATATAGTCAATTAAGGCCTCTTCCAGAGGTCGACCATAGTCATACGGATCAACCGCTTCGTTGTTAAACAGCTCGTAGCCGTCACCACCGGTACGCATAAAGTTATTGGTAGCAATAGAGTACATTTCAGCGCTGTCAATCGGCTCAAACTTACCACTGCCATTATCAACTTCTACCTTTTTTACACGTGAGCCCACATCAAGTGAAGCATCAAACTCATACCGTAAACCAGACACTTGCGGGAAACGACCGCTGCCAGACTTACCCCCGACGCGACCAACGCCATGCTCAAGAGAAGCGACAACCTGAGCGCCGGTCAGCTTAAGAGTGGCTATGGTATTGCCGAAAGGCAGCACGGTGAGCACCTCACCTATAGTCACTTCACCTTCGTCAATGTCTGCGCGTATACCACCACCGTTGGTGATGGCCATATCAGTGCCTGTTTCATCACGAATCGCATCAGCCAGTAAATTGCCTATTAAACACTCGCCCGCACGACAGGTTTTGTTGGTCATTAATTGATTGCTAACGACAGGCGTGCCATCAGCCAGCGCCACCGCAGTATTTTTAAGCTCGTTAATGGGTTCAGCCAATTCCTCTACCATTGCATTGACAGTAGGATCCGGGGTGATGTGCTTGCTAAGTAGAATCAGATCACCTCGTGCACGAGTGACTACGCCGTCATCATCAAAGCGCATATCGAGGCGACCAAGGTATCGATCACGGTCACCCGCCTGCACTATATAAACCGGCTTGCCATCCGCATCATCAACCTTCAATGGATATTTAGTTTCACCGCCCTCTTTGTACACACTACTGACCACCGTATGACTGTGGCCGCCGACAATAAGATCAACATCACGTATTTTGCCAGCGACTTCTATATCCACCCCTAAGCCAATATGGGTTACCAGAATAATTTTATTGACACCATCTAACTTAAGCTTAGCGACTTCACGATTAACTGCAGCAGCGTAATCATCAGACCAGGTAATTGCTTCCTTGCCCGCAAAGTTAATAGTAATTTCCGGTGTTTCTGCAGTGACCAATCCAATCACGCCAACTTTCTCACCACCCACTTCAAGCACAGTTGACGCTGGAATAGCACTGGCTAAATTTTCTAATGTGCCAAAGTCTGTATTTGCAGACAGCACCGGAAAATTCACACCGGTAGCAAAGCGTTCCAGCACTTCCAGTCCATTATCAAATTCATGATTGCCAAGCGCCATTGCATCATAGCCAAGCGCATTCATCACTTTGATGTTGTCATCACCGGCGTAGTACTTGTGAAACAAGGTGCCGGTAAACCGATCACCGGCATCCAGTAAAAGTGAGTTTTTTGCATCAGCACGAATATCATTCACTACGGTTGCCTGACGGGCCGCACCGCCGTCGCCACTGCGACCTTGTGCCTCATGATGGGAGTGCGTGTCATTGGTGTGCATGATGGTGATTCGAAACTCATCTGCCAAAGCACTGCCGGACATTACACAAGCCGCCATGACACTGGCCGCCAACACAGTTCTGACTATGGGAAGGTTACGACAGGACATTTTTCTCGCTCCAGGTAAGTGCCCCCGAAAGCGAAAAGCCGCTAACTGAACTATTCGGGAGGCGTATTTATTTGCATCAGCAGTTTGCCATTATTTTCACCGCTGAACAGCTTATTTATCGTCACCGGCAGGTCTTTAAAACCTGTTTCAATATCCATACGGTATTTGACCCGACCGTCCATCATCCACTTGCCAAGATCGCTTATTGCATCACGGCTTTTGTGTACGTAGTCGAGCACCAGAAAGCCCTGAATGGTGGCACGCTTGGAAATTATCATCGGCAGGTTGTGACAGCCCGGATTCTGCTCTTTGGCATAGCCTGAAATATAGCCACAAAGCGCCACCCGTGCACCGACATTGATCAACCCCAGCGCCATGTCCAGCATTTTTCCACCGACATTTTCAAACACAATATCAACCCCCTCGGGGCAAGCCTCCTGCAGTTGCTGCCATGCGTTCGGATCACGGTAATTTACCGCCGCATCAATACCGAGCTCTTTGGTTAGCCAGTCACACTTTGCATCACTGCCTGCCAACCCAACCACATTAAGGCCTTTGATCTTACCGATCTGACAGGCGATCGAACCCACTGCACCGGCGGCAGCACTCACAATGAGGGTCTCTCCTTTACTTGGCTTACCAATATCAAGCAATCCAAAATAGGCGGTAATTCCGGTCATGCCCAGCGGCCCCATATAAGCTGCCAATGGAAGACCACTGTTGTCAGGTACCTGAGAGAAACCACGGCCGTCTGTGATCACATGGCTTTGCCAACCCGTCATACCCTGAACAATCGCCCCTTCCCGGAACGCCGGGTTACGGCTTTTTGTGACTACCCCCATACCCAGGCTTCGCATCACATCGCCAATTTTTACCGCAGGTAGATAGGTATCTGTTTGTGCCCACATGCGTTGCGTGGGATCGAGTGACAGATAGAACACTTCCACTAAAAACTGTTCGTCCTGCAAGGGACGAATAATGGCTTCCTGATAAGTGAAGTGATCTTCACTGAATAAACCCTCTGGGCGTTTAGCCAGTATCCATTGCCGGTTCAGTTCGCTTTTCACTCTATGACCCGTTTGTTAGCGGAGGTAAGAACAACAATGGTAACCTATCCCGTCAGCTGACAATAAGTTCTGATTCAGTTACTTACAGCCACAACATAATCCATCCAAAGAAACCGATAACAAGAAATCATCTGTATGGCCATCTACCTCGGATTGGGCTCCAACCTGGGAGACCGAAAGCAGAACCTGACCAGCGCTATCAGGCTACTTGAACAAAAAGGCGTCACCTGCCGCCGCTGCTCGCCGGTTATTGAGACCCCCGCGCTACTGCCGGACGACGCACCGTGGGAGTGGAACACACCTTTTTTAAATGCAGCCATCGAAGTAGAGACAGCACTCAACTGTGATGAGTTACTGGGAGAGATTACCAATATACAAAACACCCTTCAGCGCAACAACAAAGCCCGTTGGTCACCACGGCCGATAGACATAGATATCTTGCTCTGGAACGATGAAATCGTGGCCTCAGACACACTGACCATTCCACACAAAGACATGCACCTGCGCCACTTTGTGTTAACGCCTTTAATGGCATTAGCACCCAACCTGATTATTCCTGGACGCGGCAATAAAACGCTACTGCAATGGTCGTTCGAATTACCACACCACATTCCGCTGTGGATGGGAATTCTCAACGCCACACCGGATTCATTTTCAGACGCAGGCGCGAATTTCGATCAACAACAACTAGTTCAATCCGCCGCAGACATGACCGAACACGGTGCCAGCATAATTGATATCGGCGGTGAATCGACACGCCCCGGTGC
>CALGJU010000127.1 GCA_937928685.1 uncultured Granulosicoccaceae bacterium
GGTGGACATGAATGAATCGTCACCGGCTGCTATCACAGTGTTTGAGGCGGCGCACACTTGTTTCGATTGAATAAGCCACCATCTTGCACTACACTGGCGGGCTGATTAGTGAATTTCTCACCCGCCACGCCAGCTCGACCGCCGCACCGCGGGCCGGTCAGCTCAACAAGCGGAAAGGCTTAGGACAAGTAAATGAAAGCAGATACACACCCAAAATACGAAGAGATTGCTGTTGCGTGCAGCTGTGGTCACGCATTCAAGACCCGTTCGACGATCGGCAAAGATCTGAACGTGGAAGTATGTTCTAACTGCCACCCGTTCTACACCGGCAAGCAGAAAATTCTTGATTCAGCAGGCCAGGTAGACAAATTTAATCGTCGTTTCGGCAAAAAGTAAACCCTTGTTCGGGCCAGCCGAAGTGGTTGGCCCGCTCAAAACACCACCACTTGCTTTGTCAGGTGCCGGACTGTCCAAGCACCGGCAGTCGCTGGCAGGCCTATGAAGCCATCAATTGCTGCGAAATCCGATCCGAACGCGTTTTATCTGATCGACAGCAGCATCTATATCTTCCGCGGCTGGCACTCCATGCCCGCCAGCATCACCGACAGTAACGGTCGACCAGCCAACGCCACTTACGGTTTCATTGAATTTCTCTATCAACTGCTGTCACGCCGAAAACCGACGCTTGTCGTCTGCGCGTTTGATGAAAGCTTAAATACCTCTGCCCGCAACGACATCTACCCGCTGTACAAAGCCAACCGAACCAGCGCCCCGGCCGATTTAAAAATACAGTTCCAACAGTGCAAGGCGTTCAGCCAGGCCATCGGCCTCACCTCTCTTTCCAGTGGTACGCTGGAAGCCGATGACATCATCGGCACATTAGCGGAAATCTCCCGCGAACACGGCACCCATTGCGTTATCGTGTCCGCCGACAAAGACTTATGCCAGTTTATCGGTGAGGGCGATGCGGTTTGGAACTTTGCCCGTGATCAATGGCTCGATGCGCGGCTGATTGAAAAACGTTTTGGCGTACGCCCCCAGCAAATTGCAGATTCGCTGGCCATCACCGGCGATAAGGTAGATAACATTCCAGGCGTGCCGGGCGTCGGCACTGCTACTGCCGCCAGATTATTAGTAAAATGGGGCAACTTAACCGCCCTGCTGGACAATATCGACAAAGTGGCCGCGATGAAATTTCGCGGCGCCGGCCGGGTTGCAGCGTTATTGCAGGAGCATACCGATACCATCAGGCTTTCCCGACAACTCACTGGCCTGATTCCAGATACAAGCGTGAGCCCCACGCTTACCGACTACCGCATTACACCAGACGCCGACGCGATGGAAACCGTCTTTGATCAACTAGGCTTTAATGACAAGCGCCGAACCCGATGGCACGATCTACTAAACCAGCACTACGCAAGCGCGTAACAAGGCAGCCCCGCGCCGGCGGCAGAGTCATTCTGCTCAACAAACCCTTTGGTGTGGTAAGCCAGTTTAGTGGCGAAGACCATACGCTCGCTGATCTTGTCAAAGTCAAAGGAGTCTATCCGGCGGGCAGATTAGATAAAGACAGTGAAGGCTTGCTACTGCTGACGGATCACGGCCCTTTGCAGCACCGAATCAGCCACCCTGGAATGAAATGGGAGAAGCGTTATTGGGTGCAGGTAGAGGGCCGGATCACAGACAAAGCGTTGCAGCAGCTGCAGCAGGGAGTGGTGTTAAAGGACGGGCCGGCCAAAGCTCTGTCGGCCGAACAAATCGACCCGCCCACACTGTGGCCACGCAATCCACCGATACGTTATCGCGCCAGCGTGCCGGACAGCTGGATCAATATTACCCTCGGCGAAGGACGCAACCGACAGGTGAGAAGGATGACGGCAGCCGTTGGCTTCCCGACACTCAGGCTCGTCAGGCACCAGGTTGGCATGTGGGAAATTACCAACATACCCAGTGGTAAATATCAGACAATTGAGCTGTCGGCAATTCAATTAAGAGACCTGCTAGCCCAATAATTGCTGCAAAGTATTGGCAGATTTTAATGTAAATCTTACCAATTCAGGCCCTGCTTTCCTTGATTTGTCTGTTCAAACAATACACGATACGTTTGAATTTGCTTGAATTGCATTAACTTAGATCATTTTCCTCATAGTTCACGTGTGTTTTCAGTCGTAAACGGCTCAAAGCGGTAATCTGTAGGAAGAATGATTGAAGCAGAATGTTGTTTTTTAGCAACGTTCAAATTAATACAAAGCAATTCAGACAAAAAAATTTACTACCCCTGACGCCGAATGCCCCGCCAGAAAGGCAGCGGCTCTCAATTTACTTACTGGCGAATTGTCCTCCGGAGGGACTTATTCAAATGAAACTAGCAAAAAATATTGGAGCACTCGCGTCAGCAGCGGTTATCGCTGCTTCAATGTCTGCCTGCTCCACCGCAGGTAAGATGAAGGACGGCGTAACCGGTACTGCTGCGAAAGTAATGGACGGCGGCGATGATGCCATGTCCGAAAAAAGCAAAATGCTTGAATCACAGGCTGCCTCACTGGAAGCACGTGCCGCGGAACTCGACAAGCGTGAATCAATGCTTGCAGAGAAATCCAGTGCCATGGCTGCTGTCAGCGCAACGCCTGCCGGCTCAAACTATGGTGCCGGTGATCTGCTGCCCCCGGGTGCCAAACCTGGTCAGTGCTTCACACGTTTATGGGTACCACCTCAGTATCAGACTCTTTCTGAAAGAATGCTGGTTGAAGAAGAAGGCGAGCGAATTGAAATTATTCCTGCCAAATTTAAAACCACTAAAAAGCGCGTATTGGTAAAAGAAGCTTCTGAAAAGCTCGTGACTGTGCCCGCTACTTTTAAGACTGTGAAAGAGCGAGTACTGGTAAAACAGGCAACCAAGAAAATTTCGCAAATTAGCTCTGTTTATGAAACTGTCTCTGAGCGTGTGATGGACAAGCCAGCACACACCACTTGGAAGAAAGGCACAGGCCCTATCCAGAAAATCGATGAAACGACTGGCGAAATCATGTGCCTGGTAGAAGTTCCGGCGACTTTCAAGACTGTTAAGAAGCGTGTACTGAAGAAGCCTGCTTCCACCACCGTTCAGGATATTCCAGCGGTATATGACACTGTTGAAAAGAGTGTTATCGCAACACCTCCCACCACACGCAAAGTAGCCATTCCAGCGGTTTACAAAACCATTACTGTGACTGAAGAAGCATCACCTCCAAAAGAGCGCAGAATCAAGATTCCTGCAAAGTATGCAACCGTCACTAAGCGCAAGCTGGTTAAAGATGGCATGATGGATTGGCGTGAGATTCTTTGCGACACCAACATGACTCGTGATCGCATCTCAGCCATCCAGACTGCACTGAAATCTGCCGGCCACAACCCTGGCACAATAGACGGCGTTATCGGTGGTGACACCATGAAAGCCGTGAACGCGTTCCAACGTAAGAAAGGATTACCGGTAGATAGATATCTTAATATCGCCACAGTCCAGGCGCTTGGTGTTTCACCTAAGTAGGTGAAACTTAAACGCAGATGTAGTTAGATTGGCGCAATTAGCGTCCAGTTAGCAGCATAAATTCCGGCTGCAACGCTGCATACAACCCGCTCCGGTTTTCCGGTGCGGGTTTTTTTTAATTGTTAACCTTCTGAAATGTCATTATATTGATACACTAGACGTAAGCGCCGGCGCATGTAAGCTCCGGCTTGTGGTAACCCGGTAATGTAGAAGCTCATGTATCCAGAGAACACCGCGGCAAAAGGAATAGCTGCGCTCGTCTCTTTTCTCCTGCTGATTTTGCCCCCAGCGATATTTGCGGATGAAACTTACGGCGCAACACTAATGGCTGTCGAGCACATCGACTCCGGCCAACACTCGCATAGAGTTACTGTGCAAATCAGTAACCGTATTGAGCACTTGCTGCTCAATGCACATCCCCACCTGAACGAACTACTGATCGTCGATACCGACGGCCAAACCCATCAGCAAAGTGGCATTGCCTACACAGGGATTGTCGAATCTCTGCCGTCTTCGTGGGCCAGGCTCGTGATTGATGGTGACTATATTGCTGGCACCATCAACACTCACGGACAAAATCTGCACCTGTCGTCTGATGGATCCGGGTTCAATATATCCGGTGTAGAGCGAAGCCTGAGTCGTGACACCACGGTGTTGCCTCCTCCGCTGCCGCCAAAGCGGCAAATACAACATACAGAATTATTCGAGCAGATCGCAGTCCCCGTGCTGACACCGTTTATCGACAGAGACGGCGTGGTATCCAGAGTGGCTCAAATTGGCGTTGTCGTTGATTCCCTTTACGACGAAGCGATAGGCGGCAGAGGCTTGAGTAAAGCCATCGCCACCATCAATTCAGTGGACGGGATATACCGGGAAAAATTTGGACTGGCTTTAAAAATTGATGTGATTGTGCTGATCACAGACACTGACACTCTGACGCTGAACGGCAATACGCTGGAAGACAACCTGGGTTTATTCCGCGATTACCGTATTCAGTCAGACCTGCTGCCGGCCGACCTTAGCCTGGTTCATCTATTCACTGGCGTCGACACTAGCGATGACTCGATCGGGCTTGCCTATAGTGGTGCCGCATGTCGAACCGATGGCTACGATGTCAGCATGTCCAGGCCATTTCGTTACCCGGTTATTTTAGCGGCTCATGAGATCGGCCATAACCTCGGTGCGATGCACGATGATGAGACCACTGAGTGTCAGACTATCAATGACAACCTGATGTTTTCGGAAATAAATTCTACAACAACGCAAGAGTTTTCAAGCTGCAGCAGCACCGCAATCACCAACCGCCTGCAACAGAGTGCGTGTTACGAAGCGGCCATCGATATTGGCCTTGCACTGACTCAGCTTGAATCAAATCAAATACTCGCGACTATCACCAACCACGATACTGAACGTGCTTTTCCAGCCGCAACATTACAAATAGATTTAAAAAATGCGACTGTCGCCGAAGCTCCGGCAAGTTGTGAACTGAAAGCACCAACTCAGCTTATCTGCGCCGTTGCTGCAACCTATGCAGGCGACCAGCAAGCGGTGGCGGTAAAACTACGATTAGATCCAAATGAAAAACGCACAGTCAATATCCGCCTGGAGCCTGTTGGTTTTTTTGATCTCACCGATACGAACAACACCGCTGAACTGATCATTCCCAGTGAGCAACCCCAGCCATTAGCGAGCACCGGAGGCGAGATCACCGTCCAGGGGGCTGGCGGGAGCATTGCGGGCAATGGATCAACCGGTACCATAGTGACCGGTGGCAGCGGTGGTGGCAGCTTCGAACCATGGTTGTGGTGGATGCTTTTATCGGGCGTGCTTTACAGGCATTTCGGTATACGCCGAAAAAAGAGCGATTAGCTCAGCAAAAGTACTCACCTCTGCCGAGTCATTTGACACCATTGGGAATGAACCTTGTTCTCTCAAAAGCGGCGCTGAGCTGAGGCTTCTGCGATTGAAGCCAGCGCGTCTTTATATTCGCTCTCAGGCAGGCACGACAACGCTTGTATTGCCAGGCTGACCTGTTGTTGAGCCTGCTCCACTGTGCGCTCAATTGCACCCGACTGACAAACCAACTTCACCACTGAATGCACACGTTCGTCGGATAGCTGACCGCTTTGTTGCGCGGCCAGCAGCGCAGCACGAATCTCGTCAGACTCTGATTGGCCGACAGATTGAAGGGCATAGATCAGAGGCAAGGTCGGCTTGCCCTCAACCAGATCATCACCGGCATTCTTACCCAACTCATCAGTGTCGGCAGTGTAGTCGAGCATATCGTCAATCAGTTGAAAGGCGATGCCTAATCGCGCACCGTACTCTGCCATCGCCCGCTCATGCAGCGGGTCTGCCTCGGCCAGTACCGAGCCCAGTTGAGTCGCTGCTTCAAATAATTTCCCTGTCTTGGCTGCAATCACTTCCATGTAGCGCGCTTCGGTGACTTCAGCTTCGCCAATGTTCATCAATTGCATGACCTCACCCGCCGCAATGGTATTGGTGGCAGCCGAAAGGATTTCCATCACCCGCATCTGGCCTACTTCGACCATCATTTCAAACGAGCGTGAATACAGAAAGTCACCGACCAAGACGGCTGCCTCATTACCCCAGACCGTATTCGCCGTTTCGCGCCCCCGGCGAAGGCTCGATGAGTCGACCACGTCATCATGCAGCAGTGTTGCGGTGTGAATAAACTCGATAATGGCGGCAATGTTGGTGTGATAATTCCCTTGATAACCCTGCGCCAAAGCAGACAACAACACCAGTTTAGGTCGCAACCTTTTTCCACCGGCACCGATGATGTAGTGGCCCATCTGACTGATAAGCACAACATCTGATTGCAGGGCAGTTTGGATTCTCTGATTCACCTCGAGCATTGCCTGCGATACAAGTTCATCTATCGAGCTACTGGCACGCAGATTTTCAGGGTTGAGAGGCGCTTCTAATTGACTCATTGTTTGGGTCGGACTATCATTGGAGGGTTTTCTGCGACTTTAAAAGTGCTTTCAGAGTCGCTCCCGGCTTGAGATCTTTCAGCATCGCCCTTGTATTGATCAGGTGAGCTTGAGAAATCATTTAGCAGAACGGCTATCTTTGTTTAATAGCTGGTGCTTACAGCTAAAGGTTTGGCAGACCAAATTATCGGTCTATCGTCCGTTTGACGCTAGTAAAAGTTTCACGGACGCTAGTAAAAGTTTCAACGATGGCGAGTAATTCGCCCGAGAGTAGCAACATGGCACATAAAAAAGCAGGTGGTAGTACACGCAACGGTCGCGATTCTGAATCCAAAAGACTTGGTGTGAAGAAATATGGTGGCGAAGCAGTGCTGGCCGGTAATATATTGATCCGTCAACGCGGTACTAAAGTACACGCCGGACTCAACGTCGGTGTCGGCAAAGACCACACGCTATTTGCCAAAGCTCACGGCGTGGTGAAGTTCCACACCGGCGGCCCGAAAAATCGTAAATTCGTCAGCGTGGTTGATGCGTCGTAAGACGGCATCGCAACCGCACTGACCAAACCCCGTCACTTGGCGGGGTTTTTTATTTGTACCACTGGATTTAGCCTGACCAAGTCCGAATCCAGCTAATTAATCAGCCAAGTCAGCCTGATCCTGATTGCTGATCAGCAGAACCTAATCATGAAATTTGTCGACGAAGCAAGAATCAAAGTGATCGCCGGTGACGGTGGCAATGGCCGTCTGGGCTTTCGTCGTGAGAAGTATGTCCCTAAAGGGGGTCCTGATGGTGGCGACGGCGGCAACGGCGGCAGCGTCTACCTGGTCGGCGACGCCAATATCAATACCCTGGTAGATTTTCGCCACAACCGAACCTTTGAGGCCGAGCGCGGGCGCAACGGTGGAGGCTCTAACTGCACTGGCCGTGCGGGTCAGGATAAATATATCTCTGTGCCCATCGGTACCGTAGCAAGTGATCGCAATACCGATGAAATCATCGGCGACATCGTGACTGACGAGCAAACGCTACTCGTGGCCAAAGGCGGCATACACGGATTGGGCAATGCCCGCTTTAAAACTGCCACCAACAGAGCACCGCGTAAAACCACCAACGGTACACCGGGTGAAAGACGCGAGTTGATGCTGGAAATGAAGTTGCTGGCAGACGTCGGGCTGCTGGGCTACCCGAACGCTGGAAAATCTTCCCTGATTCGCAAGGTATCAAGCGCGAAGCCTCGAGTCGCAGACTACCCGTTTACTACCTTACACCCCAACTTAGGGGTGGTCAGTATTGAGGCCTACAGAAGCTTTGTAATGGCCGATATTCCCGGCTTGATTGAAGGTGCTGCAGAAGGGCAAGGCCTTGGCATTCGCTTCCTACGCCATTTGACTCGTACTGGCTTGCTACTGCATATCATCGATCTTGCCCCTTTTGATGCTCACGATCCAGCTCAGGCAGCCCTGGCTCTGATGCGTGAGCTTGAAAAATTTGATGCGGAATTGATCGATAAACCACGCTGGCTGGTTTTCAATAAAATGGACTTAATGCCAGAAGACGAGTGGCAGGAAAAAATCGCGAGCACACTCAAAACACTTGACTGGCAAGGACCTTGGTACGGCGTCTCGGCAGTCGACGGCCGCGGCACAGATGCGCTGTGTTCAGACATTATGCTGTATGTCGAAGAGCAGCAGGCGCTGGAAAAAGAGCTGGCAGCACAAACAGCTTCACAGCCGGCGCCTCTATCAAGCGCCACCAGTGAAACTGTCATCATTACAGCGCCAGACGACGATCAATAAGAACACTGGCTGGTATTGCTATGCTCCATAACTCAGGCAATATCACCCGACATAGCAGCACTACCTAAACTCATCGGCCTTACACCATCATCATGCAAACCAGGACGGGCTCCACAACAGCAGCTCAAAAAAAACCAAAAAAGCGCTGGGTAGTAAAGATAGGCAGCGCGCTCATCACCGCCGAAAACGGGCTGCATCTGGACAATATTCATCAGTGGTCGCGACAGTTTGCAGCACTAATGAACGACAATGTTGAGCTGGTCCTGGTGTCTTCCGGTTCTATTGCCGAAGGTATGCATCGACTGCAATGGTCTGAGCGCCCAACCGCGCTGCACGAACTACAAGCCGCAGCCGCTGTCGGGCAGATGGGATTAGTGCGTGCCTATGAATCAGAACTGAAAACACACGGGCTGCATACCGCGCAGATACTGTTAACCCATGATGACCTAAGCAACCGCAAGCGCTACCTGAATGCCAAGAGCACGCTGGCCACACTTCTGGCGCTTCATGTGCTGCCTGTAATCAATGAAAACGACACTGTCACCACGGATGAAATTGGCGTCGGTGACAACGATAATCTTGCCGCGTTGGTGGCCAACCTGATCTCTGCGGATCAATTGATTATATTGACCGATCAAGCTGGCTTGTTCGATTCTGACCCAACCAAAAACCCACAAGCCACACTGATAACAGAGGCTACCGCTGGTGATCCACAGTTATTTGATATGGCCGGGCCAAGCAACAACCGACTGGCCATTGGCGGTATGCGCACGAAGATCCTTGCCGCAGAGCGCGCTGCACGCTCCGGTACACACACAGTGATCGCTTCAGGGCGAGAGCCGGATGTACTCATAAGGTTACATAATGATGAGGCGATCGGCACAAAACTACTCGCGACCCACAAAAAGCTAGTCGCCCATAAAATGTGGCTTGCCAATCAGCTTAAAGTGCGTGGCACGCTACACATCGACAGTGGCGCTCGAGAGAAAATGAGTGATGGAGTCTGCAGCTTATTACCGGTCGGTGTCACACAAGTGAGCGGTGAATTTCGGCGCGGCGAACTGGTCTCTATCTGCTCAGCAGACGGTAAGGAAATAGCCCGCGGGCTGGTCAACTACAATGCTACAGAAGCGGCTCTGCTAATGGGATGCCAGAGCGAAAACATAGGCGAGCGTCTGGGTTACGTACATGAACCAGAGCTGGTCAACCGGGACAACATGGTGGCGGTCAATGCCCGCCACCGGTAAACCGTTGAGTTTTTTAAAGCGCTTGTATCTGCGCGTTCAAACGGCTTTTGTATCGCGCAGCTTTGTTCTTGTGAACGTGGCCTTTTCTCGCCATGCTATCGAGCACAGGTACCGCTGCCGTGTAGGCATCAGTTGCTGCTGTTTTATCACCAGCCGCAATAGCGCTAACCACTCGCTTCACATGTGTACGCATCATCGAACGCATACCAGCGTTTCGAGCACGTCTTGTTTCCGCCTGACGGGCGCGTTTTTTGGCTTGGAGGGAATTCGCCAAGTCAGTCTCCTAGAAGAATTGCAAATGCAACAAAGCAGTATCGTTCGTGCTCATTCTGTTGTCAACCGTTGGCAGCTAATTTCGCCCGCCAATTTGACTTTGATTCGCAGTATTCAGCGTGTTGCTGCAATTGTCAGGCGTACAATGTTGATTCCGGCTTAATGGCAACCGGTAAATTCAGTTTGCTGCGTTCCGGGTCTGTGGTCAGTGGCATGACGCTGTTGTCACGAATCCTCGGCTTCGTTCGTGACCAGGTGTTCGCCTATACGTTTGGTGCCGGCTCACTTACCGATGCCTTTTTGGTGGCCTTCAAAATCCCGAACTTTCTGCGCCGACTATTCGCAGAAGGGGCTTTCGCTCAGTCTTTTGTACCGGTTTTTTCAGAATACAAAGAAACCCGGTCACCGGATGCACTCCGAGCCCTGGCAGCACAGGTCAGCGGTACCCTTGGCTGGATTGTTTTAGCCCTCAGTATTCTAGGCAGTGTGTTCGCACCCGCCCTGATTAGCCTGTTCGCTCCGGGCTTTGAAAACGGCGGCGAGCGCGCTGTGACGGCAACTGCTTTGCTGCGCATCACTTTTCCCTATCTGTTCTTCATCTCTCTTGTTGCTTACTGCGGCAGCGTGCTAAACACGTTCCAGCGCTTCGCGGTACCGGCTTTTACGCCGGTGCTGCTGAACGTCTGCCTCATTACGGCCGCGCTGTGGGGCTCACAATTTTTTGCCGTGCCAGTAACAGCACTTGCCTGGGGCGTATTTGCAGCAGGGCTATCCCAGCTGCTGTTTCAGTTGCCATCACTCTACCAACTCGGCTTATTGACGATGCCTAAATGGGGCTGGGCAGACAGTGGCGTACAAAAAATATTAAAACTCATGCTGCCGGCGATACTCGGCTCATCAGTCGGCCAGATCAATTTGCTGCTAGATACCATTATCGCCTCGTTTCTGGTCGCTGGCAGTTTGAGCTGGCTTTATTTTGCAGACCGACTGGTTGAATTTCCTTTAGGCATCTTTGGCATCGCCATCGCCACCGTCATTCTTCCGCGATTGTCTGCAGCGCACTCAACTGATAAAGCCAGTGACTTCAATAACACCATGAGCTGGGGATTCAGGGCCGCCACCCTACTCGCCTTGCCCTCAGCCGCAGCACTTTTAGTCTTGGCAGCCCCGTTGATCGCCACATTGTTCGGCTATGGTGAGTTCCAACCGGAAGATGTGCGAATGTCCGCCTGGGCCTTACGCGCCTATGCGCTGGCACTGCCCGGCCTGGTATTGGTGAAAATTTTTGCACCCGGCTTTTTTGCACGCCAGAACACCCGCACTCCAGTTCGAATTGGCATTATCTCCATGATCAGCAATATGGCCTACAACATCATTTTTGTCGGTGCCATGATGCTGGCTGCCTTGCCGGCAGCTCATGCTGGGCTGGCACTGGCGACGGCGTTGTCTGCCAACCAGAATGCGTTCATGTTGTATCGACGTTTAAAGCAAGACAACATTTACCATCTACAGGCATCAGATACAGCGACCCTCAAACGGGTATGCCTTGCAACTGCCGTGATGACCGTGATCATTCTACTGATCAACCCGAATGTCGATGCCTGGTTGGCAATGCAGGCAATCGAACGGGCAACCCACTTAGCCGGTATAATCCTCGCTGCAATACTGGCTTACGGCGCGACTCTGCTCGCGACAGGCTTTAGACCCGCCAGCTACAGGGTGTAGGTATTGTGTCAGTAAGCACAGGCATCAACTTTCAGGATTTAATCTAAACCAGTGGAACTTATACGCGGACTGTACAACCTGCGAGAACATCATCGCGCCTGTGCAGTGACTATTGGCAATTTTGATGGAATACACCTCGGCCATCAAAACCTGATTGACACGGTTTGCCAGCACGCAAACATGAACAATCTACGTGCTTGTGTGGTCAGCTTTGAGCCTTTACCGGTAGAGTTTTTTGTGGCCAAAGACAAGCGCCCGCACAGGCTGACATCGCTGCGCGAGAAAATAACGGTACTTGGCACACTCCCGGTTGATCAACTCCTGTTGTTAAAATTTAACCACAGCCTCGCCAATACCACTGCTGCTGATTTTATCAGGCAAGTGCTGATAGACGGACTGAACACAAAATACTTACTGGTCGGTGATGACTTTCAATTTGGTAAAGATCGCGAAGGCAATTTCGACACGCTACAGGCCGCCAGCAAGCACTACGGATTTGAATTACAGCAGGCGAGCACCCTGGTGGCTGCAAATGATCGGATATCAAGCACCAGGGTCCGCGCACTGCTGGCCGATGGTGATCTCGATTCAGCAGCAGAACTGCTGGGCAGAAGCTATTCTCTACAGGGACGGGTTGAATACGGCGCTCAGCTGGGCCGTACTTTGGGATTTCCGACAGCAAATATAGCGCTCAATGATCACAACCCTCCGTTGCGCGGTGTCTATGCGGTCGGCGTGACCAACACCGAACATCCACAAAACATCCACAATGGAATTGCCAATATCGGGGTCAAGCCCACTGTCAACGGAATGCGTCTGAGCCTTGAGGTGCATTTGCTGGATTTTGCTGCTGATTTATACGGACAACGATTGCGAGTAAATTTTATGCACAAACTCAGAGATGAAAAGAAGTTTTCCGGTTTAGATGAATTGAAGTCCGCTATTGCAACTGATGAGCAAAACGCCCGACAATGGTTTACCCGAAAATAATTCATCAAAAAGCGTATTAAGAAGAAATCAGTGAGCATCACGCTTTCTATGCAGCTTTGTAAAAAGTGCCTACCCACACAGAGACTCCACAGTGAGTAATTACAAACACACGTTAAACTTGCCGAAGACCGATTTCCCGATGCGTGGGAACCTGGCAAATCGCGAGCCTGAGACCCTTGCCCGCTGGCAAGCGCTCGACATTTATAAAAAAATTCGAGAGGCCTCTGTCAATCGGGAAAAGCAATTTGTGCTTCACGATGGCCCTCCTTATGCCAATGGTGATATTCACATTGGTCATGCGGTAAATAAAGTCATTAAAGACATGATCATCAAAAGCAAACAGCTTGATGGTTATAACTCACCTTATATTCCGGGCTGGGACTGCCATGGATTGCCGATTGAAAACAAAGTGGAATCGGAAATTGGCAGGCCGGGTGAAAAAGTCGATGAGGCGACTTTCAGAGCGCGCTGTCGTGAATACGCACAACAGCAGATCAACGGCCAGCGCGAAGACTTCAAACGCCTTGGAATATTTGGTGATTGGGATAATCCCTATCTCACCATGGACTTTGAAAACGAAGCCGGGATCGTCAGAGCGCTTGGCAGGATGATCGAAAACGGTCACGTCTACAAAGGCACCCGGCCGGTTTACTGGAGTATCGGGGCACGCTCGGCACTGGCAGAGGCGGAAGTTGAATACCGTGATAAAAAATCCACCTCTGTTGATGTCAGATTCAGCGCTGTAGACAACGAAGCGCTACACCAAGCCTGCAACAGCTCACGTACTGAGCTGCCATTGTCTGTGGTTATCTGGACCACTACACCATGGACTCTGCCCGGCAATCTCGCTGTTGCACTACACCCTGAGCTTGAGTATTCGGTGGTCGAATGCGATCTGGGTTCAGGTGAAGAATGCCTGGTATTCGCTACCGAGCTGGTTGAATCCTGCATGAAACGGTACCAATGCGAATCGTATAAAACCGTTTCCGTATTTACCGGCAGCAGCCTCGAAAAAGTATTACTGCAACATCCCTTTTATCAGCGCACCTCTCTGATTGTGCTTGGCGACTATGTCACTACCGAGGCGGGCACAGGCGCTGTACACACGGCTCCTGACCATGGTGTGGATGACTTTATTGTCGGCAAGCAATACGACCTTGGCTTACTAAATAATGTCAGCGCTACCGGAAGCTATGAACCATGGGTTGAAAAATTCGCCGGTGAACATGTATACAAAGTCGAAGAACATATTCTCGACGAGCTAAAAGCCGCCAGCAAACTCGTGCTGAGCGAATCATTCGAACACAGTTATCCACACTGCTGGCGCACCAACACGCCGATTATCTTTCGCACCACCCCGCAGTGGTTCGTCAGTATGGAAAAAGAAAACCTCAGAGCCGATGCACTGGCAGCAATTAAAACCGTTCGATGGGTGCCTGCGTGGGGCGAAGACAGAATCAACGGAATGATCGACAAGCGGCCTGACTGGTGTATTTCAAGGCAGCGCTATTGGGGCGTCCCCATCACTCTCTTTATTCATAAAGAAACCGGTGAAATGCATCCTGACACGCTGCAACTGCTTGAACAGGCGGCACAGCATATCGAAAAGGGGGGCATACAAGCCTGGTCTGATCTAGGCATTGACGACTTTATAAAAGAAGATGCCGATCAATACGAAAAATCAACCGACGTATTAGATGTCTGGTTTGACTCCGGTACGACCTACGCACACGTCCTTCAAAAGCGTGGTCAGCCCTACCCTGCCGATATGTATCTGGAAGGTTCAGATCAACACCGCGGGTGGTTTCACTCATCACTACTGACCAGTGTCTCAATCAATGGCATTGCACCTTACAAGCAAGTGTTAACGCACGGTTTTACCGTTGATGCCAAAGGCCGCAAGATGTCAAAGTCTGTCGGCAATGTCATCGCACCACAAAAAGTCATGAAGACACTTGGCGCAGATATCATTCGCCTGTGGGTGTGTTCTGCAGACTACCGCGGGGAGATGAGTGTTTCTGATGAAATTCTTAATCGCATGTCTGACTCATACCGACGCATCAGAAATACCATCCGTTTTCTTCTGTCCAACCTCAACGGCTTCGATCCGGATACTGATTTAATCGCCATTGAAGATATGCTGGCTTTGGATCAATGGGCTGTGGACCGCTCACTGGCACTTCAAGAAGAAATACGCGTCGCTTTTGACGACTATCAGTTTCATACAGTTTATCAGCGGCTACATAATTTCTGCACCACGGAACTAGGTGGTTTTTATCTGGATATCGTTAAGGACAGACAGTACACCACCCAGGCTGACAGCCATGCACGGCGCTCGGCACAGTCTGCGATGTATCATATCGCAGAGGCAATGACGCGCTGGATAGCACCCGTATTGAGTTTTACCGCTGAAGAAATCTGGACACATCTGCCAGGTGAACACAGTGAAACTATTTTCACTGAAACTTACTATGACAAACTAAAACCACTGGCTGCCAGCTCGATCTATAGCAAAGAAGAGTGGGACAACATCGTGCAGATTCGTATTGAGGTATCACGTGCACTTGAAAAGCTTCGAGTAGAAAGTTTGATCGGTGGTTCATTGGATGCAGAAGTGAATCTCTATTGCGACGCTGATACGGTATCTCTGTTAAAGCGAATTGGCGATGAACTCAGATTTATACTGATCACCTCTGAAGCAGGTGTTAACAGTTTGGTCGACAAACCGGAAACCGCTGAAAAGGCCGAGCTTGAACAAGGCGAATTATGGATCAGCGCCAGGGCATCAGAACAGCCTAAGTGTGATCGCTGCTGGCACCACAGAAGTGATGTAGGCACCGTGGACAGTCATCCGGATCTTTGCGCACGTTGTGTGCAAAATGTTGATGGTGACGGCGAACCCCGACAATTTACCTAACTTACCCACGACTTACCTGGCAACTCATGAAGAAAATATACTTTGGTCTGACAGCACTGGTTATTCTGCTTGATCAAATCACCAAATGGATGGCTAACACCCAGCTCACCATGCATGAGCAGAATCCGGTGATGCCGTTTTTTAATTTCACCTTAATGTACAACTATGGGGCGGCTTTCAGTTTTTTGAGCAATGCCGGCGGTTGGCAGCGTTGGTTTTTCACTATTGTGGCAGTCGCCATCAGTATTGTGCTGATCGTCTGGCTGCTACGGTTAAAAACTCACGAAAAATGGTTGGGCTTTGGCCTGGCGCTGGTGCTGGGCGGTGCTATTGGCAACGTGATCGATCGGGTGCGTCTGGGTTACGTGATAGACTTTATTCAGTGGTTTGCCCATTGGCGTGGTGACACTTTCTACTGGCCGGCTTTTAATATTGCTGATGCCGCCATATTGACCGGTACTGCGCTAATTCTTCTCAGCTCTTTTTTTATTGCTGATGATCCCCAAGATACCTCTGTGTCAAACAACACCTAAGAAGTAAAAAAAGCGAGCGCTCAATGGAAATATTAATGGCCAACCCGAGAGGGTTTTGCGCAGGCGTTGATCGCGCCATAGAAATCGTTGAGCGGGCGCTGGAACTATTTGGCGCACCTATCTATGTACGTCACGAAGTGGTTCACAATAAATATGTGGTTGACGGTCTTCGCGACAAAGGCGCTATTTTTGTTGACGAACTTCACGAAGTGCCCGACGACAGTACTGTGATCTTCTCCGCTCATGGTGTGTCCAGAGCAGTTGAGCTGGAAGCGCAAACCCGCCAACTCCAGGTCTTTGATGCCACTTGTCCGCTGGTAACCAAAGTTCATATCGAAGTGGTTAAATACGCCAAAGAAGGGCGTGAAGTCATTTTAATCGGCCATGCCGGGCACCCGGAAGTTGAGGGCACCATGGGGCGCTACGACACCCAGTGGGGTGGTCGCATCTTATTGATCGAAACCCCGGAGGATGTCGAGTCATTAAAAGTTGAAGACCCGGCACAGCTTGCATTTGTATCTCAAACAACACTCTCTGTTGATGACACCCACGACATCATTGCACGCTTAAAAGAACGCTATCCACACATCGCAGCGCCACGCAAAGACGACATCTGCTACGCCACTCAGAATCGACAAGACGCGGTGAAAATTCTCTGTCGTGATGCCGATATGTTGCTGGTTGTCGGCGCGCAGAACAGCTCTAACTCTAATCGCCTTAGAGAACTGGGGGAACGTGCTGGTATTCCGTCTTATTTGATCGCCGACTCAAGTGCTATACAGTCAGAGTGGCTTAAAGAAGATCTGAAAATTGGCGTTACCGCTGGCGCCTCAGCGCCTGATGAGCTGGTTCAGCAGGTAATTGAGCACCTGAAGTCTTGTGGCGCGAGCGTGGTAAATGAGGTTGCAGGCGTTGTGGAAACCATATCTTTCAGTATTCCCAGGCAATTGCGAAAAGACTGACCGCAGGTCATAAAACCAGGTCGTTAATCCGGATTATTCACCAACGACGCACTAAAATCCCGATCACTGCTATACAACGCTGCTTGCATAGCAGACCTTTCAAATCAAAACGTTGCAGCAATGTGCTGTACGACACGTTACGTAACAAACCCCTAAACCTTCAATGACTATCGCCGATGCAACCTCATAGCATCACTAAAATAATCATGGGCGTGAAACGTGTTCAATTTCGACTCAAAATCTTCTGCTGCGGCTGACGCCGAATCAAATGACATCGGTGAGTTACTGGCGCTCGCTGCCCGTCTAACCCCGATCTCAGATCTGAACGAAGCAAATAGAATTACTATCTGCAAATCTGCCACGCTCGTTAACATCAATCGTTCTACCGCACTCGCAGCAAACAAAGAGCACCGGTGGTTCACCTATCTGTTTGAAGGACAGGTAGAAGTTCGCAACGCTAAAGACAAAGACGAAACGGATACCGTGAACGCCAACACCGACCGTTCGTTGCAGCCAGTTCTGAAAGAATTCACGCAGCATCACTCTATTGCCACCAAAACAACGGCCACCCTGGTCCGATTCGGCCGCGAGTTGTTCGAGATCTTGCTAAAAGAACAGCAGAAGAATGCGACGAAGGTTCACGACGTCCGCGTCTCCGAAAATGACAACATCATTTTTGACAGTATCGTCGAATCATTTGAACAGCGAACCGTCAATCTCAACTGCCAGGCGGCAGTAGGTGCAAAAATTGGTGAGCTGGTGAAACTCGGCACCATGGGAATACCAGAGCTTTCAATGGCACTGGTCGCAGATCCAGCCCTGACTGCTCACACCATGCACGAAGCAAACAAGCTGGCAGGAAAAGGCGAGACAACGCAAACCATGCGTGGTGCCATCACCCGACTGGGAGTTGAAAGTGCTAACCAGCTGGCAATAAAAATTCCTACCGAGCAGCCATGGCAAGCAGCCAGCCCTGTCATCCAGCAGCTCATGACAAACTACCAACGTAGAGCCACCCTTACCGCAGCGATTTGTAAAGTCTTTGCCAAGTCAGTTCCTCACCTTACTGACGAGCGCGCGCACCTTATCGGCCTGATGGCAGATATCGGAGAACTGATGGTGATAGGTCACGCCAACAAGCATCCGGAACAATTCACTGATGCAGAAGCGTTGCAATTCTCGGCTCGAAACCTTCGTGAGCTGGTCGGTACCTGGCTATTGAGCGCCTGGGGGTTCAATGAGAACTTCATTGAGGCAGTCGAGTCTGCACGTGATTTCTATCGCAATCACACCGGAGACATCACTTACGCCGACCTCGTCACCGCCGCTCTACTGACGATCGAAACGGAATTACCCGAAGGTGAAAACAAGTCAATTCCAAGTGTTGTGAACCTATTGCTGCCTCGCAAGCTGCAACAAGCCGGTATCGATCTGAAAAACCCACAACCGATCCTGCAGCAGGCAGCGGCTGAACTAAACGGCCTGCAGAAACTGCTCCAGTAAAACGCCCTCACTGCAACAAGCAGTCTCTCGCAACATCAAACCACCCCGCCATTTCGCGGGGTGGACCCCGCCTCGAAACACCCTGCTGCCAGGGTTCATGCTAAGATCTTTCCGATTTATCTTTCAGACCTGAATATGTCGTGCTTGCGCTATTACAACACTCGCAGGCTGCTTATTCAGCAAACTTGACAGCTATTAAGGAGGGGTATCAGGTGCACATTAGACGGTTGAGCTGGCTCAGTGTCATTTTCACGCTCCTGATTGCATCCGGATTACTTGCTTCCGGCTGTGCAAGCATTGTCTCA
Source organism: uncultured Granulosicoccaceae bacterium (assembly GCA_937928685.1). Taxonomy (GTDB): domain Bacteria; phylum Pseudomonadota; class Gammaproteobacteria; order Granulosicoccales; family Granulosicoccaceae. The sequence continues at coordinate 18,738 of CALGJU010000127.1, forward strand.
AAACCACTTAAACCGACCATTGAGCTGATCAGTGTCAGACCACTTAATATCAGCCTGACGGATCAAAAGCTGCGTTTCGAGCTAAAAGTAAGCAATCCCAATACATTTGATATGCCTATCGAGGCGGTCGATTTTATCGCGCGCTTCAACAACACCAATATCGCCAGCGGTAAAAGTACTCAATCGGTAACTGTCGGCGCAAAGAGTGACGCTATATTGTCTCTTGATGTCACAGCCGGGGTCGATCGATTGGCGAGCACCCTGTCAACTCTTCTACAGGGGCAATCCCTTAATCTGGAATACGAATTATCCGGTTCAGTTAAAGTATCCACCTGGCCCACACCCATTCCATTTGATGTAATAGGTGCAATGGACGTGAAAGACACCTAACAGGTAAGATTCCGGAGTCCGACTGATCAGAATTCAGTGAGATCCAGCGAACGTGAGCACTCCATAGCGGGAGCACCGCGGCAATACAAAACAGGTTTACGATAACAATATGCTCCGTCCCGTAATTAATGAAGCCAATATCAGCCAGCCGGAACGTCCCGTACAGAGAAGCCGCAGCGACCTCAAAAGCACTAAGTTCAGTTACGCTGATTTCGCCAAACAGCTCGCCCAGGAGCCTATCTCAACAGGCGCTATTGCACCATCATCACAACTGCTCGCCAGGCAGGTCGTTCAGCAAGCTGCGCTTTCTGATGCCAAAACAGTGGTAGAGCTCGGGCCGGGTACCGGAGTATTTACAGAGCAAATAATCAGCAGGCTTTCTCACGACGCGACATTTTTTGCCATCGAGCTCAATCCGGCTTTCGTTGCCGCCACTAAAAATCGCTGCCCGACTGCAAAGGTTTATCATGACGCCGCCACCAGCCTGCCTGAATACCTACAGAAGAATGACCACGTACACGCAGATTGCATTGTTTCAAGCTTGCCCTGGACGATCTTCGATGAAGAAGAACAAGACCAGATACTCAACGCGATATCTATCTCACTGAAACCCGGTGGCGTATTTATTTCAATCATTTATCTTGGCGCTAAGTTCAGATCACGCGGCAGATACTTTATAAACAAGCTGCCTACACATTTCTCATCAGTTGAAAACACACCCACAGTGTGGCGTAACTTGCCACCCAGCCAAGTTTATCGCTGTATTAAATAAATCATGCCCTTTAACTTACGTTCTTTCTCCCTCTTTAAAAAGCTATTCAAACAACGGAGTGCAGACGAACCTGCAACCGATAGATCTACAGACATAGAAGCCATCAAAAACAGAAGAGAACGTTTTTCCGATTGGCTGTCACCCAAACCTGATGCCATTAAGCTCTACCCGGGTGAAAACGAACTATTTCGGAAAGGTTTGATACTGGTTACCGACACCCGGCTTGCTTACATCGATCCGTTTGATCGTATGCTAAAAACTTATATGTTTGAACACATGATCAGCATGCATAAGCAATTTTACAGAACAACACTGTTTAATCGCAGACTCTGTAAAGGCCTACTTATAATCAGCTTACTGGTACTGTTGATCATTCTCACGATCGATCTTCTCGACAGCAACTCAAGTGGCTTCTTTCTTATTTATGTGCCATTGCTTGCGAGTATCGCGCTTGGTGTAAAAGTGTGGAATGACATGAAACCCAGGTATGTTATTCACTGGAGAATGAGCGACCTGACCTACGAAGAGATCGTACAGGAACCCATACTGCGAGAACGCCTTCTTGGTAGCACCAAGCGCGAAGACTTCATGAACGCGTTGGCTGACGCGATGAATCAAGCTTTATCGGGTAAATCCTGGTCGCCGGAGCACAATGCACCAGTGTCCCCTTCCCCAGCTGCTGTGATTGACGCAAAACCGGCGCTAAAGCTTGTGACGGACAATTACGAATAGTCAGGCTTACAAACATATGGACACGTTCAAATAAACTGCCAATAGCGGCATTAGCTATAGAACAATCCATCCACAGCAAAAGCTCCAACTCACCCTCTCACTGCAATCAAAACAGACTGATAGTGTTACATAAAAAAACGTGTAAACTATTTCTCAATAAGCTATCTAGACAACGCGGCGGGGTGCAGAATGAGTGGTGAAGTTGACTGGAGTAAATCGAGTAATAGAATCGCTGGCGTTGTATTGTTTGTCGGTTTCCTGCTCCTGAGCCTATCGGCATTCAACCCATTGCTTGAAATGCTCGCAGGTACACCATTATGGCTGTTTCGAGGAGCGTGCATTGTTGCCATCATTTATTGCGTGCATGTGCTTTTCACACCGAACGCACTCGTTATGCTCTTTCTCGGCTTCTCTGCCGGTATACCCATTTTACTTATCTTCGGATCACTTAGTGCCTGGCTGACAGAAGCCGGATTGAAAAAGTCAGCCGTCACCTATTTTTCATGGGCCGCATTAGGTTACTCGTTCAAATTTGTGTGGGCACCATTGGTAGATAAACTTCCTATACCATTGTTAAGCCATTGGCTTGGACGAAGGCGCGCATGGATGCTGATATCTCAATTCGCTGTTATTGGCTCAATACTGATGATGGCAATTACTGACCCGGCAGCAGGCGATAGTGGTTTAACCATGATGGCCTTTGCCGCCGTAGCGCTCGGTTTTTCTTCAGCGACACAAGATATTGTCATCGATGCCTACCGGATCGAAAGTGCTCCGGCAGATGAGCAGGCTATGACCTCTTCAACTTATATTGCCGGTTACCGTATCGGTATGATTGTCGCAAGTGCTGGCGCGTTGTTGCTTGCCACTCAGCTCGGCTCAACTAAAGAGTCTTATAGCTACACCGCATGGATGTATACCTACGCGGCCATGGCTGCAGTGATGTTGGTCGGTGTGGCTACAACACTCATTATTAAAGAGCCGGAAAACCATCAAACGGATAGTAACAAATATAAAACTTCCGACTATCTACGATTTTTAGTTATATTTATTGTGGCTGTTATTGCATTCATCGCCACCTTCAAGCTCAGTTCTGAGATTGCCGGCAACTCGAAAGCGTATCTTAAAGAGGCACTCAACAATAGACATCTGGCGGGTTTTATAGTCGCTACTGTGCGTCTGGCTTTGGCCGCGAGTGTATGTGCGATTGTCGCCTATGGGCTTGTAAAAGCAGGGGCCGGTAACAAACAAATGATTACCGAGGCCTATGTTGATCCGGTACGGGATTTTTTCAGCCGTTACGGTATGGGCTTGGCAGTGTTGTTAATTGCGCTTATTGGCTTGTACCGGGTGTCTGATATTGTCATGGGCGTTATTGCTACTGTGTTTTATCTGGAATTGGGATACACCAAACCGGAAATTGCCGCGGTATCAAAGTTCTTCGGCCTCATCATGACCATTGCTGGAGGGCTCATGGGTGGCTTCCTGGCCGTACGATTCGGTGTGATGCGAATTCTTTTTCTTGGCGCTGTGCTTTCAGCGATCACTAATCTTTTGTTTATTATTTTGGCTCAGTCAGAGCCGAGTATTGCCATGTTAGTCGCAGTGATCGGTGCGGATAATCTTTCTGCAGGCTTAGCAAGTGCCGCATTCATTGCATTTTTATCCAGCCTGACCAATATCTCGTTCACCGCAATGCAATACGCGATATTCAGTTCCGTGATGACGCTATTCCCGAAAATTCTCGGTGGATATTCCGGTTCGATCGCGGAGTCCATTGGCTACTCAAACTTCTTTACCATGACAGCCCTACTAACACTGCCGGTATTGGTGTTGATTTATATCATGCGAAATAAATTCAATGATACGGTGACCATGAAAACCTGATAACGATCGTAGCTAAGCTACACCTCTATCTTGAAATCGTAGTCTATGCAAAGTGGCGCATGATCAGAAAAACGCTGATCCCGGTACACCGAAGTCTTCTTCACCGCCTCTTTTAAACCGGGTGTGGTAATTTGATAGTCTATCCGCCAACCGGTGTTGTTAGCATACGCCTGCCCCCGGTTAGACCACCAGGTATATTCGTGTTCTTTTTGCTCAAGCGTTCTAAAAGCATCCACATAGCGATGCTTGTCAAATAACTCTGTGAGCCACTCTCTTTCTTCCGGAAGAAAGCCTGAGTTTTTCTTGTTGCCACGCCAATTGCGAATATCTTCATTGGTGTGAGCAATGTTCCAGTCGCCACAGATGATGTACTGACGCTTTCTTTTTTTAAGCTTTAAAAGATGCGGCAACATTATTCCCATCATTCTGATCTTAAATTCCTGTCTCACCTCACCGGATGAGCCCGATGGCATGTACAAAGACACCACTGACAGATTTCCAAAACATGCTTCAAGATAGCGGCCTTCTCGATCAATCAATTCATCGTCCAGTCCATGAATGACCCTGCGTGGTTTATGCCTGCAATATAGCCCGACGCCACTGTAGCCGGGCTTCTCAGCATCGTGCAGGAACCGGTGATATCCGGCAGGATGAAACAGCTCATCATCGAGCTGCGGCTCTTGCGCTTTGGTCTCCTGCAGGCAGATCACATCTGCGCGCTGCTTCAGCATCCATTCGAAAAAGCCTTTTTTGGCCGCCGATCTTATGCCGTTGCAATTCAGTGTGATGATTTTCATGAAGCAGTTTCGAGCGTGGAAATGTCGATGTTCTCACACTAAGCGATGTTTTTCCCCCGGACACTCTTTCTGAACGTCAGCTACAGCGCATTACAAAACAAAAACAAACCTCATATTTGGCAGCATCGCTCAATTTATTTCCGGATCACCCGCTATAAACAGAGGACTCCGGATCACAATTGAATATACCAATGTCCGAGCTTTGATCCAGCTCAACGAGGAACCGGGTTTAAGAAGTGAAAAAGCCAGACCAAAAATATTCTGCACCACAGGTCGCCAATCATTGGATGTCTCGTGGCACGGCAGCACTACTGATGGTAGTCGGACTTGCGATGATCACCACCCCTGCGAGTGCGCGTTGGTACAAGTGGGTAGATGAAAGCGGCAATATCTCCTATCAGGACCAGCCACCACCGTCTGACTCTGAACAAGCTGCCGAGGTACTTAACTATAACGGCGTAACCCTACAGCACATCCCAAGTCGGGCTGAAGAGCTGGAAAATAACCGTTTGGCCAAGATTGAGGCGGAGCAACGTCAGCGCGATGACGCGTTGATCAAAGCTTTCCCACTCGAGAGTGATCTCATCAACACACGCGACAAGCGTATAACCCACATTGATGGCTCTGTATCTCGAATGTATGAGCAGCTGGTGATTCTTAACAGCAGATTGCTATCAATCGAAGACCGCGTGAACGTCAGAATAGAGCGAAACCTTTCTCCCAGCCAGGCGTTGGAATCCGATCGAATCGCAGTCACACGCAGCATCGGCAGCACCAATGCACTAATTAAGTCGAAACTTCGCGAACGTCGGCTGGTAATGTCCCAGTTCGACAATGACTTGGAACGCTACCGTAACTTGAAATCGGGTACTACAAGAAGCGGAGCCACTGCCAGCCTCGACGAATAGAAAGACAGATCAGCGAGTCAGGGCTTTTTTCACTGCACCTGATTACTGTCTGTTGCGGTTTTACATCCAGTTGAAAATCGCTCGCCTGCTCACTATAAAAGAAAGTAGCTACTTTCCCTGGGGGATTACTTCCCGATACAAAACCGGGAAAAAATCTCCCCCAGTAAGTCATCACTGGTAAATTCACCGGTGATCAAATTGATCTGATCCTGGGCTAATCGCAATTCCTCAGCTGCGATCTCCCCTGCACTTTCATTCATCAAAATTCTATCTGCTGATTGAATATGATGTTGTACGTTTTTCAATGCAGTGATATGCCGACGGCGCGCCATTAACGCGCCTTCCGGTGTTTTTTTAAATCCGGCACATTGCTTTAAATGCTCCTGCAGTCGTTTGATACCCTGGCCGGTTTTGGCAGACACCAGTATCGAATCCTTATCATTGAATTCTTTTGCGATGTCTGGCACCAAGTCAGCTTTATTGATCACAATAGTGATCGGAATATGATAAGGCAACCCGGACAGCAACGACTCATCTTCTGCTTTATAGTGGTTTTCTTGAAATTCATCGGCTTGAACAATGAACAAGATTCTATCTGCCTGATCTATTTGCACTCGTGCGCGGCGCACCCCTTCCTGTTCTATCGGGTCATCACTGTGTCGCAATCCCGCAGTATCAATGATATGAATGGGTAAACCATCAATATTGATTTCTTCTTTTAATACATCACGAGTGGTGCCAGCGATATCCGTGACAATGGCAGTGTCTTCACCTGTTAAGCGGTTTAGCAAGCTCGACTTACCTACATTGGGCAAGCCGGCAATCACAATACTGATGCCGTCTCTGAGTAATATGCCTTCCTGGCTTCTGGCAAGCAGCTGAGTGACGCTGCTATCAAGGCGTGTAAAACGATCTGCCAGATCACTGTCTTTTAAGAAATCGATCTCTTCCTCTGCAAAGTCGAGGGCAGATTCAACGTAAACACGGCAATTTAATAGCTGTTCAAGAATGTCTGTAACTTGTTTCGAAAACTCACCCTGGAGAGATCTTACTGCGGCACTGGCAGCATCAGCAGTACTAGCCTCAATTAAATCGCTAACAGCTTCTGCCTGAGCAAGATCCATTTTATCGTTTAAAAAAGCACGCTCTGTGAATTCCCCGGGCCGGGCCGACCGTGCACCAAGACGGGATGCAACTTCAAGCAATTGATCAAGCAAAACATGATTGCCATGGGACTGCAGCTCAAGCACGTCTTCCCCCGTATAGGAATCGGGGCCTTTAAAAAACAGTGCTACGCCGTGATCTATCGTACGTCCATCGACATCGTAAAAAGGTGTGTAAGACGCCTGCCTTGCGGACAAAGTTTTACGTGTTATTTGCTTTGCGATGTCATGTGATGCAGAACCACTGATCTTAACAACGCCAATGGCACCCTTACCGGATGCCGTGGCAATTGCTGCTATCGTGTCGGAAGACACAACACGTGGCTACTTTTCTGCCAATACGTGGCGGGTAATATAGTACTGCTGCGCGATTGATAAGGTGTTATTCACCACCCAGTAAAGCACCAGACCTGCTGGAAAGAATGCAAAGAATACGGTGAATACGAACGGCATGGCCATAAAGACTTTGGCTTGAATTGGATCGACCGGAGCCGGATTAAGCCGCTGCTGAATAAACATGGTAATACCCATTATTAGTGGCAGCACATAGAATTTGTCCATTAATGACAAATCTTTGATCCACAAGATCCACGGCGCCTGACGCAGCTCAACACTCTCCAGCAATACCCAATAGAGCGAGATAAAAACCGGTATCTGCACGAGAATAGGCAAACACCCACCGAGAGGATTGACCTTTTCTTTTTTATACAGATCCATCGTTGCCTGACCCATCTTGGCGCGATCATCACCGTGGCGTTCTTTCAGCGAAGCCAGTTGTGGTTGCAGCTTGCGCATGCGGGCCATAGAGCGATAACTCGCTTCGGACAGTTTGTAGAAAATAAGCTTGATGCACATGGTCACACCGACAATGGCCCAGCCCCAGTTGCCGACTATAGAGTGGATTTTCTGCAGCAACCAGAAGATCGGTTTTGCGATGACGGACAAAAATCCGTAATCAACTGTCAGATCCAGGTTGGGCGCAACTGCTGCCATTCGTTCCTGAATTTTCGGGCCGACAAAAAAGCTGCTTTGCATAGTGCCCGAGCCACCATCAGCTACCACAGTCGCTTCAGACTGCAGACCAATAATGTAGCGTTGTGGTGAGCTTAATGATTTAGTGTAAATGGTGTTGACTTCATCTTGCTGCGGGATCCAGGCACCTAAGAAATAATGCTCAATGATCGCGGCCCAACCACCGGTGGTTTTTGACTGGTTGGTGACATCGTCAAAATCTTCAAACTTGATCTTCTCATACGGGTCGAGGTCGGTACTCACCACGCCACCAATAAACGTATAGATAAAGCTCTGGGTTTCATCATCAGTGACAGGCTTGCGGCGCAACTGTCTGTACTGATTAAAGCTCATTGACGCACCCGACGCGTTTTGGATTTCATACTCAAGATCAATTAAATAACGATCGCGCTTGAAAATATAGGTTTTGGTGACCGTCACACCCTCTGCTGACTGCCACGTCAGAGGTACCCGAATCTCTTGTTCACCATCGCCCAATGTAAATTCTGTTTTATCCACACTAAACAAGGCGTGATGGTTTGGTGCTTCGCCGGCAGTTGATTGCAAACCGGATTGGGCAACAAAGTAATCTTCTTCGGTGTTGTTCATCAACACAAAAGGATCATCGGGCGTTTCAAGTGATGTGGGATATTGCAGCAACCTGACTGAATTGATGTCGCCGCCCTTGCTTCCAATGGTTACTTTGATGGTGTCTGTTGTCACGGTGATCTGCTCACCGGCGGGACCCGAATCCTGCGCTGCAGTACCTGCAACCACTGCTGATTGGGCGCCGGCAACAGGTGTCGGCAAATCATCTGATGGGGTAGCACCCAAAGCCGTACGTTCGGTTTGATCAATACCAACCGACGGTTGCACCTCACCAGGCTGGCTTATCGCAACCTGGGGCCTGGGGCCATAGTCTTGTTGCCATGAAGTCCACACTTGCAGCAATAAAAACCCCAGTGCTGCCCAGAGCAAAACGCGTTGATTATCCATGCTGGTACTGCCCCGGGGTACTGGTCATTATTATTCTTTCTGGTTTGAAGTTGGCGGAATCGACAATAGTGGATTCGATGCCGACTGGCTTGATTTCACGAAACATAGATCTACTTACTGTTCTGCTCTGTCTGACCCTACATCTGGTACCGGATCATATCCATGTGATCCAAGTGGATTACAACGACCAATACGTTTAACACCGAGCCAACTTCCTTTTAAGGCTCCATATCGCTGTATCGCTTCCATAGTGTACTGCGAACAACTGGGTGTGTATCTGCAGTGTGGTGGCAAACACGGACTTATAAAGCGTTGGTAACCACTTATTAGCGAACACAGCGATTTACGCATTTTTCGCTATCCGTGACCAGTGCGCCTCTAACCCTTTGTAGAGCTCTTCATTATCGGCTGACACACTGGCCTGGCGGATCATGAGTACGATATCAAAACCCGCGAGTGATTTCTTGTGTTGCCTGAATGATTCTCTGGCTAAACGCTTAAGTCTGTTTCTATCCACCGCTCTTTTGGCATTTTTTTTAGCTACCGCCATGCCGAGTCTTGCTGTGCCGTCGTCATTGGCGCGGTAAAGGATCGTCCAATGCTTATCGGCGGTGCGATGATTTTTTTCGAAGACCCTCCGATACTCGGAGGCGGCAGTTAGCCTGGCTTCTCTGGGAAAGCTTGAATCGGGAGTTTTCAGCACAGTGGTTGGGCAGATCGTTAGTTGAACCCCGTGGTTCACAACTCAGTATTTTCCGGCCGTAACCGCCCGTAGCGCTGAATACACGCTAACTTTCCAACGAACCTGCACTTAACAAAAGTTCGGTGGTAATACCTTTATCGTGACGTACCCGGCTTTACATCACCAGGACTGAGGTCTGGATTAAGCAGAAAGTCTGCGACGACCTTTTGCTCGTCTGGCACGAATGACTGCGCGCCCGCCACGAGTGGCCATGCGAGCTCTAAAACCATGAGTTCTCTTGCGACGCAAGTTGCTAGGCTGGAAAGTCTGTTTCATTATTTGATACCGGGATTTACAAGCGCCGCAGTGGCGCAAGCACTTTGTTTCGGGTTAGCTCTCTGATTATCGCTACAAAACGGGCTGTCGTCAATAATTACACGTGGCGACTAACTCGAAATCAACTGTGGATAACTTTCTCAAACAGTAATAGACTAATTTTCGTCGATGTGAAGCACGGGTTGAGCAACACGCACTGCCAACCCGCCGCCAAGCTTAGGTTCAACAGATAAGCGCAACGAGGAAAAACAACAACATTCTCGTTTGTCTCACCGGCCACCGTTATTTCCGCCCAGTAAAAACTGAATATTAATACCTTTAAGGCCTTTGTTGGCCTCAACCGGGGAGTGTCGCTCGTTGTCGGTCTGGAATCGCTGTCTCTCGCATTTGTCAAATGAACTGTCTGTACAAGAAATGACCACCTGGGTTCTATGCCTACAGGCCATGGAAACTGAAGAAGGTATTAAGCTTCTTGCACCAAATGAATATGTTCGCGACAAAGTAGAGACCAGTTACGCGGAAAGAATCAGAGAAATCGCCACAAGCCTGGCTGATAAAAAGGGATTTAATGTACTTCTCAGAGTCGGTACCGACGAACTGCGGGCACCAGCCACCCCGGTAGCAAAATCCACAGACCTGAATTCCAGTGGCTTCGACAGCAGTCATAACCCTTCCCGGCGTTCATTGGCAAAAAATGAACCGCTTAAAGAATTTAAGACAGCACTGAACCCGACGTTTAATTTCGATACTTATATCGAAGGTAAGTCGAACCAGTTCGGGCGCGCTGCAGCCTTGCAGATTGGCGAAAACCCGGGTGGCTCTTATAATCCGTTGTTTATTTATGGTGGTGTCGGTTTAGGGAAAACCCATTTAATGCAAGCAGTTGGCAACCATATGGTAAGCCGCGGGGCTCGAAAAGTTCAGTACCTGCATTCAGAGAAGTTTGTTCGTGAAATGGTCAAATCTCTGCAGACTGGCACTCAGGATCAATTTAAGAAGCACTACAGAAGCCTTGATGCTCTGCTCATTGACGATATTCAGTTTTTCGCCAACAAAGTACAAACGCAGGAAGAGTTTTTTCATACCTTTAATGCACTGCTCGAAGATGGTCAGCAGATTATTCTTACCAGCGATCGCTATCCGAAAGAAATAGATGGTGTAGAGGAAAGGCTTAAATCACGCTTTGGCTGGGGTTTAACAGTGGCAATTGAACCACCAGAGCTTGAAACTCGAGTTGCCATCCTTAACGCCAAAGCAGAACAGTTCGGTTATTCATTAAGTGAAGAAGTCAGTTTCTTTATAGCGCAGAGAATTGTCTCCAACGTCCGTGAGCTCGAAGGAGCACTGCGCCGGGTGGCTGCTAATTCACAGTTTACCGGAAAGCCAATTACCATTGAATTTGTGAAAGACGCACTAAAAGACATGTTAGCCGTCCAGGAACGACTGGTAACCGTGCAGAACATTCAAAAGACGGTGTGTGAGTACTACCAGGTCCGTAACTCTGAACTATTATCAAAGAAGCGCAATCGATCTATCGCACGACCGAGACAGGTAGCCATGTTTTTGTCGAAGAAGCTGACCAGGCACAGCCTGCCTGAGATAGGCGAAGCGTTTGGCGGTCGCGACCACACCACTGTTCTACATGCTTTTCGCAAGATCACAGAGCTGTCACTGTCTGATGGAAGAATGGAAGAGGACATCAAACAGTTGACCAGAACTTTGACCCAATAAATGCCATGTATGCTTGTTTTAAATCAGTCTTAGTCGTTGCACACAGCTACTGTATATTGTGTATGTCTGGTAAGGTCACACCCTGTAGATAAGTTGTGAAAAAGTCTGGAATAAAAACCTAACAACTTTTTGGTGAATAATTGAACCCAAGTTATCCACAGCTTAATGAATGGCATTCAAGCACAAAAAAATAGCATTAAGTAGTTGAATTATAAAGAATAAAAATAGTTATATACAGAATTATCCTGCTTAGTAGTTATAGCAAGGTAACCCAGGTAAACAAACACAATACTTATATACGCCATGAAATTCGCAATTTCCAAACTCGAATTGTTCACTCCACTGCAACAAGTTGTAGGTGTAGTAGAACGAAAACAAACCCACGAAGTGATGAACAATCTTTTGTTTGTTGCCACAGAAGATAGTCTGCAAATCACCGGTACAGACAACGAAGTGGAACTTAAAACCACAATCCCGCTAATTGTCACGGAACCTGGTCGATCAACCATCCCGGCACGCAAGTTATTTGATATCTGTCGTTCACTTGATGACAACGCCAGGCTCGATTTTGAAGTCGATACAGAAAAAGCCAAAGTTAAAACAGGGAAAAGCCGATTTACCTTAGCTACCCTGCCCGTTGATGAATTTCCGTTAGTAGATGAGCTTATTGACGCCACAGCAATATCGCTTCCACAGAAACAACTCGATCTAGCAATCAAACGCACTTCGTTCGCAATGGCACAGCAAGATGTTCGTTATTATCTGAACGGATTGTTGTTGCAAATAGGTGAAAATGAATTGTGTTGCGTGAGCACAGACGGACACAGGCTGGCACTGCACAGAACTGCAGTCGACATTAATGTGACGGAAGCGATTTCAGCCATTATTCCGAGAAAGGCAATAAGCGAGCTATCCCGTTTAATGGATGACACAGATACAGATATCACCTTGAACCTGACCGGTAATCACCTGCAGGTTAAACTTGGTGCGCTTCAGCTAACCACAAAGCTTATTGATGGCAAGTTCCCTGACTATGAAAAAGTTATTCCATTAGCAAGTACCAACATAGCCATAGTTGATAGAGATCTGTTAAAACAGGCATTAAGGCGCAGTGCCATCCTCGCAAATGAGACTTACAAGGGCGTGCGTTTGACTCTTGCTAAAGATCAGTTAGGTATTCAGACCAATAATCCTAAGCATGAAGAAGCGGAAGATGAATTGCAGATAGACTATGACGGAGAACCTATAGAAATAGGCTTTAACGTCGTTTACCTGTTAGACGTGCTGAATGCGATTGATTCTGAAACTGCAGAACTTAACGTTAGTGATAACACCAGTAGCATGGTGATTCATCCGAGTGATGATAAACAGAGCACATACGTAGTTATGCCAATGAGGCTCTAGTAGAAACTACCTATTTAAAGCCATGTACACCTCTACAACGAACTCCATTTTTTCATGCATCTGACCCGCCTAGATGTTATGGGGGTTCGAAATCTAGCTTCTGTTCATATTGAACCAGGTGAAGGTATCAACTACTTTTATGGCGAAAATGGAGCTGGTAAAACCAGCCTATTAGAAGCTATATCATTATTGTCAGTAGGACGAAGCTTTCGTTCCGGAAAAATCACCACAATAATATCCGAAGATAATAACGAACTGACCGTGAGTGGATCTGTTTCTGATCGTTTACGGGAAACCAGCAGTTCTGTTGGAATTAGCCGTGGAAAGGACTCAACAATTGCGCGAATTGATGGACAAAATATTAATCGTTTGTCTGCGCTGGCCGTTGCTGTACCTAGTGTAGCGATCTCTGCAAAGAATCATGAGCTGGTTGAGGGAGGTCCTGGAGAGAGGAGAAATTTTCTCGATTGGATACTGTTTCACGTGGAGCACACTTTTGTACATTTATCGAAACGTTACAAAACTGCACTATCCCAAAGGAATGCTGCACTTCGTTCTAATGCTTCGGACGAATTGGTTTCATTGTGGAATGTGGAACTTTCGGAATCAGGTGAATCGATAGCACAATGCAGAAGATTGGTTTGCGATCAGGTCCAACAACGATTGGCAAAATTTGCAGAACAGATGGACAACAAAGCCATCTTGCCCCAGTTGCAGTATCGCCAAGGTTGGGCCGAAGGAAATTCACTGAACGAGACTCTCGAAAGATCATTAGATAACTGTCGCCGATTAGGTACCACATCAACGGGACCTCATAGAGCTGACATCAAATTGAAAGTTGGCAGCAACGAAGCTCGATATGTTCATTCACGCGGGCAGCAAAAACTGTTGGCAGTTTTGTTGAAACTTGTTCAAGTGGATTTGTACACAGAACATCATCAACAGGCACCCATTTTATTGTTTGATGATCTACCGTCAGAACTTGATGAGAATGCACGTGACTTCGTGTTTTCGTACCTGGAGACATGTTCCGTACAAGTGTTTTTGACCGGTGTAGAAGATATTTCAAAAACGATACAAGGTGTAAATAAAACGTTTCACGTGAAACAAGGCAAATTCGAAAACGTGGTATACTAAAGAGCTGCCCAGCCTATCGCTGAAATAGAGAGCTCTGATGGAAGAAGACCACAACGACAACACGCCGGAAAAAGCTTCAGGCGCTTACGACTCTAGCAACATTAAAGTCCTCAAGGGGCTTGATGCTGTTCGTAAAAGACCAGGAATGTATATCGGTGATACAGACGATGGTACCGGTTTACACCACATGGTATTTGAAGTTGTCGATAACGCTATAGATGAAGCACTAGCGGGACATTGCAGCGAAATAACCGTTTCAGTACATGTCGACAATTCCATCACAGTAAAAGATGATGGACGCGGTATCCCTGTAGATATGCACGAGGAGGGTAAGTCTGCTGCTGAAGTTATTATGACGGTGTTGCACGCCGGTGGTAAGTTCGACGATAACTCCTATAAAGTTTCCGGCGGTTTGCACGGTGTGGGTGTGTCTGTGGTGAATGCTTTATCTGAATCGTTAAAGCTGACTATTTACCGTGACGGAAAAATTCACGAACAATCCTACGTAGACAGTGTTCCCGTTGCACCGATAGAGGTGACTGGGAATACAGATAAAACAGGCTCAACGATCTTCTTTAAGCCCAGCGCAGCTATTTTTACGCTGACAGAGTTTTCATATGACATATTGTCGAAGCGTTTACGTGAGCTGTCTTTCCTTAATAGCGGCGTGCGCATTCGGTTGCATGATGAACGCTCTGACAAAGAAGATATCTTTGAATACGAAGGTGGTATAGCTGCCTTTGTAGATCATCTAAATAGAAATAAAACACCAATTCATAAGACACCGATTCATCTTCGTCAGATGAAAGAAGAAGCCGAGGTTGAAGTGGCTTTGCAATGGAATGATTCGTATCAGGAAAACATTTACTGTTTTACCAACAACATTCCACAGAAAGATGGTGGCACGCACATGGCGGGTTTTAGAGCGGCGTTAACCCGTACGCTGAACACCTACATGGAAAAGAATGGTTTTGCAGCTAAGCACAAAGTAGATACCACTGGTGATGATGCACGCGAGGGTTTAACCGCCGTGCTATCGGTCAAAGTACCGGACCCGAAGTTTTCATCTCAAACCAAAGATAAGTTGGTGTCGTCCGAAGTGCGTGGGGCTGTTGAGTCATCAATGAACGAAAAGCTAACGGATTTCCTCAACGAGAACCCGGCAGAAGCGAAGGTAATTGCCAGTAAAATCATTGAAGCCGCCATGGCTCGTGATGCTGCACGTAAAGCACGCGAGATGACAAGACGGAAAGGTGTGTTGGATATTGCTGGTTTACCGGGAAAGTTAGCCGACTGTCAGGAAAAAGATCCAGCAAAATCAGAGATTTACCTTGTAGAGGGTGATTCTGCGGGTGGATCGGCCAAGCAGGGCAGAGACCGCCGTACTCAGGCGATTTTGCCGTTGAAAGGTAAAATCCTTAACGTTGAACGTTCGCGCTTCGACAAAATGTTGTCTTCGCAGGAAGTAGGCACCCTGATTACCGCACTTGGCTGTGGTATTGGCAAAGAAGAGTTTGATCCCGATAAACTACGCTACCACTACATCGTGATCATGACCGATGCAGACGTCGATGGTTCACACATACGTACGTTGCTATTAACTTTCTTTTATCGCCAAATGCCGGAATTAATCGAGCGAGGTCACATCTATATTGCTCAGCCGCCATTGTACAAGGTTAAAAAAGGCAAGCAGGAACGCTATGTTAAGGATGATATTGAGCTCAATACTTATCTGTTAGAGCTTGCGATGAACGATGCGAGCCTGATACCCAAACCTGGTGGAAAAGCACTTGAGTCAAGTGAGCTGACTGATATGGCGGCGTTATACAACAACTCGCTTGGTGCGATCCAAATGTTATCGCGTCGTATCGATCGCACTGTACTCGATCAAATGCTCTCTATTTCGTCTTTATCAGAGACACAAATCACAGACAGGCAAGCGGTTCAGAAATGGGCTGATGAGCTGCATGTAGCGTTAATGGCAAATTCAAGTGATGGTAATTATTACCAGCAGAGAGTGATTGACCACGACGGCAAGTACGGTGTTGAGTTAGAGCGATGGCTGCATGGCAATAAGTACATCGTGAAGTTGGAACCAGCACTATTCGGTACCTCGGAATATAAGGTCATTACCAAGCTCGCTGATGAAATGTCCGGCTTGCTGGAAGAGGGCGCGGTAGTTAAGCGTGGTGAACGTCAACAGGAAGTCAGCAACTTTTCTGAGGTGATGGATTGGCTAATGAAAGAAGCCAGACGTGGCCAAAGTATTCAGCGCTATAAAGGCCTTGGCGAGATGAATCCTGAACAACTGTGGGAAACCACAATGGACAAAGATGCCCGCCGCATGCTGCAGGTTCGTATAGAAGATGCGATGCAGGCCGATGAAGTATTTACCACCCTGATGGGTGATCAGGTTGAACCAAGGCGTGATTTTATTGAATCAAATGCCTTATCAGTGTCTAACCTTGATGTGTAGAGCTGACAAGTAAAAACAGAGCAAATTAAAGCCCCTGTCGTCTATCGCTCGCTTTGTTAGAAAGCGAGTACCAGGCTTAATACGTCGACAATTTAATTGAAGTGCTGAGGCTACCGGCCGACGCCAGCGTCACACCCCATTTGTCTTTTACGTTGCGGTGTTATTGGCACCGCTGACTAACACAGCGAGCGGATGCGTTATGCATGGATTTCTGGATCTACCCGAATTTTCAAAAATTGATCTAAACAAGGTAGAAGCTCAGCTTGATGAGCTTCTGGCCACCAGCGATAAAAAAATAGCGGAGCTGTCTGAGTTATCAAATCCTGATTGGGACAATTTTGTCTTTGAGCTCGATCAGGCAGTTGACGCGGTACAGCGATTTTACTCGCCAGTTCGGCATTTAAATTCAGTGGCGAGCAGTGATGAAATTCGTGAGGTGCACAACGCCTGTCTGCCGAAGCTAACTGCGTGGTACACAGAGTTAGGTCAAAACAAAGCGCTTTACGAGCGAGTGCAAAAAATCGCTCAGGGTGAAGGGTTTGTGTCTCTTGACCAGGGACAGCGAAAAAGTATTGATGATCAACTGTTGAGCTTTAAATTAGGTGGCGTGGCACTGGAAGGAAAAGAACGGCAACGTTTTAAAGAGATCGCCGCCGAGCTCAGCAAATTAAGTACACGCTTTAACGAAAATGTACTGGATTCCGGCAATGCCTGGCGGATGAACTTTACTGATGCTGAAGCGCTGGCCGGATTTCCACAAAATTCTCTGGATCTAGCCCGGCAGTGTGCAGAAGAGAAGGGTGAAGAAGGCTATAGCCTGACGCTCGATTATCCCAACTATCACGCTGTGATGACGTTTGCTGAAGATCGTGAGCTGCGAAAAACCATGTATTTTGCCTGGTCTACGCGGGCTACCGGTGGCGCTGATAAAGACTGGGATAACTCAAAAATAATTGAACGCACCATCGCGCTGCGTACGGAAAAGTCTGTATTACTAGGGTTTGATAACTATGCAGATTATTCTATTGCCAGCAAAATGGTAGAGAGTCCGAAGCAGGTGCTCGACTTTCTCAATGATCTGGCCATGCGGGCAAAACCCTCAGCACAGAAAGACTATGATGCGATGCAAAACTTTGCCAGCACTGAAGCGGCCACCAAAGTAGATGAACTGCAACCGTGGGATATTGCCTACTACGCTAATCAGTTAAAGAAGAAGCTATACGACTTTTCTGAACAAGATCTAAAGCCTTATTTTCCTGCAAGTATTGCGGTCCCCGGAATGTTTGAGGTCACTGGCAGATTGTTCGGTATCGAAATCGATAGAGTTGATGATGCTGATGTATGGCATGAAGATGTCGCGCTTTATCAGATTAAAGACAAAGACAGTGGCGAGCTGCGTGGCGCATTTTATATGGACAATTACGCCCGCAATGGAAAAAGGGCAGGTGCCTGGATGGACGTCTGTGTCGGGCGAATGCGTAAAGCCCGCGGCATACAATTGCCGGTCGCCTACCTTACTTGCAATCTGACACCGCCGGTTGGTGATAAGCCGGCGTTGCTGACGCACAATGAACTGACCACTTTGTTCCACGAGTTTGGTCATGGTTTGCACCACATGCTAACCCGTGTAGAGCACGCATCGGTTGCTGGTATCAGTGGAGTGGAATGGGATGCGGTTGAGCTGCCGAGTCAGTTTCTTGAAAATTGGTGTTGGGAGCGTGAGTCTATTGATCTGGTCAGTGGCCATTTTGAAACCGGTGAAAAACTTCCACAATCACTTTTAGAAAAGGCAAAGGCTGCAAAGAATTTTCAATCAGGGATGATGACCGTCAGACAGCTGGAGTTTGGATTGTTTGATATGCACACCCATTTACGTACTGATTCACCAGATGCAGAAGCAATACAAGGCATCCTTGATTCGGTTCGATCTGATGTCGCGATTTATGACATACCCGATGAAGTGAAATTCCAAAATAGTTTTTCTCACGTATTTGCCGGTGGTTACGCCGCTGGATACTTCAGCTACAAGTGGGCCGAAGTGTTGTCCTCTGATGCGTTTTCAAAGTTTGAAGAAGAGGGTATCTTCAATCAGCAGACCGGCCGCCATTTTATGCAATCTATTCTTGAGAAAGGCGGCACTGAAAAAGCCCTTGATCTGTTTATCAGCTTTCGTGGTCGAGAGCCTAAGATTGATGCCTTGCTGCGCCACACCGGCTTAGCAGCATAGATAGCACTGATAAAACAGAGCCGAACCAACACGATAACCAGAGACAGAACAGCATTTGAAATATCGTGACCTGAGGGAATTCATACAAAGCCTTGAGCAGAGGGGCGAGCTTAAGCGGGTGAGCCAGGCCGTCGATCCGCACCTTGAAATGACCGAGATAAGTGATCGCGTACTGCGTGCTGAAGGCCCGGCACTGTTGTTTGAAAACCCTGTCGGCAGCGATATTCCGGCGCTGTGTAATCTGTTTGGTACCCCCGCACGGGTGGCTTATGGCATGGGTGAAGATGATGTCACCGCACTGCGAGAGGTCGGTAAGTTACTCGCGTTTCTTAAAGAGCCAGACCCGCCCAAGGGTATTAAAGACGCATGGAACTCGTTGCCGATCTTCAAAAAAGTACTCGATATGGCACCTAAAACGGTATCTAACGCGCCTTGTCAGCAGCGGATTCTACAGGGCGACGAAGTGGATTTGTCACGCTATCCGATTCAGCACTGCTGGCCCGGCGATGCCGGGCCACTCATCACCTGGGGTTTGGTGGTGACCAAGGGGCCGAATAAGAAACGCCAGAATATGGGCATCTATCGCCAGCAGGTAATTGGCCGCAACCGGGTCATCATGCGGTGGTTATCGCATCGTGGCGGTGCGCTGGATTTACTGGAGTGGCAGCAGAAGTACCCTGATGAGCCTTTTCCCGTCTCTGTGGTGTTGGGCTGTGATCCTGCAACCATTCTGGCGGCTGTTACCCCGATTCCAGATACGTTGTCCGAGCATGCATTTGCGGGGTTGCTGCGTGGCAGTCGAACTGAATTGGTTAAATGTAAAACCAATGATCTGATGGTGCCTGCCAGTGCCGAGATCGTTCTGGAGGGCACCATTTCACCCGCTGATGTAGCAGATGAAGGCCCGTTTGGTGATCACACTGGTTACTACAACGAGGTGGATAGCTTTCCGTGCTTTGCGATCAATACCATCACTGAGCGTGAATCACCGATTTACCACACCACTTATACTGGTCGTCCACCCGACGAACCCGCTGTGCTGGGTGTGGCATTAAACGAAGTCTTCGTACCGATACTGCAAAAGCAGTTTCCGGAGATCGTCGATTTTTACCTGCCTCCGGAAGGGTGTTCTTACCGCGTGGCAGTGGTCACTATGAAGAAGCAATATCCAGGTCATGCCAAACGGGTGATGATGGGGGTATGGTCTTTTTTACGCCAGTTTATGTACACCAAAATGGTCATTGTTGCCGACGACGATATCAATGCACGTGATTGGAAGGATGTGATTTGGGCGATGACGACCAGAATGGATCCGGCGCGGGATTGCACCGTGATTGAAAATACCCCTATCGACTATCTGGATTTTGCATCGCCGGTCTCGGGGCTTGGTTCAAAGATCGGTTTTGATGCCACCAACAAATGGCCTGGTGAGACCCAGAGAGAGTGGGGCGAACCTATTGTGATGTCAGACAGTACAAAAAAGCGTGTCGATGAAATATGGGATTCGCTTGGTATTTAGTGCACTGCATCCTTCCAACTCTGATGCTGATAAAAGTGGTAGTCGTGTATCGGC
>CALGJU010000128.1 GCA_937928685.1 uncultured Granulosicoccaceae bacterium
TCACTTTGCTCCATGCTGGTTAACACCGTAACCGCAATCAACAACGGTGCCCGACCCGTGCCACTACTGGCCGCATCATAGGCCGCAGCCATCATGCGCTCGCCACCTGCGGCATGTACATTAACCATCCATACACCCAGATCGGTGGCCACCCGAACAGCAGACGCTACTGTGTTTGGAATATCGTGAAATTTCAGATCAAGAAAAACCTCAAACCCCTGCTTTAGCAGACCTTCAACAACAGAAGGCCCGGCACTGGTAAACAGCTCTTTACCGACTTTTACCCGACACAACTGCGGGTCAAGGCTTGCGGCTAGTGTGAGTGCCTGTTCTTCAGTCGGCTTATCGAGTGCGACTATAATCTTCTTTGAATCACTCACCTTCAGCTCCAATGATTACTTTGACTGAGTTCCAGTTTTCACACCCTGGGCAATGCCACTGTATTTGCTTGCATCGATAACCACAGCGGTCACAGAGGTACACTGGCTTTTCATCAGTGACGTCACGAAGCATTTCAACGATGGCGGCAACTTTGGCTTTGTCACGCGGCTTGGTTAACTCAAGCTCGTATTCAGCCCAGTCACGCAAGCCTTTCAGTGAAGGCCGCTTCGCCAATTGTTCAATAAAAAAGTCTGAGGCTTGCTGTTCCCCTTCAAGCTTACTGATCGAATCACGGGCGAGCTTAATCACGCTATAACTGTTTTTTCGACCACGGACGTATTCAAGGTGATCACGAAGCGCTTGTTGATCACCAGATTCATGCAGCGCCAGGAAGTACGAATCTGCGATCTCAGGAACCAGCGCTGGATGATGTTTTTCTATCTGTTCGAAGTTGGCGATCGCCTCTGGATACTTTTTCAAGCCTATCCAGTAGCGCCCAAGCATCACCAGTGCCCTGCTGCATTGTGGTTGCGCCTTTAACGCTGCATTTAGCCATTTTTCTGTTTCAGGCAGCTTGTCTTCTATTTCGGAGATCGCTGCAAGCTCGCAGCAGTACTGTGCCTGCAGGGCATTTTTCTCGGTGGCGTCCATTGAGGTGTTGGCACTCGCAAGATCAATCGCTGCCTGCCACTCCTGTTGCTTTTCATACAAACGCAACAAGCTTGTTTGCGATGCAACATCGTTCGGATTTGCCTTAACCAATGGTTTTAACAGCGCCTCGACCCGATCAAGCAACCCGGCTCCGCCATAGTCACGCGCGAGTTCAAGCTTAACCTTACGCTGCTGATCTTCGGACAAACGTCCTTTGGAAAGTAGATGCTCGTGGACGCCGATCGCGCGGGAGTATTCACCACGGCGGCGAAAGGCATCACCCAGTGTCAGATACAACTCTACGGAGTTATCCTCAACCGCGTACTGCTCCAGCAGACTGTTGAGTTCAGGGTCACGCTCTACCCGATCATCGTGATCCGGCAACAATGACGCCAGATCTGTACCACCACTACGGGTAAATACACGGGAAAAATTAGTTAGAGAGTAGCGAAGTTTTTCGTACCCGATGAGCCAGCCAGCAAAGCCCGCCAGCAACACCAGCCACCAGGAAAATTCCATGGATATATTTGGGAGTAGTGTCAGCCGAAGCCTGAATGCCAATTCTGACGATCTACCGTCAGATTGTCGAGTAATTGCGTGTAAGAGGTGGGAATTAAATCGTCAGAAGCGATCGAGGTGGCGACACGGACGTTTTTGAAACTCTAAGAGGCCTGTAAACACCTGGCACAAGATATTGAAAAAATGTTACGCGTCAGTGCCGGTTTTTTTTTGATCCTGCATTTCAGCCACTTCTGAATTAGCACTTTCAGCGTTTAGCGCATTAACACGCTCACGCAGCTCTTTACCGGGCTTGAAGTGTGGAACATGCTTGCCAGTCAATGCGACTGCATCACCGGACTTGGGGTTACGGCCCATACGAGGCGGACGAAAATGCAAGCTGAAGCTGCCAAAACCACGAATCTCTATGCGTTCGCCGCTCGACAAAGACTGACTCATACTCTCAAGAACACCTTTTACAGCCAACTCAACATCACGCAGCGCAAGGTGCGACTGGTTATCAGCTAATGCTTCGATCAGATCAGACTTTGTCATTGGCCATCACTCCGGGTTGTGCGTTAGTAATCAGTTAATGTGAAGGCGCCCGGAAGGGCGCCTTCCTGGTTAACTACTCTTCTTCAGAACCGCTGCTGTCCTCCGCAGTATCATCAGAACCCGCATCCGTTGCGCTGGTTGCCTCTGCCGTTCCGGCATCGCTACCCTGGTCGCCCCTGGACGACATTTGTTCTTTCATTAAATCACCAAGAGTGGTCGGCGCATCCGCAGAATTCTGCGCATAGTCACGCATTGCCTCGCCCTCTTCTTCGTGATCCTTCGCTTTGATAGACAGCGATATTGCACGAGCTTTGCGATCGATGTTAATGAACTTGGCTTCGAGCTCTTCGCCCTCTTTCAGGTGCATTTTGAGATCTTCAACACGGTCACGAGAATACTCGCTGGCGCGCAGAATACCTTCAACACCATCACCAAGATTTACCATCGCTAATTTTGTATCGACTTCTGTGATCGTGCCTTTAATGATCGAGCCTTTCGGGTTATCAGCAACGAATTGACCGAATGGATCCTGCTCTAGCTGCTTCACGCCAAGCGAGATACGCTCACGCTCAGGATCAACGGCAAGCACGATGGCTTCAATTTCCTGGCCTTTCTGGAAATTGCGAACAGCTTCTTCGCCGGTATCATTCCAGGAAAGATCAGAAAGATGAATAAGACCGTCTATGCCGCCTTCAAGACCAATAAAGATACCGAAGTCAGTGATTGACTTAACTTTGCCCGATACCCGGTCATTCTTGTTGAAGTTCTGCGAGAACTCATCCCATGGGTTCTGCTTACACTGCTTCACACCAAGAGAGATACGACGACGTTCTTCGTCGATATCAAGGATCATCACTTCAACTTCATCACCCAACGCTACCACCTTGTTGGGGTTGACGTTGCGGTTAGTCCAGTCCATTTCAGAGACGTGAACAAGACCTTCAACACCTTCTTCAATCTCTACAAAACAACCGTAGTCAGCAATGTTGGTAACCTTACCGAATATACGAGTGTTTTCAGGATAACGACGAACCAGATCTGCCCATGGATCATCACCCAGTTGCTTAAGGCCAAGTGATACGCGGTTACGCTCGCGATCAAACTTAAGTACCTTAACTTTCATTTCCTGACCGACTTCTACCACTTCACTTGGGTGCTTAACGCGCTTCCACGCCATGTCAGTGATGTGCAGCAATCCGTCAATACCACCAAGATCAAGGAACGCACCGTAGTCGGTAAGGTTCTTGACGATACCAGTAACTTCCTGGCCTTCCTGCAGACTTTCAAGCAACTGCTCGCGCTCTGCACTGTACTCGGATTCAACCACTGCACGACGTGATACCACCACATTGTTGCGACGACGATCCAGCTTGATAACCTTGAATTCAAGCTCTTTGCCTTCAAGGTAGCTGGTGTCACGTACTGGGCGTACGTCAACCAGTGAACCGGGTAGGAAGGCGCGAATATCGTTGATTTCAACAGTGAAACCACCTTTAACCTTGCCTGTAATGGCACCGGTAACGATCTCTTCTGTTTCCTGCGCTTTTTCAAGCACTGCCCATGAACGGGCGCGTTTGGCTTTTTCACGTGAAAGGCGGGTTTCACCGAATCCGTCTTCAACGGAGTCAAGTGCAACTTCTACCACTTCACCGACGGTTACGGTCACATTGCCAGTTTCGTCGAAAAATTGTTCTACCGGAATAACACCTTCCGATTTTAGTCCAGCGTGGACCATCACGAAGTCACCGGTGATTTCTACCACCGTGCCAGTGAGGATGGCGCCGGGTTTCATTTGGGTTTGGGAGATACTCTCCTCAAACATCTCAGCAAAAGAT
>CALGJU010000129.1 GCA_937928685.1 uncultured Granulosicoccaceae bacterium
TTCTGGATCTCGATAGCGGATTCAGACGTGATGTTATGGGTGAAAGGTATCGCCTATGGTCGCGGTTTTAATGTGAAGGTTTTTGAGCCAGATGTCAGCCCGCTAGCGGTGCAGGGGCCAAAGGCCGATGACGTATTGGCAGATTTGCTGGATGATTCTGTGCGTGATATTCGTTTTTTTAGGTTCATTGAAACCGAGATTGCCGGTACACCTGTTGTGTTGGCGCGTTCTGGCTGGAGTGGCCAGGGCGGGTTTGAGATCTATCTGCAAAACTCTGCTGATGGTTTGGCGCTGTGGGACGCTGTCTGGCAGGCAGGTGAAAAGTACAATATTAAAATCGGTGCGCCCAACTTGATTGAACGGCTCGAAACCGGGCTTAAATCTTATGGCAGTGATATGACCCATAATGATCATGTGCTCGAATGTGGTTTTGAGCCCTACATGAATCTTGGTAAATCCGCTGAATTCATGGCGCGTGACTCTATTGAGCGGTTGCAAATGAAAGGGGCTAAGCGTCGGCTTTGCCACTTGATGTCAGACGGTGATCCATTGCCGGGTCTGCGCGAGCGTTGGTCTGTAGTGCAGGATGCGCAACTGGTCGGGCATGCCAGCAGTTGTGCCTGGTCGCCTAAATACCAGGCCAATCTGTTGTTTGCCATGTTATCGATGGATGTCAGTGAGCCGGGTACCGAATTGATTCTGATGGTGAATGGTGCGCCGGTATCCGCGATGGTGAGAACAAATCGTTGGGAATGACGCTGCCACTAGTCGCGTGTTGTACGCAGATTTGCTGACTATTTATTTCCGCTACCCGATATAATGCCGTATTGAATATCGACAAGCCCACTCACCATGAAAGCAGTAGCGTTATGGCCTCTGAACTGACAATCCGCAAGCCAGATGACTGGCACGTTCACTTTCGCGATGGCGCAGTGATGCGTGCGGTATTATCCGGCACAACAGAGCACTTTGGGCGTGCGCTGGTGATGCCGAATCTAGTGCCGCCGGTGGTCACTATGAATGATGCCATTGCCTACCGCGAAAGAATCGAGGCAAACCTGCCGAAGGGTTCAGAATTTACACCG
The DNA here is from genome assembly GCA_937928685.1 of uncultured Granulosicoccaceae bacterium. GTDB lineage: Bacteria > Pseudomonadota > Gammaproteobacteria > Granulosicoccales > Granulosicoccaceae. Next base: position 1,086 of record CALGJU010000129.1, read on the forward strand.
ATGATGACGTTGTATCTCACTGAGGCAACAGACGCTGATGATGTTGAACGAGCCTACAAGTCGGGTGTGATCACTGCAGTTAAGTTGTACCCGGCCGGTGCTACCACCAACTCAGATTCCGGTGTCACCGATGTGGCCAGAGTAGCTCCTGTGCTTGAGCGCATGGCAGAAATCGGATTGCCCTTGTGCGTCCACGGGGAAGTCACAGATCCATCGATTGATATTTTTGACCGTGAAGCGGTATTTATAGACACCGTTCTGGATCCAATGCGGCAGAGAACACCGGGGCTTCGAGTGATTATGGAGCATGTGACCACAGAAGATGGCGTTAAGTATGTTCAAAGCCAATCGGAACACCTTGCCGCCACTATTACCACGCATCATTTGATGATCAATCGCAACCATCTGTTTCAAGGCGGTATACGCCCGCATTTTTTCTGCCTTCCAATTGCCAAGCGTGAACATCATCGTCTGGCGCTACGTGCAGCAGCAGTATCTGGCGATGGTCGCTTCTTTCTAGGCACCGATAGCGCACCGCATGTTGATGGCGCAAAAGAAAGTGCCTGCGGCTGCGCGGGTGTATATAACTCACCGAATACCCTGTCTTGCCTTGCACAGGTATTTGAAGAAGAAGGTGCGCTGGATAAGCTTGAAGCGTTCGCCTCTTTAAACGGGGCGGCCTACTACGGTGTCGCACCAAGTGATCAAACTATCACACTGAAAAGACAGAATGCGGCTGTGAGTTATCAGGCCAAGGTGAAAACCGAAGAGGGCGATATCACTGTGTTTGATCCGCCGTGTGATTTAAACTGGTTAGTTGTCTAAGTCGTGGTTTATTTGTTTAACTTCAATCATTCACAATCATTCAACTGAGTGACTATGTTTCAGAATACCTTTCCTGATAAAGAAACCATGGCAGATCTCACTGCCAAAATGCTGCTCGAGATCGATGCGGTGCATTTTCGTGCTGATCAGCCGTATAAGTTGACCTCCGGGCTTGCGAGCCCTGTGTATATAGACTGCAGAAAATTGATTTCCTACCCGCGTGTGCGTGCAGCGTTGATGGATTTTGCGGTTTCAACCTTGCTTCGTGATGTAGGTTTTGAAGCGTTCGATGCCATTGCCGGTGGTGAGACTGCCGGAATACCGTTTGCCGCCTGGATAGCAGAGCGCATGGGGTTGCCTATGCAGTATGTGCGTAAGAAGCCCAAGGGCTTTGGTCGCGATGCACAAATTGAAGGTCATCTTGAGGAAGGTCAGCGGGTATTGCTGGTGGAAGATCTCACCACTGACGGTGGTTCCAAGTTGGTTTTTGCCGATGCGCTGCGTGCGGCGGGTGCAGTGACTGATCATACTTTTGTTATTTTTTATTACGACGTATTTCCTGATACGCAATCCAGACTTGCTTCACGCGGTTTATCGTTGCACCACCTCGCCACTTGGTGGGATGTGCTGGCACGCTGTCGTGACAAAGGTCATTTTGACCCTAACACACTTGATGAGGTTGAAAAATTTCTGAATCAGCCATTGCAGTGGTCGCAGGATCACGGTGGTTCCTATCAACCCAAGGTGTAAACCTGTAATAAAACGGCTTGAAACCGGCGTGTGAATAACCATGCAGCATGATAATTACGTTGTGGATGACATGATCTCTGCAAAGGCTATTGCGGCCAGAGTAGAGGCCATGGCACTGGAAATAAACGACTACTTTGCCGATACCAATCAGCTGATTGTTATCGGTCTGCTGCGTGGCTCGTTTATGTTTATTTCTGATCTGGTCCGCGAGCTTAAGCTTCCGGTCGAGGTCGATTTCCTTGAAACTTCATCCTACGGTGACTCAATGGAGTCATCCCGTGAAGTGCGCATTCTTAAAGATTTGCGCGGTGAGATAGAAAATCGCGATATTTTAGTCGTGGAAGACATCGTTGATACCGGCCACACACTCAATCACGTGATCCGCTTGCTGGAGTCGCGCAAGCCGGCTCGCATGATGGTGTGCGCCTTGCTCGACAAGCCCGAGCGCCGTGAGGTAGATGTTCGGGCGGATCTGGTCGGCTTTGAAATTGAAGACAAGTTCGTTGTTGGCTACGGCATTGACTACGCCCAGCGAAACCGGAATCTACCCTATATTGGCGCGGTTCGGTTCTTAGACGAGTAGCTTCAGTCGTCTAAGCTGGATCTTGGTCCATCGCCGCGTTAACATTCGCTCTTCCATCCAACTTGTGTGAATCAGATGACAAATAGCGGCACCTACGCACCTCTTGTAAACGTACTCGCTGGCGGACAGCAGGCTGAGCAAAACACGTTAATACGTAATGTTGCACTGGCGGTAGCAGGCTCGATTGCGTTGTGGATCAGTGCCAAGGTACAGATTCCTTTTTATCCGGTACCGATGACTCTGCAAACCCTGGTCGTTCTGGTTGTCGGTATGGCATACGGCTGGAAGTTAGGCGGCGCCACAATAGCATTGTATCTGGCTCAAGGCGCAATGGGTCTTCCAGTATTTGCCGGCACCCCGGAAAAAGGCATCGGCCTGGCCTACATGTTCGGTCCAACCGGTGGTTTTCTATTGGGTTTTCTGCTTGCAGCTGTTGCGGTAGGCTATCTCGCTGAGCGCGGTTGGGATAGAAACATTCTAAGTACTGCAGGTGCCATGCTAATCGGCACTACATTGATCTACATTCCAGGCTTGTTGTGGCTTGGCTCTGTGATTGGCTTTGATCAGCCCGTGTTGGAATATGGCATTAAGCCATTTCTTTTGGGTGATGTATTTAAGCTGGTATTGGCCGCTTTGTTTATGCCTATGATCTGGAATGTGGTTAAGCGGATGTCTAACGACAAGTAATCGTGTTTTAACGGGCAGGTCTATTTGACCTGCCTGTCAATTGTGTCGCTTGTAATCCCTTCCTCTCGAAGTGCTACCTTTCTTATCTTCCCGGTTTGGGTTTTAGGCAGATCGTTTACTACTCGCACGTATCTTGGAATTGCAAACGCCGGTAAGTCTCTGCCTGATGTTTCGATCCATTGATCGATATTCGCTTCGCTTTGCTTTTTTAGAAGAACAGCAATCATCACCTCATCTTCCATGCCTTCACCGCCATCTGCCGGTACGGCGTAAGCGGCCACTTCGGCGATTTCATTGACTGCCAGAAACGCCTGCTCCACTTCATAACTTGAAATGTTTTCACCGCGCTTTCGAATGCAGTCTTTTATTCGATCGACGAATATAAATTCACCCCTGGCATTGCGATAACCGGCATCACCTGTGTGGAACCAGAAGTTGCGCCATGTATTGAGCGTCTCCTCTGGCATGCCGACATAGCCGGACATGAAGCCGTTGGCAAGTTTGGGTCTGACCATGATTTCACCAATGTTCTCATCCGGTATTGGCTCATCGGTTTGCGGATGGCGGATCTCTACCTGGAAGTACTTATCGTAGACGTGGCCGCAGGTGCCTGGCGCGCTTTCGTTGAGCTTTCCATACAGAGGTATATTAACTTCAGTCATGCCGTATAGCGGTACTACGGAGGGCACACCGAAGCGAACCCGGAAGGATTCTTCAGCCACTGCGGGCAGTGGTGCAGCGCCTATTACCTTTAGTGAGTGGTCCTGATCATGATCGGTTGCCGGTTGCGCCACAATAAATGCGCCCACTGCACCCAATGTATTGGTGTGGGTGATTTTGTAGTGGCGAATATCGTCTAGCCAGCGTGAGGCAGAAAAT
>CALGJU010000130.1 GCA_937928685.1 uncultured Granulosicoccaceae bacterium
GGCTTGGTCGCTCGGTTACGTGTTGGGTTTCCTTGACGTGCGGGACTTGAACTGCTCGCTTACGCGTCGGGCTTCCTTGACGTGTGGGGCTTGAAACCGCTTGCTTACGCGTCGGGTTTCCTTGACGTGTGGGACTTGAACCGCTCGCTTACGCGTCGGGCTTCCTTGAGGTGTGGGCTTGCCACTCGCTGACGCGTCGGGTTTCTGATGTTTATTATCTGCGGGGGCGTGCCTTGATAAAAGCAGGGCTGCTATGTGCAGCCCTGAAGCTACATTGTTAGCCGACGATGTTGTGTTCGGGCCCGTACGGAAATCCTGTTATGTTTTCGGAACTGTTCTCGGTAATCACCAGGATGTCGTGCTCTCGGTAGCCTCCGGCGCCGGGTAGGGTGGCGGGTATGGTGAGCATGGGTTCCATGGATACCACCATGCCGGGTTCAAGAACGGTATCAATGTCTTCTCTTAGTTCCAGTCCTGCTTCTCTTCCATAGTAGTGACTTAACACTCCGAATGAATGGCCGTAACCGAATGATCGGTACTGCAGTAAATTAAGATCTTCGAAGTAGCGATTAATCTCTGCACAGATCTGTGCGCAACTGACGCCGGGCTTTATTAATGACAGCCCGAGTTCGTGCGCGCCTACATTGGCTTGCCATATCTTTAGTGATTCTGTGTCAACGTCTTGAACAAACAGGGTGCGTTCTAGTGCTGTGTAGTAGCCGTTGATCATTGGAAAAGTGTTAAGGCTAAGAATGTCTTTATGTTGTAGTTTGCGCGCGGTTACCGGGTTGTGTGCGCCATCGGTATTGACACCGGATTGGAACCATACCCAGGTGTCGCGATACTCAGAGTCTGGAAAACTTTTTGCGATTTCCAACTCCATGGCGTCGCGCCCCGCCATCGCAACATCGATTTCGCGCGTGCCGGCTTTGATGGCATCACGTATTGCATAGCCGCCTACGTCGGCGATCCTTGCGCCTTCTTTTATCAGTGCGATCTCGGCGTTGGATTTGTGCATGCGTTGCTGCATGGTATCCGGGGCAATGTCTATGCACTCACAACCGGGGAAGAACTCCAGTAGTTTTTGCTGCTGCTGCAAACTCAGGTGATCACCTTCTATACCTACACGCTTTAATGTACCGGTGATCTGCTTGATCGCGCGCCAGTAGTTGTCTCGCTGCCAATCGGTGTACACCACGTTTTCAAATGCACCTCTGCGGGCGGGCTGCCCGCCATCGATATTGGCGGATACCGTGACAACGCGATCTTTGGTGACCACGCACGCGTAGGGGCGACCGAAGGCGCAGTACAAAAAACCGCTGTAGTAGGCAACGCAATGCATTGAAGTGAAGATCATCGCATCGAGATTGTGGTGCTCCAGGCGCTTTCGAATGTTAGAGACGCGTTGTTGGAATTCGTCTTTGCTGAAGGTGAGTGCTGAAGCGGGGCCGTGGTTGGCGCCGTGTTCGAACTGGAAATAGTCTGGTCGTGTGGTAGACATGGGTGACTCCGGTATAGAACCCGGGTCTGTCCCGGGTAAATCTCCGGGCGTACAGGATGGAAACAGCTAGCGCGTCAACACGCTGCCGGGGAGCACTGAAAAGTGTATGGCGACGCCATCGCCATTCCCGAGTCGAATCTATGCCTGTCGGCTCCCGGAAGCTAGGGCTGAAGCGACTTTCTTGCGTGCTGGAACGGCATCCATGCTGTTTTGCCACAGACGTTGTGAACACACAGTCATTACTGATCTGAAAGAATGACGATCTAGGGAAGTAAAATGTCGATTGCAAGATTGGCTCAGAAGCCGGTGCAGATTGTGGTAATTCCGCTGTGATCGGGCGGTGTTAACATCGTTTCACATTTGCTTGATGGCGGATTAATCCCCATAAGCTCCTCTTTTTCGACGCTGATCCAGCGCGTGTCAGTGCGGCAGATGTCGGAATAAAGCCATCATGAGTCATGAAAATGGTGAATTTTCTACTAAAACATAAGAACTAGTTTTTCCTTTGTACATTATTTTGACGGCTATCTGGCTCGATATGGCTGCTGTTGGATAAATGATGATTCAACTTGCCGGTAAAATTGCAAATAGGGTGTTTTTAATGAAATTAGCTGTTCTGGTGTGCTTGTTCGTCGTTATTAGTGCCTGTGATTCCAGTCAGAAGCAGGTGGTCTCTGATGATCCCACTTCATTAGCGATCAGTGATGGAGGGGTGACTGTCGCGTGCTCCGCTGATGCGGTAAACCATGGTGATGGCTGGGGTTGGGAAAACGGTATGTCGTGTCGTTGGCAGGGTTCTGATGCGTCGAGTACCTCTGCTGCACGATCTGTGGCACCGGAGTGTACACCGGCTGCGGTGAATCACGGCAGTGGCTGGGGCTGGGAAAACGATCAGTCGTGTCGTTGGGGTGATTCAACTCTGGCCAGAACCACACCGGTTGAATGTACTTCAGCTGCAAGAAATCAAGGTAATGGTTGGGGCTGGGATAACGGCCAGTCTTGCCGATGGGGAAATTCCACCCTGTCATCTGGGTCTGCCGCTTCAAGCCCGGGTGCTGCGGCTTCTTCAGCTAACGTCGCCTCTATTCGTGTAGGGACGCCCAGCGCATCGGGTGAGTGCTCAGCCAGTGCATTGGTGACCGGTGATGGCTGGGGTTGGGAATACGGTGCGCCTTGTCGATGGGGTTCAGTGCGTCCTGATGCTTCTGCTAACTCTGTTTATGTGCCTGGTCCGGTGCGTGTGCCGGTACGTGGTTATTATCAAGGTAAGCCGATTTGTTTGACCGATGCCAGTGATGGTAATAGTGATCAATTCGGATTTGAATACGGCCGAACATGCGCTGTTGTTGAGGGCACCACTGCGACTGCGGATGTACCGTTGTTAAATACCCGATGGTGTCAGCCGTGGGCCGAAATAAGTTACGGCGATTATGTTTTGCAGAACAATACCTGGAATGACAGTGAGGTGTATTCAGATGACTGGCATCAGTGTATTGAATTGACGGGCACGCGATCGAAATACATTGCTAAGTGGGATTACAACTGGCTTGGTAAAGATCGCGGCAATGAGTTCTCGGTAAAGAGTTATCCGCAGGTGTACTACGGTCGGAAAACCCGAAACTCTGTATCAGGTACTCCAGAAAAACTGGGTCTGCCAGCGTCTATCAATCAATTGCCGAACTTTAAAGTTAAGTATAAGTATTCAGAAACCGGCAACCCGGAACGCAATGTGGCGCTGGAGTCATTCTTCCATACCAGTTGCGAAGCAGAAGAGTGGAACAAACAGTTTGAAATGATGGTGTGGGTTGGTGTACCTGTTACTCGTGGTCCGGGTCCCAAGGTTGCCGAAGTGACTATCGACAACAAGGTATGGAATGTTCATGTTAACCCTCAACTTGATTGGGGCTATGTCGCGTTTGTTGCGCAGCGACCGCAGGAAGAAGGTTGGTTGGATTGGAACAAGTTCGTAGACTGGACGCGCTATAACGGACCAGCGTACGGTGTGCCGAGAATCCAGAACAACACCTGCATGGGCGCTATAGAAATTGGTACCGAAACCTTTTGGGGGCAGGGTACGTTTACTCTGCATGACTTCAAAGTGGTTCGCAATTAATTAAATTAATTGGACCGATGCGCCTTAGTGAGAGGCTTTCCGTAACAACATTAACAGCCCGAGCAGGGCTGTCAGGCCACACAACGTTATGGCGATGAACATGGGTAATTCACTATTTTTAAGTGTGGCGCTCAGTACCAGGGTGAGTACGATCGCCGTGCCTATTTGAATGGTACCCAGTAAGCCGGATGCGCTGCCTGCAATATCTGATCGAACGCTCATGGCGGCGGAGGTTAAGTTTGGCAGGCATATACCATTGCTTAGTGCGATAAACTGCATGGGTAGAAATAATCCGATCAGGTGATCATTGATAGAAAAAAGCCAGAACATGGCGACACCAATCACCAGAGGTATCATGCTGAATGTGATCAGCTTTTGAGTGCCTTGTTTCTCGGAAAATTTTCCTGCAATAAAGTTACCGGTGAGGTAGCCGATTGCTACCACGCTAAACCAGGTACCGTACTCGGTGGCAGTGTAGTCTCGTAGTTCCATAACGACATAAGGTGCGGCTGCGAGAAAGCAATAATAGATCCCCGCGGAACCACACATAATAAGTACATAAGCCAGGAACTCGGGTTTTTTTAATAGTTGTTTGTTAGATTGCCAGCCGCTTTGAGCAGGTTTGTTTGATGGTCTCCATGTTTCATGCTGAAATTTGTAGCTGAATGCTGCAAATGCCAAGCTGGTAATAGCAAGAGATACGTACATATAACGCCAGCTACTCACATCGGTTAGCCAGCCAAACAATGCGGGGCCAAACAACGGGGCTATCATCATTGCTGTGATCATGTAGCCAATGGCACTGGCCGCTTTATCTTTCGGGTGAACGTCACGCATGATCGTTCGTGGCAAAAATACGCACACGGCGGAGCCAAAGCCCTGAATAAATCTTCCCGCCAGCAGCACCTCTATTGTTGGCGCAACGGCGCATATAGCGCTGCCAAGACTAAATACCAACAACGAGCCGATCATCACCGGGCGTCTGCCAATTCGATCTGCGAGATTGCCCAGTATCACCTGGGAAAGCATGGCAGAGACCAGATACACACTTAGCACGAGCTGTGCTAATCCATACGTCGTACTGAGATCATGCATCACTGCTGTATTTGCAGAGAGTACACTGTTCATTGCAATCGGGGCGAGCGCAGAGATACCTATCAGCAGCCACATAGGTGGCTGACTAATAGGGGATGCAGCCGGTTGAGTTTGCATTTGCGGTGGCAACTTATAGGTTGAGTGGTGAGGCAAAAGTCACGATGCCGGATTAGACCATTAACGCGCGCTGATGGCTAGCGTGCAGCGCAGATGCCACGTGGTGGTCTGGAATAGGTAATTCGTTCGCAAAACCGATAATATATCGAGCTTATAAATTTGAACTTCGGACGAGATCGTTATCAGTAGCAAAGCCCCATCTGTTGTTGTATTCGGTGCCATTAATATGGACTTACTGGCCGCGGCCGATAGCCATGCGCTAGCTGGTGATTCCACTCCCGGGACGCTGCGGCAAATAGCTGGCGGGGTGGGGCGTAATATTGCTGAAAATCTTGCCCGACTTGGCATTCAAACCAGCCTGGCTTCCAGTGTCGGAGACGACAGCTTTGGTCTTCTTTCTATGGCGCAAGCGCAAAGTGCGGGTATTGAGATCAGTGATGTGCAAGTAAGCAGGCAGTTCCCGACGGCCAGTTATACTGCTGTTCATAACAGTGATGGAGAGTTGCTTGTTGCTGTGTCCGATATGCGAATGTTTGATCAATGGGACATAGATCTGCATGATGGTTTACAGAAGAAAATTCAACAGGCAGACGCTGTGGTCATTGATGCCAATCTGCCAGAACCTGTTATCAACAAAATTGTTCAAAGCTGCAAGCCGCACTCTGTAGTTGCTGACACAGTATCAAGTAAAAAGAGTAAGCGATTGGGGGCTGTTCTTGCTTCATTAGCGCTGCTTAAAGTGAACCGTTTAGAGGCATGTGCACTCACAAACTGTGAGAGCAGTACGAGTGACAATGAGTTGATTCAAGCGTTGCTGCAGCGGGGTGTCAGGCAGGTGTTGTTGACCAAAGGCGTGGAAGGGGCAACTTTAGCGGGTAACGAATTTTCCATTGATATGGCTGCGCCACAAGTATCAAAAGTGGTGTCGACCAACGGGGCCGGAGATGCGTTGTTATCAGGCGTGCTTGCGGCGCAGCTCTATGGCTTCGACAAAAACGAACAACTGCGCTGGGGTATGCTAGCGGCAGCCCACTCGTTAGGTGTAGATTCTGCCTGTGCAGATTCTCTCAATTACGATGCAATGAAAGATAAAACCGACGGAATAAATATTACCAATGAATAGTACCAATGCTACTGATGCGCTTTGCTTAAGTGACGAGATTAAACAAGCGCTGGATAGTGGCAGGCCAGTGGTAGCGCTTGAATCAACCATTATCTCCCACGGTATGCCCTGGCCGCAAAACGTTGAGACAGCGCTTAAGGTGGAAAATATTGTTCGCGAACACGGGGCGGTGCCTGCCACTATAGGTATTCTGGATGGGCGCTTGTGTGCAGGCCTGACTCAGGCGCAAATTGAAACCATTGGCAAGGCCGGGCCCGCGGCGGTCAAAGTTAGCCGTAGAGATTTGCCGTTTATACTTCAGAACAGCAGCTTGATTGGCGCTACCACGGTGGCTGCCACAATGATCATTGCGTCAATGGCTGGCATCAGGGTTTTTGCCACAGGTGGCATAGGTGGCGTACACCGTGGTGCTGAAAATACCATGGATATATCGGCTGATCTTTCAGAGCTGGGTAAAACGTCAGTGGCAGTGGTGTGTGCCGGTGCTAAGTCTATTCTAGATATTGGACTGACCCGCGAATATCTGGAGACTCAAGGGGTGCCTGTGATTGGTTATCAAACTGAAGTATGGCCGGCTTTTTATACTCGCCGTACAGAATTTCCAGTCGACTACCAACTGGACAGTGCCGATGATATTGCAGCAACACTACGCAGCAAGTGGTCAATAGGATTAGACGGGGGTGTGGTGGTATGCGTGCCGGTACCAGAAGCTTATGCCATGGATGAGTCAATCATGGAATCTGCGATTTCTAAAGCACTTGATGATATGAATAACCTGGGTATCACAGGTAAAGACACCACGCCCTTTCTGCTTGAGCGTATTGCGAAGATTACCGCTGGTGACAGCCTTGAGACCAATATCCAGCTGGTGATAAACAATGCTATCGTCGCGAGTGGGATTGCCTGTAGCTTGTAGGATTGCATCGTTAACGGGCGGTGCGCTAAGGTTTTTTGCGTTCCCGCCAGACATTGCCACGTGAGTGAATGGCCGTGGATGTTACAACGCGCCGTCCGGAGGTTAACTCGCGATACAAAGTAAATAACCCCATTGCTATTACAATAGCGGATCCGAGTAACGTAAAGCCGTCGGGGACTTCTGCAAAGATAAAATAGCCGAAGACCATGGCCCAGATAAGGCTGGTGTAGCGGTAGGGTACAACATAAGCAATATCACCAGTGCGCATCGCCAGCACAATAAACTGATAGCCAAAGAACAGAAAACATGCCGCGGTAAACAGCAGCGCGAATTGTGAGGCGGATACCGGTTGCCAATCGCTTTGAGCGGTGACCAGAACCGTACCAACGATGCAAATCGAAACCGTTGTCGCGAGCGATACCAAGAGAGAGGGTAATTCAGTCGGTAATTTTCGGGTCGCGAGATCGCGAACAGCGGCAAACAGCACCGAAAGTAATACCAGTAAAGAGGCAGGTTGAAACCCTTCAATGCCCGGGCGTACAATAATCAATACACCGATAAAGCCTACAGAAATAGCAAGCCAGCGCCGCCATCCTATTGGCTCTTTGAGTATTAACGCGCCACCGAGTGCCACCGCTAAGGGCAGTGACTGCAAAATGGCGGAAATTGTTGAAAATGGCAAAATGGTAAGGGCTGTTAGGAACAACAATGTTGCTCCTGCTTCCATGCCGGAACGCAATGCCACCATAGGTGTAAAAAGCTCCCCCATTCGTTTTATAACACCACGTTGCCACGCAATGATGCTGATGAGAATAACCAATATAGCGCCGCGTATAGCCATGATCTGGCCAATAGGTAAGCTGCCATCGAGTAATTTTATGAAGAGATCATTGACAGTGAAGCCCATCATAGACAACATCATATAAAGGCTTGCACGAACGTTGGCGGAAATTGGCATCGGCGAATAATATCAGGTAATGCAGTACATTATTTGAAAAGGCATCGATACAGTTCGGTCTGCTGTACTGCAGGATATCCAGTCGTTTTTGAGGTGAAAGGAATAGTCTGATGAAAACACAGTTGGTGGTACTGATTTTATTATTGGCGCCGCTCGTGGTGTGGGCTGACGACTTGTCGCCGAGTACTGAGCTTACCGGGGGCGCCAGCGCCACTCAGGCGTCGAAGCAGGATTCGTCATTAAAGGCCCAACTTGATGCCGTGGCGAATTTGTTAGAGCAGAAAGACTTCACCAGCGCGGTTCGTGAGCTTAAGGATCTCTCACGGTCCTACATCGGTAGTGCTGATGTGTGGAGCCTGTTAGGGGTTGCCTCTCATAAGAAGGGTAATTTCCTTGGGTCAATGGTGGCTTTTGAGAAGTCTATAAAATTGAATCCTGACAATCGCAAAACGCTAAGCCAGCAAGCTGATTTATTTTTGAGTATGGGTGACAAGCAATCTGCACGAACGAATCTGGATAAGCTTATTAAGCTGTGCCCCAATGGCTGTGAACAACGGGATCGGATAGCGGCGGCCCTGAATAAGTTCTAACCGCGCAAGTCTTAGCCCGCGGGAAACCGACGCGTAAGCGAGCGGTTCAAGCCCCGCACGTCAAGGAAGCCCGACGCGTAAGCGAGCGGTTCAAGCCGACACGTCAAGGAAGCCCAACACGTAAGCGAGCGGTTCAAGCCCCACACGTCAAGGAAGCCCAACACGTAAGCGAGCGGTTCAGGCCGGCACGTCAAGGAAGCCCAACGCGTAAGCGAGCGGTTCAAGCCCCGCACGTCAAGGAAGCCCAACGCGTAAGCGAGCGGATCAAGCCCCGCACGTCAAGGAAACCCGACGCGTGAGCGAGTGGCAAGCCAATACCAAAGGCCGCTCAGATTAAAACTACAAATTCAATTCCACGATCATCGCTGCATGATCACTCAAGCAATGTTGATTGGCATGTGGTTGC
>CALGJU010000131.1 GCA_937928685.1 uncultured Granulosicoccaceae bacterium
GCGCGGGGTGGTGGTTGGTGAACCTACCTTCGGAAAAGGCACGGTGCAAAGCGTGGTGCCACTTGATCGAGACGGCTTGCTGGGTCAATTGAAGGTCACCATTGCGCAGTTTTTTCGGGTCAATGGGGAAGGTACCCAGCATCGAGGTGTGGTACCGGACATATTGTTCCCTACCGCTCTGGATTCAGACGCGCAAGGTGAGCGTGGGTTGGACAATGCCTTGCAGTGGGCCGAAGTGCCTGCTGCCCGTTATGACGCCTGGTCAAAACGAAAATCCGACTATAGCCGGGCGCAGGTTCAGCACGAATCTCGCTACCGTGACAACCCTTCGTTCAAACTGCTAATAGAAGAGCTGAACTCACAAAAAGTTTCCCGTGCAGAGCGTGACGTGACGCTGCAGGAAAGTCTCCGGAAGCAGGAAATCTCTGAACGAACCACTGACCGTGAAGAACGCGAAGAGCTCTATCGCAAGGCATTCGGTTTTTCCAGTAGTGATGATGACGATGAAGCAGACTTTCCCGATATCATTCTGGAGGAAGCGGCCAATGTGTTGGGCGATTTACTTTGAGTAATGGTGCTGCTTGATATGCACGGGGTGTATGTAGTTAAAAATGAAACGCTAAGTCATTCGTGTTGATTGGACGTGTGGGACTTGATCCACTCGCTAACGCGTCGGGTTTCCCGTGTAGTTATTGAGATAGTGAAGCGGAGGCTTGTAGCAAGCTGATCATTAAATAAAATCGCACACTTGATTTTTTGAAGTTAAAAAAAAGCCGCAAATATTGCGGCTTTTCTATTTGGATTTTACACTAGTGTACTGGACCAAATAGAGTGTGTATATGGGCAATCTATTTGTTCCTGTACACTAGCGCTAGCCGCACTTGGATTCACCGCAGTTAAGGCAAGTGCTGCAACCATCCATTAGTACAGTGGCTTTCATTGAACACTTTTTGCACATTTTAGCAGAGGCGGGAAAGCCGCTGTTCTCGTCAACCGAGTCATCGTTTTTGGCGAGATACTCTTCCTTCTTCTGTTCTATGTATTCTGCAGTGGAGGTGTCCGGGTCTTGATTCGGGTCGCGCAACATGCCGATGCCGATCAGGTGTTCTTCTATCACGTCGCCAATTTCTGCGACCAGCGATTGCTGCAGTTTGCCTTTGTTCCAGTAGCCACCGCTTGGGTCAAACACTGAGCGAAGTTCTTCCACTAGAAAAGTTACGTCACCGCCTTTACGGAATACGGCCGACATGATGCGTGTCAGGGCCACAATCCACTGGAAGTGATCCATGTTTTTGCTGTTGATGAATACTTCAAACGGGCGCCGTATTTCGTGGTTGGTGCCTTCGTTTAACACGATGTCATTGATGGTGATGTACATCGCGTGCGCTGAAACGTGTTCCGGTGTTTTCAGCTTATAAGTAGAGCCAATCAGTTTGTCGGGGCGCTTTAGTGCCTCATGCATTTGAATGACTTCAGCTGCAGGCAATGAATCCGGATCTGTAGATTCTACTTTGTTGACGGTGTAGCCAACAATTTTGTTGTCGATTTTAATGGTCATGGCAGTCATATGGGTCTGATGAGTTAAATAATCAATGGCGCATTGTTGTGTGTCAATACGCCATTGATTGATTTGCACAGTAGGTCAGAATCTTGTGAATTCTTTGCTAAGTTTATTACCTGGTTAAATTACCTGGCTAGAACTTACCGTAGTAACCTTCTTTAAGCGCGTCGTAGAGATTGGCGGCTGAATGAGTCTCTCCGTCGTATTCGATTTCCTCATTGCCCTTGCACGTGACCGTGCTGCCGTCTTCAAGCGTAAATTGGTACGTCGTATTCTCAAGATCTGACTCCTTAACAAGGACACCTTGAAATGCCTCAGGATTGAATCGGAAGGTGGTGCAGCCTTTCAAGCCTTTTTCATGCGCGTACAGATAAATATCCTTAAAGTCTTCATAAGGAAAATCTGTCGGCACATTGGCAGTTTTGGATATTGATGAATCTATCCATTTCTGCGCTGCGGCTTGAACGTCTACATGCTGAGTGGGAGTAATATCATCAGCGGATACGAAATAATCGGGAAGTTTATTTTCCTCTTCTGTGGCATAAGGCATTGCTGTCTCGTTGATCTGATCGCGATAGGCGAGCAGCTCATATGAGAAAACATCTACCTTTTCCTTTGATTTTTTGCCTTCACGTATCACATTGCGAGAGTAGTGATGTGCGAAGCTTGGTTCAATTCCGTTACTGGCATTATTGGCCAGTGACAGTGAAATAGTTCCTGTCGGTGCGATAGACGTATGGTGCGTGAATCTGCTGCCAGATTCGGCAATGCTGTCTACCAGTGTTTTATCAACGCTTGCGAGTCGCTGCATGTAGCGGCTGTACTTACCAAGCAGCACGCGACCTTTAACTTTATCTCCGGTGGTGTAGCCGTCTTTGGCCATTTCAGGGCGCTGACGCAACATGCCTTTAGTGATAGTGAACTCATCATCCATGATGGGGGCTGCGCCTTTTTCTTTGGCGAGTTCCACCCCGGTTCTCCAGCCACTGATGGCCATCTCACGGGTGACGTTGTCGGTGAACTCAAGTGATTCTTCAGAGCCGTAGCTCATCTGTAGCATGGTCATCGTTGAGCCAAGCCCGAGGTAGCCCATACCATGGCGGCGTTTATATTGAATTTCTTCGCGTTGTTTAAATAATGGCAATCCATTAATTTCAACCACGTTATCAAGCATGCGGGTGAATATTTCTACTGCATCGCGATATTTGTCCCAATCAAATCGTGCTTCAGCGGTGAAAGGGTTTTCAACAAATCGGGTGAGATTGATAGAGCCCAGCAAGCACGCGCCATAAGGTGGCAGTGGTTGTTCACCGCACGGGTTGGTGGCGCGTATGTCTTCGCAGAACCAGTTGTTGTTTTGCTCATTGACCTTGTCAATTAAGATAAAGCCGGGCTCTGCAAAGTCATAGGTAGAGGCCATAATGGCATCCCATAAACGACGGGCTTTAACGTTCTTATATATTTTGCAGGCAACCAGGCCTTCAGCATTTTGTTGAAAGCCTTCTTTGGTAGGCCAATCAAGCCACATGACCTGTTCTTTGTTGGTAAGGTCTACTTCACCGTTTTCTATTTCTTTATCTTGAACAGGGAACGCAAGGCTCCATGCATCGTCGGTGCGAACCGCTTCGATAAAATCTTCGGTAATAAGTAGTGACAGGTTGAACTGGCGCAAGCGGCCGTCTTCACGTTTGGCACGAATGAATTCAAATACATCAGGGTGGCGAACATCAAAGGTTGCCATCTGTGCGCCGCGGCGACCACCGGCCGACGATACGGTAAAGCACATTTTGTCGTAGATATCCATGAATGACAGAGGACCGGAGGTGTACGCTCCGGCACCGGAGACATAGGCGCCACGGGGTCGTAAAGTTGAGAAGTCGTACCCGATACCGCAGCCGGCTTTAAGTGTTAACCCGGCTTCATGCACCTTGCCGAGGATGTCATCCATTGAATCGCCTACTGTGCCAGACACAGTGCAGTTGATGGTGGAGGTCGCAGGCTTGTGTGCTCTGGCGCCAGCGTTAGAGATGATCCGGCCGGCAGGTATTGCGCCCTGGCGCAGAACCCACAGGAATTTCTCAAACCAAAGGGCTTTCTTTTCTTCTGATTCTTCTACATCAGCCAAGGCACGGGCAACACGTTGGTAGGTGTCATCAAGTGAGGTGTCTACATCTGTGCCTTCACGGCTTTTAAGTCTGTATTTTTTATCCCATATATCCAGCGATGCGTTTTGTAGAGGGATATCCAGTGCTGCATCTGCCTTTGATTTGCCATCGATGGCAACGACTTTGGTCATTCTTGTATGTTCCCCGTTATTGCGGATGCCCTCACTTGCTTGTCGACCTTTTTTTGGTCAAGCCTGTTGTTCATCCATGACTCTTGCCACTTGGCGATCGTCGAACAATCTCAAACTCCGAGACTGAGCAAAGCAGGACCCAACAACACAGGTGAACTCATCTGGCAGAGTTTATTTTTGTGTGTGCGCAAACTTAAGAATGCTGACAAGCTCTATTAAAGCGTTGGTAAAAATCACAGGCAGGCTCAATAGCCTCCAGGAACCAACAATCTTCAATAAGATATGTAAGCCTTCCGTTACAGTATACTTTATGATGTGTTCAATGTTCAGCGAGCTACTATATATTGTGCCATCTGGTAATATGGCAGTGCGGGTTTGGCGCGCTGAACAGAGCAGGGGAATGATAGTGGTGAGAGGTTTGGCGGGTCAAGGGACGACTACTACAAAATGGTGATTGTAATCTTACAATCCACTAGATGATGTGATTTAGCTGTGTTTAGCCGGTGCATGACTTGTGGATAACTTGTGGGTAGTTAATTAGGCTGATTCGGGTCGATAGCGGTACTTGAAGCCGCCACGCGCGCAACCCCCTACAAGAGCCAGAAAGTAGCCAGCCCGAGAAAGGCCATAAGACCCACCACATCGGTGATTGTGGTCAAAATTACACCACCCGCTACTGCCGGGTCGATGTCGAATCGTTTCAGCACAATGGGTATCAGTACCCCGGCGATCGCTGCCGCGGCCATGTTGACGATCAGCGCGAGTCCGATCACCATGCCTACGCGCCCGTCACCGAACCAAACGTATGCGATCAGTGCAACCACCAGTGACCACATTAGTCCATTCAGCAGCCCGACAATGGCTTCTTTGGTGAGAATCCAGCGTGTGTTACCGCTGCCGATTTGCCCCAGTGCCTGGCCGCGAATCATCAGGGTGAGTGTTTGCGAGCCGGCGATGCCGCCCATGCTCGGCACAATACTCATCAGAATGGCGAGGGTGACAATTTGATCGAGTGTCGCGGCAAATTGGCTGGCCACCCATGAGGCCAAAAACGCGGTCGCAAGGTTGAGACCCAACCAGACACTTCGGCGCCGCATGCTGCGCACCACGGGGGCGAAAAAATCATCCTCCTGTCGCAAGCCCGCCATGCTCATCACGGTTTGCTCTGCGTCTTCGCGAATGACATCGACGACATCATCGATGGTGATCCGACCCAG
>CALGJU010000132.1 GCA_937928685.1 uncultured Granulosicoccaceae bacterium
AGGGTATTTGTTTTGAAGGGCAAGATATTGTTGACTAGTGTACTGGACCAAATAGAGTGTGCATTTGAGAGTTCGTCATTTGGTTTGCAACAAGGCGAAGCTTGCAGGCAATAGTTATTCTCTTTTCAAGAGCTTCAACGCAGTGGCAAGCCAAATGCCGAGCTCCCGCAGGGGCGATTAATCAAAGTGCACACCACATTCGTTGCAAGCTCTATGACTTACTGTTGTCTCGATTTATCTATTAAAATTAGACACTTTGATTGATTGACTCATATGTGCAATCTATTTTTTCCAGTACACTATCTACCTCAAGCCATAGTCCAATATTCACCAAGCTTCAGGGATGCACTATATTATTATATAGTGAACTTATCTGATGTGATCCCGCACCTACCATGCAGCACAGCTCAAAAATAGTTTTGTTTCAATCGCCACCGGAGCCCTGTAGCTATCTGGACAACCAGGTTGCGCGCAACGTATACGCCGATCCTTTTAAATCACCCACCATGGACGTCTACAACGCACTTATTCAAAAAGGCTTTAGACGCAGCGGTGATCATTTGTATCGACCGCATTGTGAGCACTGTGAAAAGTGCATTTCTACAAGAATACTGACAAACGAATACAAGCCCAATCGCTCCCAGCAGCGGGCGCTCAAAAACAACAACGATCTAATTTCAAGCGCTGAATCAGCACGCTACACTGACGAATACTTCGACGTGTATAAACGCTACCTGCAAAGCCGCCATAAAGACGCCGGCATGGACAATCCAGAGCGTGCAGATTTCGAACGGTTTCTTATCAGTGAGTGGTGTGACACCGAATTCTTTACCTTAAGACTTGACGGTCAGTTGCTGGCGGTGGCTGTGACAGATATCGTCAGTACCGGCTTAAGCGCGGTATACACCTACTTTGATCCGGAATTCGATAAACGCAGCCTCGGCACCACTGCAATCATGATGCAGATCGAACTGGCCAGGCAACGGGGTTTGCAATATGTCTATCTTGGTTACTGGATAGAAGAATGCAAAAAAATGAACTACAAATCGTACTATAAAGTGCAGGAACGATTCATTAATAACGACTGGGTAGAATTCGGTTAAGAATACGTTGGTGCCAGCCTGCCTAATTCACAAGGCAACCGCTAGTGCACTGGAATCAGCGTTCGCTAAACAGTTCAGCTGATCGCCTGAGAAGCGTGATCCGCCACGCGCCGAAGGAGATCGGCTGAGATGTGACGCGAGATTTTCTCTGGTGTCGAATAGACACACTGCTAAATAAAAATAATTCGTTTATCGCCTTAATACACTGCATATAAAGACTTAGCGCCTATTTCAATGGTCGCCTTGTGAATAAGGCAGGCTAGCCGATCTGGCGTGTCAGATCAACAATATGAGCACGCTCATCTTCCGGACTGGTACTTTTTATTTTTTCAATGCGATCAACATACTTTTGGTAAAAGTCACGCTCAACCAAATTATCTCTACCCAGTGTGGCAAATAGCGTTTCTGCATCGTGCCACATTCCGCGACGATAAAACTGCATCGCTTTGCGATGTAACTGCAGTCTTTTCAGCAACTGCGGGGAGGCATCGTCTATCGGGCATACCGGCTCAAACAATCGAACAAACCTTTGCCTGCCTTTCACATGCACGGTATCGAGCTCTCTGAATAAATACTTGGGGGCTTTTTCAACAGTAGCTTCGGATACCACTAACGCAAGATCGTAATACCCGGTACAACGCTGCAATCGGTTGGCGGTGTTTACCGGATCACCTACTGCTGTGTAGGTCATATGATGTTTGGACCCCATGTGCCCGACATTGGCAAAGCCCGTGGAAATACCAATGCCAATCGTTATTGCAGGCAGCCCAATAATTTGCACTTGCTTCGAAAGCTCTGCGACTTCCTGTTGAATCTTTCGTGATGCAAAGAGTGCATCGGTGGCGTGAGTTTCACTCGTCCAGGGTGCACCCCAGAACGCCATAACGCTATCACCCATGTACTTGTCTACTGTACCGCCATGTTGATGAATCACCTGGCTGACAATATCAAAATAGGCATTCAGCCAATCTCGCAAACGATCAGGTTCAAGGGTTTCAGAAATACTGGTAAAGCGTTTGATATCACAAAATAGTATGGTCAGTTCGCGTGACTCACTCACCGCCTCCATACCCTCGGGGTTTTGTAAATAGTAATCGGTGAGATTAGAAGGAACATAGTTCTTAAAAAATCGCCCCACTTTGCGACGATGCGATAACTGTTGCAGCACACTAAAAACGAGATAACAGACAAACACAGCGACTAAGGTGACAAACACGCTGAACAACGATGGATCAGACCCACTACCCGGCACACTGAAAAAGACGGCTACAACAAGCACTGATGAAAACACCAGCGCAAGCATTGAAACAGTGACAGAAAAAAATGCCACAGACAGAGTGAACAACACGCTGATTGCCAATGAAGCCTTTCCGCGCACACCGGTTCCAGCCAACACTTCAATGATGCTACCTCGCATCGACACGGACACCCTTGATCTGGCCTCAACAGGACTGTCCGTCGGCGCATTTACCTGACTGCCAAACTGTAGTTCAGCTATATCAAACGTAAACAGCGCCACCATACACAGCACCATAAAGCAGCACCCGGTGGTGATTGCATAGTGTGTACGGCTAAGTGATTGATTGGGCAAGTTAAACCTTGAGCGGCGATTGGCAAACTAAAACTGACAGAGAAATGCCACCGACCACGGTTGTGGCGCGCAACATTACACTGTGAAGTAATCTAGGTTTATGGAGTGCAAGCACCGTGCACACGGGTTGAAAATGCACAATCATTAACCAAAGGCTAATGAAAATCAGACAGTTACATCGCAAAACCTCAAGCAGAACTTAAGTTGGATCCAAATTTAAACTGCCACTGGCCTGCTATTGCGGTATTATTGCCGGGAATCAATGTACGGAATATTTGTTTGCGAACAATAAAGAAGTACCAAAACAGACGGCTGTATGACACCCAGTCAAGCACCTACATCACGCTCGAGCATATCCGCGCACTGATCATTAACGGCGAGGTGTTTTCTGTGATCGATGCGACCACCTCAACAGACGTCACCCACCACGTGCTGCTGCAAATTATCGGTGAGCGCGAAACTCAGGCGGGCACCTCCATGCTGAGCAACCAGCTACTTGCCAACCTTATCCGGTTTTACGGCGATAGCCTGCAAGGCGTGATGGGTGAATACCTGGAAAACAGCGTAAACAAATTTGTAGAAAAACAAGATCAAATGCGCGAGCAATTGAACCACATACTTGACCCTTCTGTAACAACACAAAACGCAGGCACGCAGCCTGAGCGTACCACCACGCCTTAATTCAAAGCTTACTGACGAATCCTATTAACTGAGTTAATTTCTGCCAATCAAACAACGGGCCGGGGTCGGTTTTGCGATCTGGTGCAATAGTGCTGTGACCGACGATCCGCGAGTTACTCACACCATTGTCTTGTTCGTCGAGCAAATTCGGATAAGCACAGCCTAAGGCTGCAAGTAACTTCGCCAGTACGACATACTGCACCGCCTCAAACGGCACATCATCAGCCCCCTCAAGCTCAATGCCTATAGAAAAGTCATTGAATTTTTCACGCCCGGCAAAACCAGACTTACCGGCGTGCCAGGCTCGCTTATCGAAGGCAACATACTGGGTGATCTCACCGCTGCGATTGATCAGAGCATGAGCCGAAACTTCAAGGTGACAAATCTCCGCAAAGTAAGGATGCGCCGCGGGGTCAAGACAGTTGGTAAACAGCTCATCAATATGACAACCACCAAACTGACGCGGCGGCAGACTGATATTGTGTATAACCACCGTATCGACCTGGCAGGTCGGTGGACGAGCGTCGAAGTTCGGTGACGGAAGATGCCTGGCTTGTTGCAGCCAGTGATTTTCAATGTTCAACTAATGTTATTCTTCACCCGATATTCTGACCCATTTTAATCTACAAGGCTGATAGACCGCCACGTTCTCGTGCGCCACGTCAGTGACATCATTATGAATGACGTTATTAAAAACTGTATTGAGCAGTGTAAATCAAGTAACAGCCGGCTGGCATTGCCTGAGGGGGAAGACCCGAGAATTCAAGCCGCAGCCATAGAAATAAAGCAGCAACGTATTGCCACCCCCATTCTGTTGGGTGATGCAGCAAAAATAGTGGCGTTGGCAAAGAGTGAGAATCACGATCTGTCAGGCATCGAGATATTCGATAGCAGCGCTCCGGCACCGCAACATCTGTGCGATGCATTGATCGGTAAAAAGCGCAAAATCACCGCTGAAACCGTTTCTGAATTTATACAATTCCCGGTGTATCAAGCAGTTGCCATGCTGCATAGCGGTGAAGTGGATGCGATGGTAGCAGGTGCGGTACTGCCCACTGCAAAAGTACTGGAGGCGTCATTTGCTGTCGGTCCGAAACCCGGCATCAAAACACTTTCCAGCTTTTTCATTATGGCGCTGGATAAACCTGCTGAAGGTGTTGCCGACACCCTGTTGTTTGCCGACTGCGCGCTAAACATTGCACCGACTGAAGAGCAGCTGGCAGAAATTGCCATCACATCAGCCGAAAGTGCGCGCAAATTGATGAATGTGGAACCAAAGGTCGCAATGCTTTCTTTTTCAACACATGGCAGTGCCCGGCACGCAAGCGTCAGCAAAGTGACTGCCGCTGTAGAAATCGTCCGCGAAAGAGCACCACATATTAAAATCGAGGGTGAAGTGCAGGTAGACGCCGCGCTTTCAGCCAGAGTGGCCAACACTAAACTTGCACACCCCGGGGAAGTCGCAGGCCAGGCGAACGTATTGATTTTCCCTGATCTAAACGCTGGCAACATTGCCTACAAAATGGTGCAGTACTGCGGTAACGCTCAGGCGACCGGCCCGATTCTGCAGGGCTTTGCAAAGCCTGTTTGTGATCTCTCCCGTGGCGCGAGCGTTGAAGATATTGTTGCCGCTGCAGCTGCCACCATCACACTCGGCATCGATTAATAGTAAAAGCGTAATTTTATCTGTCCAACAATCTGGCAGACTGGCGCACACGTACCATACTTACTGCCAGAGTCGAATCCAGCGTTTATTGGTACATTGTCTGCGGATAGCCATGTTCTTTCGTGCAGCTTGAATTTGTCTGATTAACGCATATCCTTTGACTCATAACGCAACAGCATAAATACAGTCAATCACGAGCCTCCAGCAGGCACGCCTATAGCCTCTACAGGACTAAAGCCCCCTCTCCATGAGCGAAGACGACCCACAAGTACTACCAAAGAACAAAAAGAAGAGCACTGGCCTGATTTTACCTGGCCAGGCATTGCCTACAAAAATATTGATCTTGCCTGTCTACGACCGACCGTTCTTTCCTGCCCAGATTCAACCCTTAGTGGTCGATCGAGATCACTGGCGCAGCACATTCGAGCAATTGCACGAGAATGGGCAACATGTTCTTGGCCTCGTACACGTAAAAGACGACGCACAGGAAATCCCTGATCCGACAGAATTCTCCAAAACCGGCTGTGTGGTACGCCTGCACAATGTGGTTGAGCAAGACTCGAGCATTCAGTTTATTGCACAGGGTTTGCAGCGCTTCACAATACGCAAGTGGCTGAGAAAAGCACCACCACTAGCGGGTTCAGTTGACTATCCGATAGAACCTGATGAGAGCCCGGAAGATGTTAAAGCCTATGCAATGGCACTCATACAAGCCATTAAAGAACTGGTGCCGCTGAACCCTCTGTACAACGAGGAGCTTAAAAACTTCCTCAATCATTTTAATCTCAATGAACCCTCGCCCCTGGCTGACTTTGCCGCTGCCATCACCACCGCACCAGGCAACGAGCTACAAGAGGTACTGGATACCATTCCGATACTTCAGCGTATGGAAAAAGTGTTAATACTGCTCCGCAAAGAAATCGAAATGGCCCGACTTCAAGGTGAGATCAGGCAGGAAGTTGAGAGCAAAATACATAAAAACCAACGTGACTTTTTTCTTAAAGAACAACTCAAAGTCATTCAGCGCGAGCTGGGTATTGCCAAAGACGATCGCACCGCAGATATTGAGCAGTTTGCCGAGCGCATGGAAAATCGCGCGCCCACTGAAGCGGTACAAAAGCGCTTTGATGAAGAGTTACAAAAGCTTTCTGTTCTGGAGACCGGCTCGCCTGAATACGGCGTTACCAGAAACTACCTTGACTGGATAACCAATGTGCCGTGGGGCGTGCACTCAGAGGACAAGCTCAACCTTAAACAGGCGCGTCGAATTTTAAATAAAGATCACGCAGGTCTTGATGATGTCAAAGATCGGATCCTCGAATTTCTGGCGCTTGGTGCATACCGCGGTGAAATTTCAGGATCGATTCTGCTATTGGTGGGACCACCAGGCGTGGGCAAAACTTCCATCGGTCGATCTATCGCAGATTCACTGGGGCGAAAGTTTTATCGCTTCAGCCTGGGCGGTATGCGGGATGAAGCTGAAATCAAAGGCCATCGACGTACTTATATCGGGGCAATGCCAGGCAAGCTGGTGCAGGCGCTCAAAGATGTGCAGGTAGAAAACCCGGTCATCATGCTCGATGAGGTAGACAAGATTGGCGCCTCCTTTCAAGGTGACCCGGCTTCAGCCCTGCTTGAAGTTCTAGACCCTGAACAAAACAGTGAATTTCTGGATCACTACCTCGATTTAAGAGTTGATCTATCGCGGGTGCTGTTTGTCTGTACCGCTAATCAGATTGATACCATTCCAAGACCGTTGCTTGATCGAATGGATGACATCCGTCTTGCTGGCTACCTGCCGGAAGAAAAATTTAAGATCGCCACCAAGCATCTGTGGCCTCGACTACTCGATCGCAACAAAGTTGCACCATCTAAGGTCACGATCACCGACAGCGCAATGAAGGCCTTGATTGAAGGCTATGCACGTGAAGCCGGAGTGAGAAATCTTGAAAAGCTGTTATCAAAAATTCTGCGCAAGTCGGTGGTTAAACTGCTCAGCGGCAGCAACAAGGTTTCCATCAACAATAAGACGTTGGTCGACTTTGTAGGACAACCTATTTTCCGACAGGAACGCCAGCTTACCGGTGTGGGTGTCGTGACCGGCCTGGCCTGGACGGCGATGGGTGGTGCTACCCTGCCGATAGAAGCAACGGTGGTCAGTGAAGAGAAAAACGGCGTCAAACTCACCGGCAACCTTGGCGCGGTAATGAAGGAATCTGCAGAGATTGCCTACAGTTACGTGACCTCTAACTTGTCAGACTACAAATTTAAAACTGATCTCAGTAAAAATGCCCTTGTACATTTGCATGTTCCGGAAGGTGCTACTCCTAAAGATGGACCGAGTGCAGGCATCACTATGGCCACTGCACTGTTGTCGCTTGCGCTAAATAAAAAAGTCGCCGCCACGATCGCAATGACAGGAGAACTAACACTCACCGGTCAGGTGCTACCAGTGGGCGGCATCAAGGAAAAACTGATTGCGTCAAAGCGACTGGGAATTAAAACCGTGGTGCTGCCTTTTGACAATAAGCGCGATTACGACGAGCTTTCACGTTCAGTCAAATCAGGCATCAAGGTTCATTTTGCAAAAACCTATGAAGACGTAAGCGATATTGTATTCAAAGGATCTCGAAACAGCTGATTACTGCAATCAACAATCAGTGCCTATCGGACAGCGATAGGCACTTGATCGCTAGTGTACTTGAACAGAGTTAATCTGCCACGGGTAAGGACTGACCAGCCCGTTGATCCTGTCCAGATAATGCTTAGACTCTTTGGCGTCGCCAATCAATTGCAGCATATACGCCACCACGTTGTCAGACATTCCACGCTGCCACTTTCCAAGACTGTCAGCTTCGCGCTTGTAACAGCGTAACTGCTCATAAACATCTGCTATCACTTGCGAATTGTTTACCCCGTTTTCAACCAATCCCATACACTCGATGTGGGCGATGATTTTGGCTATCGCGACGGTTGATTCACAGCGTCCGTCAACCGCTGTCTCTACCAGAGTGACAAAGCCATTCGCCTGCTGCGGTGATAGCACGAGAAACCGTGCGGCGGCGACAACACCATGTAGATGACCAGGCGCGGCCTGCAGTAGCTGCTCAAGACTATTCGTCACATGCTCATCACTTAGACCGGTAAAGCCTTTTGCCATAAGCAAGCCACACAGGGCCTCTGCATCATTCGGGTAAAGTCTGAGTGCCAGATTAAAGTGCTTAAAAGCCTGCCTTATTGCCAGCGCTACAGGCTCTTCAAAACGCGCTCCCGGCTTTAAGCCCAGCCTTTTTGCCAGACATAATTTCACATGCCCCATTAACACGTGAGCATCTGCATTTTTTGGATGGGTATTGATCACTTCCTGCAACGCGCGCTCACTGATAGAGCTGTAGTTCAGATTGGCGTAGAAACCCTGACGCTCTGAAGCGTTCATGTCGGCAAGAGCACTGGCAAGCGCTGACCAATCATTGTTGTTGATAAATCCTACTGCAAAGACACTGTCTTGAGGACATACAGCAAAGTCGTGTGTGAGCCGACTGCAAAAGCGACCCATGCGTTGTTTTTGCTGTAGCTCAATGAGCTCTTGTGTGAGCTCCTCTTCTGCTACTTCCTGCATCAGAAATGCATCGATAAACCATGCACTGAAGTTTGCCGTGGCCATTGCGATACAGGCTGCAATCAGCGCATCAACACCAGGCACGAACCATTCGTAACCGGCAAAAGTCACGGTCAACAGCAGGCCAAATGTGGCAAAACCTACTCTTGAAAGACCCAACTTTCCGACCATCAGATAGACGGCAGTCATACAAGGTATGGCAATAAGATAAGACACAGCGTGCTCCGGGCTGTGAGCGTTCACAGCGATGCATGAGTGTCGTGAAGCTTACCTGAGCCAATCAAATAGCGCTGTGACCAGACAGTGATTTGAAACGCTCGAAATCGAAGCGACTCTACATTCCCGGCGTTACTGCGCCTGTTCCGGCCACTGTCCGTGTCTCAGTTCCAGATTGTTGATCGGACATCACCGTGCCTTGTTGCAGACCGTATCTCAGAAACAGGAAAATTGTGATTTGAACCCCGAAAATAAGCGACGCTAGCCACAGGTGAAAGGGTTGGAAAAAAGCAGGAATATGCAGGCGATCCATTATCACGCCGATTAAAATCGTTGAGACAATTAAGCCGGCCAGCGCCAGTGCGAAACGATACATGGGGTGAGCTGAAGGAATGTGCTTCCAAACCTGCCACACTACCCAGAGATTGGAAAACAGAATTAAGGACGAAAAGGATCGATGCACCAGAAATATTAATGGCAGCTGTTCGATCCACACACTACGCGTGTCATCACTACGCGCGATAATATCAATTGCCTCTCTGACCTGCGTTCCCATGACCATTTGAATCAGTGTCATCACCATTACTACAGTTAACACGGTGTTAAAGCTAGCAGGCAGTCGATCCATACCCTGCCCACTGATTACTTCTCTCTGTGAACGCATCACCGCACAAATTAATACTGCAACAATTAATTGTGCAAGCAACATATGTAACGTGATCATTCCCGGGTGCAGATTGCTGGCTACCACTCGCGATCCAAGCCAGCCTTGAAACACCACCGCGAAAAAAGCAAATACCGATAGCCTGGTAACCAGATTGTTCTCTACCCGAAAATGTCGCGACGATAGCATGGTGAAAAAAATCAGTATCCCGATCAATACGCCCACCAGGCGATTGGTATATTCAATCCAGGTTTTGGTCGGGTTGAATTCGGTTTCTGCATAGCCGCGATCAGCGTAAATTTGCTGATAGTCGGCCGGCAGCTGACTTTCACTCATCGGTGGTATCCACTGTCCGAAACACGTCGGCCAGTCCGGGCAGCCCATACCGGAACCCGTGGCGCGTACCGCACCTGCGATCAGTATCAGGCAGTACACTGCCACCACAGTGGTGACTCCCAGCGTGCGAAAACGTCGTATTTTGGATTCAGTCATTGCAATGGCTCTTCGCAGATAGTCCACATCGGGGCATCCACCTTGATATATACATTACCGTTATGACCATCGCAGCGACACGTGTGGCCAATGTTAATTTTTCAGTAGATTATTCACAATTAACCCGGCTGACAGAAAATATGCTCTATAGTTATAGCGAGCATATGCCGCAGTTCAACCGGTGTGTATTGGTAGTATAAACCCTCGCGCATTCTTCTTGGCCAAGTTTGACGCTGAATAGTTCGAAAAATAATAATGAGAAAAACCGAACCACCTACAGACAGCCAACAAGAAATCCAGCAACTGCTCGACTTACGGTTTTCCACAGCAGATTTCCGCTTGCGGGAGAACGCCGCACAACCCCGGGACCTAAGTCCGGTCATGCAAGTCTATGCAGATCAACTGCTGGATTTAGGCTTCATCTATTCGCATGAAATAGAGATCTACCAGTGCATTGGTAAACACTCTGACAATCCTGCGCGAATGCTTGCTTATCTGAGTGTAGATCAGAACGCCTACGCAGTACTCACCGATCTATATCACAGTAAAAACTGGGTGTATTTCACTCACTACTTCACTCGTGGCAGAAGGCTCATCACCACTTGCCAACCCGGGGCTATGCAGCTTGAGCCAATGCGTGAGCTATTCAGCACCGCTGACTTTCATCTGGAAAACACCGGTTCCAGCACGTTAGCAGCCCAGTGGAAAAAACACCTGCAGGTCACAGCGGCGCGTATGCCCGATGAAAACCCGCTGATGATGGATCCAGATCAACATCTGGATGCTGAACGCGAAGCGTATCGAAAATATTCAGAGCTATTGCTCGACTGCACCATATTGCGTCAGGCGGATACTCAGCTGCTGTGCTTCACTCAAACCGGCGCACGCAGCTATCAGGCAGCAATCACCTCAAAATCTGCCAGAAGACCTCAACCTAAAATCGAAGAGTGGATTGGCAATCGCGGCAAATTCCCAATGCGCCAGCATCTGAATTACCAAAATGCGGCACTACTGGCCAGTGCTGCAGTTGGTGCTCTGCTGCTGGTGAATCTAACTACCCACAGCGGCCAGAAAACAGCACCTGAACCCGCTGCCAGCCCGGCAGCCGCACTACCGGCAACCATTGACAGCACAGCAGCAGATCAATCTGAAATGTTGGCACTGGCACCACAGGCCGAAGTAACGCCAACGACTACCGTCACTTTGCCAAAGGCCACACCAGATGCACTCCCCGACAGTCTGGCCAGTGAGAAACCGGAGCAGTTCATCATCGCCTCAGACGAAGATGAAATGTGGCGTATCGCGGTGGAGAACGCTGAGTTTTATTTAATGTCAAACGATGGTGACCCTGCCCCGTGGATTCGCACCGCACGTAAAATGGCAGCTGGTTTTAAAAGTGATGATCCCAGACTTGCCAGAACCTACTTTCTTGCAGCGCTTTTGGAACGCGACCCGCGCATTGCCGAGCAACAGTACAATCGTGCCTTGAGTATCCAAACGAAGTCTCTCGGTCTCTACCACGGTGAGACCGCACAAACACTTGAAGCGCTCGCATGGATTGCCGAGGGTTCAAGGGATGCCCTGGAAGATGCCATCACACACCAGCGTCTGGCGTTAAATATCTATCGCAGTATCTTTGGCGAAGAGGCCGAGGACACACGTGCCGCTCGCTGGAAGCTACAGTACTTTGAAGATCGACTTGCAGGGCGCAGGCCAAAATCAGATGATAATCGACGCCTGCTTCCGGCGCTGGCAAGATTCACCCGCTAGTGTACTGGAACAAATAGATTGCACATATGAGTCAATCAATCAAAGTGTCTAATTTTAATAGATAAATCGGGACGACAGTAAGTCATAGAGCCTGCAACGAATGTGGTGTGCACTTTGATTAATCGCCCCTGCGGGAGATCGGCATTTGGCTTGCCACTGCGTTGAAGCTCTTGAAAAGAGAATAACTATTGCCTGCGAGCTTCGCCTT
>CALGJU010000133.1 GCA_937928685.1 uncultured Granulosicoccaceae bacterium
CTGGATCATTAAACACCTGTATATAGATCTGATCTCCCGATTGCAGAACATATTGCCCTTGCTGCAAACTGGACAATGTGTCGAAACCGTTAGATTCCTCAATCGGACTGACGGCAGCAGTTGTGCATGCCTGAAGGCCAGCTGCTAACCCGATAGTCAACACAAACAGCCTGATTCTTCTAAGAGGGTGGCTTGAGCCATTCATTGATTGGTTCTCCTGAACAACGACCGTAGATTATATTTAAATACGCAGAGTAACCCGAGCGTCATGACAAGTAAACACCAACGACGATGTGATCATTTAACGCACAGCTTTTTAGCCAATTTCGGTATCAAAAAGGAAGTTAAGATCTAAAATGAGTAAACTATTGTCACACGACAATCTGTATAAAGGCTTTACATGCCCCGGCACAACCGGACACCTGAACCAACTCTAGTCTCAAGTTTGAACGACTATAAAGTTAAGCCTGCAACCTGCACCGATCTATGGAACTGAACGAGCATGCTGCCCGCTCCATGCATATGCTCCTATCGGCCGAATTGAAAATTACCCGAGTGCGCCGATAGACATTGCGGCAAATTGCAGTCGCCCCATTGGTTTGCCTCAGAAAGTGCGAAGTGCGAAGTGCGAAGTGCGAAGTGCTGATTATTTTTTTGAACGCCGCGCCAGCCAACGATCAAGTTGATCAGCAAAGTTTTTTATTTCGCTTTGTCCCAGCGGCGCCTGTCCACCTGTCTGAATACCGCTACCACGCAATGTATCCATAAAATCACGCATACTGAGTAAAGCACGTATATTGCCTTTGTCTAACAGCTCACCACGCCCGTTGAGCACTGTCGCACCCTTGTCAATCGCTTCACTGGCCAGAGGTATATCGCTGGTGATTACAAGATGCCCCAGCTCTACAAGACGAACGATTTCATCGTCGGCCACATCAAACCCTTGAGGCACCTGTTGCATGGTAATCAGTGGTGAGCTCGGTATTGGTACTGCATGGTTGGCAATTAATGTCACTTGCGTTCCGGTACGCAGGGCAGCCTTGAAGAGTATTTTGCGCATTGCCACCGGGCAGGCGTCCGCGTCGACCCAGATTTTCATTGAGCAGCAAAAATGGTGAGCGTATGCATTTAGTCACTGTCTACAGTTATAGTTTGTTCATCGTAACGAAACTAACGGCGCTACGCACCTTGTTAACACCAAAGTCCCAATAGTCGGTAGCACACATCCCTCACTTGACGAATAGTATACTCAAGCGTAAAGGTAGCTAACTCAAAGCCACTCTAACGGATAAAACCATATGTTCAAAGTGCGGATGTCACGCTTCAAAGCTCGACTGGCCCAGGCGAATATTGATGTTGCACTCATCACCGATGAAGACAATGTCTATTACCTGACCGGCTATTACGACTATCTGCACATGGAATTCGGTCGCCCGACCATTCTGGTGGTATCCAAAGATGATGCTACTTTATTGATCACCCCGACAATTGACCTTGCCTCTGCCAACGCAATTGCTGACGTTGATCGGATTGCAGCATGGAATGATGGTATGGGTGATGAGTGGCGCGAAGAACTGCCGGGCGCTGTCAAGTCAGCCACAGCAGTCGCCATTGAACCTGAGCAGATGCCGCCTCTGGTACGCAGTTACATAGATAGCCTGATTGATGCGACCGACCTTAAAAACGTCACGCCGATACTGGTTAAAATGCGAATGATAAAGTCGCAGGACGAATTGCAGCTTGCTCGCCATGCCGGGCAAGTGGCCAATGCGATGATGCATGCAGGGCGTGAGGCGATAGCCAATGGAATTGCTGAATACGAAGTTGCTATTGCCACATCAAATGCCGGCACACGAAAGGCAGCAGAGCTACTGGCGCAACATTATAAAAACACTGATATGTCTCCGAACACCCATTTTCTTCAGATTATGGCCTCCGGGGAGGAAATAATTAAAACTCACCATCGCGCCAGCACTCGTATAATGAAGCACGGTGAACCGGTGTTTCTTTGTTTCTGCGGGATGACAAACTTCCATCGCTTTAAACTCGGCTTTGACAGAACTTTCTGGATTGGAGAGATAGCAAAAAAGGCACAGGCCGATGTGTACCATGTCGCTCTTACCAGTCAACAAGCTGCACTAAAGGCACTACGACCAGGTGTCACCGCAGAGAGTGTCCATGCGGAATATGCAGAGGTCATTAAGAGTGCAGG
This sequence comes from uncultured Granulosicoccaceae bacterium, assembly GCA_937928685.1. Classification (GTDB taxonomy): domain Bacteria; phylum Pseudomonadota; class Gammaproteobacteria; order Granulosicoccales; family Granulosicoccaceae. The sequence continues at coordinate 2,213 of CALGJU010000133.1, forward strand.
ATACGATTACCCATTCCGATGCGGCCGAGCTACCGGCTTTAGTTTTCTGGAAAAGCCGCAGTTAGTCACAGGGGATAAAACGCTACTGCAACCAGGGATGGTACTGGCGGTTGATGGCTCCGTTTCGACCGATACCTTTCGTGCACAAGTGGGTGACAGTTTTATCATTACTGACAGCGGCTATGAGACGTTGACGGATCACCCGAAAGATATTGACAGTATTGTCGTATAGACGCAGCGCAAAAACGCTCCACACAGGGGCTAAGGTGCATCCATTATGTTTTAAATTGGCAGATGCGCCAAGCCCCCTACCTGGCGAACCTGATTGTATGTACACTTTATCAAGGATGCTTTACGTGGAACTGACGCTCTCCAGATGAATACACAACACTCAGAACCTGAGATGCTCGATGCATTAATTATTGGCGCCGGTTTCTCCGGGCTCTACCAGCTCTATTGCTTACAAGAAAAACTCGGTTTGAAGGTCAAAGTGCTGGAAGCCGGTGACGGTGTCGGCGGGACCTGGTACTGGAACAGCTACCCCGGCGCACGCTGCGATTCTGAAAGTCACGTCTATTGCTACACATTTTCTAAAGAGCTTACCGAAGAATGGAATTGGTCAGAGCGATATCCCGGTCCGGCTGAAATAGTTAGCTATCTAAATCATGTCACTGATCGATTCGACCTACGCAAAAGCATTGAGTTTGACACTCGTGTGGCAGCCGCCCGATTCAACGAACAGGATAACTATTGGGATATCGAAATTGACGCAGGCCAACACTATCGTGCCCGCTACTTGATTACCGCTGTCGGTTGTTTATCTAGCGCCAACGTCCCGGAGATTGATGGACTCAATGACTTTGCCGGTGAGTGGTACCACACCGGGCAATGGCCAAAAGAAGGCGTTCAATTTGAAGGTAAACGTGTCGGGCAAATAGGTACCGGTTCAACCGGAATACAAGCAGCACCAGTCATTGCACAGACCGCACAACACCTGACTGTTTTTCAGCGCACCGCCAACTACAGCATACCGGCACGCAATCACATACTAAACGCCAAAGACCGCCACTCCCATAAACTTAATGCAGCGACGACACGCGAATTAACACGCAACAACAGCAACGGACATGGCTGGTTGATCAGCAAGCGGAAAGCATTAAAAACATCCGCCGATGAACGAGCCAGCATCTACGAAAAAGCATGGCAAACCGGGGGACTGAAATTTCGCGCCTCTTTCTCTGACCTGCTTATCAGTGAAGAGGCAAATGCTACAGCAGCTGCTTTTATAAAGCGCAAAATCCACCAACTTGTTGATGATCCGGAAACAGCTTCTACCCTGGCTGATATCGATCATCCCTACGCCGCAAAGCGTCCACCCATAGATACACACTATTTTGAAACTTATAACAGAGACAACGTAACGTTAGTTGATCTTCGAAAAACGCCAATTTCAAAGATCACTAAAGACGGCATGCTATGCCACGGTATGGATAACACCGGTCAACATATTGAAACGCATCATGAGCTTGATATCCTGGTGTTTGCAACCGGCTACGATGCAATCACAGGTACGCTATTGCGGATGGATATTCGCGGGCGAAATGACTTAACACTCAGTGATGCGTGGTCCGCTGGACCACGTAATCATTTGGGTTTACAGGTGGCAGGCTTTCCCAATCTGTTCATGGTAACCGGTCCCGGCAGCCCATCTGTATTAACCAATATGCCAGCTGCAATCGAACAACACGTAGAATGGATTAGCGATTGTATTGCCTATATGGTCGAACAAAACCACACAACAATAGAAAGCCCGGAACCATCAGTTGAATCGTGGGTCAATGAAGCCAATGCAGAGGCAGATAAAACACTGCTTCCGAAAGTCAAACACTCCTGGTACCTGGGTGCAAACATCCCCGGCAAGCCTCGCATGTTTATGCCATACACAGGAGGGCTCGATAAGTATCGTGCTATCTGTCAGAAAGCCGCTGATAATAATTACCAGGGTTTCGATATTTCATGAACACTTGACGTTAAATTCAACACCACCAATGACACGTTGCATTTTTACGGTACAGTCAATAAGCTCATCGCAATCTCATCTGGCTTATATACAAAATCACGATTTTATTTTTTTCATATCAGGATCAATAAGCGGCACCAGCGTGACGTCAGACCTCACTCGTTGAGTAGCTACTTCCAATTCGTATTCGCCAGATAAAACGTAGTTGTTATCGATCACCTCACGACTACGCACATACCCCATACCTATGCTTTTTCCTACCGTGTGTCCGTACCCTGCCGAAGACAACCAACCACAACGTTTACCGTCTCTATAGATGGTTTCACGCCCCGATAGAATCACCTTTCTATCACAGGTAAAAGTCGCCATGATCTTTTTGATGCCGCTCTGGCGTTGCGCTTGCACCGCTGAACGGCCTTTAAAGTCTATGTTCGTATTCATTTTAACTGCCCAGCCAAGGCCGGCTTCATCCGGCGTGTGATCAGGACCAATATCCGATCCCCAGGCTCTATAGCCTTTTTCAAGCCGGAGTGTTTCAATCGCGCGATATCCGCCATTGCGTAAGCCACGGGACGATCCTGCTGCATGCAGACATTCATATACCGTTAAGGCGTATTCTACCGGTACATGCAATTCCCATCCGCACTCCCCCACATAAGTAATCCGCATTGCCAGCACCGGACACCCCGCTATACCAATGGTTCGTGATTGCGCAAATGGAAATTCCCCATGGCTAATGTCATCGCGTGTGCACTGCTGCAGAATATTTCGTGCATTGGGGCCGAACAGCGAAAGCACAGCGTTAGCTGAGGTTATGTCAACCAGCTGAGCATTCATGTCTTTCGGGATGTTGCGCGAAATCCAGTTAAAATCGTGCGTGGCAAAACCGGTACCAGTAACAATATAATACGAATCAAGTGCTGTACGGACCATTGTCAGATCGCATTCAATACCACCATGATCATTGAGCATCTGGGTATAGATAATCGAGCCCACCGGTTTATCTGCACGGTTTGATGCTATCCAGTTCAGTGCGGCTTCAGCGTCAGGCCCTTGCAGTATAAATTTGGCGAAAGAAGTTTGATCAAATAAAACAGCAGCTTCTCGCGCAGCTTTGTGTTCACGGCCGACCGCAGCATGCCAGTTGGGGCGCTCAAAAGTATAAATGTCGCGAGATTCTTCGCTGCCTTCTGCAAACCAGTTGGGCCGCTCCCAGCCGAGCTTTTCTCCAAACACGGCACCGTTTTTCTGCAGGGCATCATAGAGCGGTGATCGACGACCGGGACGCGCACTGTCATGTTCCTCCGATGGCCAGGCCATAGTGTAATGTTTGCTATAAGCCTCTAGCGTGCGGCTGCGAACCCAGTCTTCATCTGCATGTGGACGGCCGAAACGACGAATATCAACCGGCCATAGATCATACGGAGGCACTCCATTGGCTACCCACTCCGCCAACGCCATACCTGCCCCTCCACCGGATGCAATGCCAAACGCATTAAACCCTGCACCGATGAATACATTTGCCATTTCGGGCGCTTCACCAAGAATAAAGTTACCATCCGGTGTGAAACTTTCCGGCCCGTTGATTAACTGCTTGACGCCTACCGTCTGCAATGCGGGAACCCGTGGCAATGCCAATTCAACCAGTTGTTCAAAATGTGCAAAATTTGAGTCCAGCAATTGAAAGTCAAAGGGATCGGGAATTCCATCTACGGCCCACGGGATACCGTTGGCTTCATACCCTCCCATAATCAAACCACCCACTTCCTCTTTGTAGTACGTCAGGCGATCCGGGTCGCGTAACGTGGGCAGATTAGATGGTACGGCGAAAGGCTCTGTGATCATGTACTGGTGTTCGACCGATACCAATGGCACAACCACTCCAATAGATTTGGCTAACTCTCTGGTCCAAAGCCCGCAACACAACACCAGTTTTTCACAGACGACATCACCTTCGGCTGTGCGCACGCCCTTTATCTGTCCTTTTTCTGTGACTATCTCTGTGACACAAGTATGCTCTACCAACTTCGCACCTTTGGCACGCGCACCTTTGGCCAGCGCCTGCGTTATATCAGCCGGGTTCGCCTGGCCATCTGACGGCAGGAAGGCGGCGCCGACTACATCACCAATATCCATCAATGGCCAAAGGTCTTGCGCCTCTCGCGCTGACATCAGTTGCATGTCAAGACCAAAACTGTGGGCTGTTGTGGCTTGTCGCTTAACTTCGGTCCAGCGTTCTTCATTGCACGCAAGCCGTAGCCCGCCGTTCATTTTCCAACCAGTCGCAAGCCCGGTTTCTGCTTCAAGCTTGTTATAAAGCTCAATGGAATAACCCAGAAGCTGAGTAACATTAGCGCTTGAACGCAACTGCCCGACCAAACCGGCTGCATGCCATGTAGAGCCGGATGTTAGCTGAGCCTTTTCCAGTAACAATACCTCCTGACCCATTTGAGCCAAATGATAAGCAGTGGAACATCCGATGATGCCACCACCCACAACGATGATCTTTGAGGAAGAAGGTAAACTCATGGTCGGCCTTAAGGGTTTGTAAAAACAGCTAAAGCGGTATCAAACCGTTCTATGTTTTCAGCAGTATAGCTGGCGTAATCAAAATCTAACGTCGAGTAAATTTCTGATGTCATAGACCATAGCGTCTCTCGCATTAAAGACGCACACTTCATTGCCTGATAAGACTTCCATTGTTGCTCTGACAAAATACCGAAATATTGCTCCAGCATCGCATGCTCCTGAGATTCACTCAAACCATTGTTAGAAGCCAGGCCAGCCAGATCAAACAATGGCGAATTAAATCCAGCGTATTCCCAGTCAATCAGCCATAGCCGTTTTCCATCATCCAGTATATTAGCCGCCAACAAATCGTTATGACCTATCACCAGGTCAACCTGCCCGACTGCAGTCTCAAGCATTGTTGATCGTTTGAGCATGTCAGGTAGAATAGTTTTGTGTGAAGAGCCCTCTGCCTGCAACCGCGCAATATAAGTTCGATTAACCTGAAACGGCCAGAACGCCAGCACCGGTGTTGTTAATTCAGTACCCAACTCTCGATGAACACGCGCTACCAGTTCAATGATGCGCGGCAGATTCTCCACAGTGCGGACATCGGCTTCCTGAAACGTCACAGCCTCAAGAAATTCCAGCACTAGAACGCCAGGTTCGAAGTGCACAACGTTGGGAGAAAACCCGGCCCTGGCAGCGGCTTGAGATACCGCCAGCTCGTTCCAGCGCCTAACACCGTGTTCTTCTATGTCATCCCCAAGACGCACGACGAATTTTTTGTCGCCATCGTCCACGGTGAGGTTAACGTTGGTAATGCCACCACTCAATGGTTCGATATTTTGCGGATCATTAAAACAAACAAGCCCGGCCGCGCGGTGTATTGCTTCGTTTTCCATCTATCCCAACCTCTTGCTTTGATCTTGCACCATCGAATTCCCCCTGAGTCACGATTATAAAACTTAACGCATCACAGCCAAATGTGACACTTATTTCTACTCCCGTCACAGCCATTCCGACCGGTGAAAATTGAATCATCACCGAGTGCTTTTACATTGGCATCGACGATGATTGAGATATCCCGGCTATGAAGGACACCTACATAAACTCTTCCCCAGTAAGCAACTATCTCCGATCCTGCGACCCTTTCACAATCACACTCGCCACATAGCAGCGCCGGGTGATGCGCCATAATCGCCAACACAATACCAAACGTACTATCCGTGCTCTGATCCTGAGCACGTCGTGGCCTACCGCTGCGAACAACCACATCGTGCCAGTCATGTCATGACTCAAACTACGCACGTCAAACAAATTCGCGACGCACTGCGCATCCAATGAGTGACACTGATAATTGTAAAGTGATATTCTGATATTGTAATTTCGGTGAATGCGCAAGCTTATTCCCCTCTAGCAGTAAGTCAGTGCACTGACATAAAAAAATACAACCCTTAAAAAATATGATAAAAAGCCTAATCAAACGAAAGATACACCATGACTAACGACTGCTATGTATTCGACCTGGGTGATTTCGGTTTGCAATCCGGCACCACACTGTCAAACGCTAAACTCGCGTATAAAACGTACGGCAAACTAAACGCGAAGAAAAATAATGTAGTTGTATTGCCCACATTTTATACCGGCAACCACATGCGCAACGAAGGCTTCTTCGGTGACGGCAGAGCCATAGACCCGGCAAGGCACTTTATTGTCTCAGTGAATATGTTTGGCAACGGCATATCATCTTCACCAAGCAATACTCCAGCACCACAAAGTGGTGCCGCATTTCCATCGATCACTTTATTTGACAACATTAAGGCTCAGCACCAGTTACTCACCACGGAACTGGGTGTCGATCAGATCGCACTGGTCACTGGATGGTCAATGGCAGGATGTCAGTCATTTCAGTGGGCGGCACAATACCCGGACATGGTCGATGCAATACTGCCGTTCTGTGCATCAGCTAAAACCGCAGAACATAACTGGGTATTTCTTGAAGGAGTAAAAGCAGCCCTACAGGCAGACGCGCTATACGACAACGGCAACTACCAGAGCCCGCCAGTAAAAGGTTTAAAAGCGTTTGGCCGCATATACGCGGGCTGGGCGTTTTCGCAAACCTTTTACCGCAACAAAATGTATCGCTTAAAGGGATTTGACACTGCCGAAGCACTGCTACATGACTGGGAACAGGATCATCTAGACTGGGACGCCAACGACCTGCTATGCAAACTATCTACCTGGCAGCACGGTGATATCAGCCGGCAACCGCTTTACGATGGTGATTTCACCATAGCGCTGGCAGCCATCAAAGCCCGCACCATCGTGATCGCCTGTGACAATGATCTTTATTTCCGACCTGAAGACAATGCCATAGAAGTAGAGCACATTAAAAATAGCGTGCTGCGGATTTTTAAATCCCCCTGGGGTCACTGCGTAGCTTCACCTGGCAATAGCCCTGAATTTCAGAGTTACCTTGATAACACCATCAGGGAACTGATCGACTAACAACCAATTTACAGCGCAGGCAACGGCTAAGTGCTGAATACATTGTGAGGAAAAACAGATGACGGCCTACGTAGAAACCTTTGCTGAAGCATTGCCAACAAAAGAACGCATCGCAGAAGTACGTGCAGAACTTGAGGCCGCCGGGGTCGAGCATGTGTTGTCGAGCTGGATCGATCTGTTTGGCATACCAAAAACAAAACCGGTAGCAGGTTACGTGGGATACGCAGGTATAGAGCCGGAATTCATCGCCATGCGTTTTGATGAAAACGGCAAGCCTGTCAAAGCCATCGATGATGAAACAGACACCAACACCACATCGCGTCGACAGGCATTTGGCTATGACGTAGAACACTCGCGATTGTACTAACTCAATTTTCGGCACTCAGAATTTGCCAGATTTCCCGGCACATTAGACGGTAGGCAGCGTAGCTGCACCTTACATCGGGCGCCAACTAAGGTGGTATCGATTCATATTACGGAAGCCCTAATGCATACTCACCCACTGGATCCTCTGTCTGAAGAAGAAATAAGAACTGCAGCCAGCGTTATAAAACAACAGGCAAATCTTGACGACTCAGCCTGGATCGAAACCATCACACTAGAGGAGCCCGACAAACCTGAACTGATAGCCTATAACAGCGGTAAACCTGTAGAACGCCGGGCGTATGTCTGCTGCTATGAACCGTCCAGCAACCGGACACTACGCGGCATTGTAAGAATAGAGGCAGA
>CALGJU010000134.1 GCA_937928685.1 uncultured Granulosicoccaceae bacterium
AACCGCGCCGTCGCAAGCCCTTGTCACAAGCCCAATGGCACATGCTCACCGTTTCTGATTGAATGTTGCACTACACTGTCTATTATTATCGAACTCAGAACCTATTCTGCTATCAACCCAACCGGATTGCGAAAAGCGTACTCAAGCAAACCCTGACGCCAGTTTCACCGCACCAGATAGAGAGCAAGCAACAAATTGAAAAAAATACTTTTTAGCGTCACAACCCTCTGCATCATGGTAACCGGACTGGCCTATTCTCACTCAGGCGCCACAGGTATCATTAAAGAACGAATGGATGCCATGGGCGTCATGGGTGACAAATCAAAAATTGTCGCCAACATGTTCAAAGGCAAAACAGAATTTAACGCCGCAGCCCTCATAGATGCCGCAGACGCTTTTGTAATGCACGGCACTGGCATGGCAGAACTTTTTCCGGACACAGACGCGAGCCGCAACGGACACAAAACTGAAGCGCTACCAAAAATCTGGGACGAATGGCAGGAGTTTTCCACCATGGTGGATGAATTCATCTCCAGCAGCAAAGCACTGAAAGAAACCATAAACAGCACAAATGATATTGGCACACTAAAAAAAGCCTTCTTTAAAACAACAAAGAACTGCTCAGGATGCCACAAGCGCTTTCGCAAACCCAAAGACTAGCGCGAAGCTAGCCCGCCATGAACACCATAGCCAGAGCGGCATGCGTGCTTACAATCACGGCAGTGGCGGTAATAGCGTTGTGCGTAAGCGCATTGAATGCACGCACCAACGCCAGGCGCATAGCGCTACAACAAAACACACAACACCTGAAAGGCGATGCAAGCCGTGGTGAATATGTCGCCACCATGGCAGGCTGTATTGCCTGCCACACAGATTATGAGAACGACGGATTACCACTGGCCGGTGGGGTGGCACTGGAAACACCATTTGGCACATTCTATTCACCCAACATAACCAGTGATACAACAGCCGGGATAGGCAGTTGGACTGAAACAGATTTTATAAATGCATTGAGTGCTGGTATCGCCCCTGATGGTAGTCATTATTACCCTGCCTTTCCATACACTTCATACAGTGTGATGGACGAGCAGGATATTATCGATCTCAAAGCCTGGCTTGTGACGGTAGACCCGGTGGCATCATCTGCGCCAAATCACAACATCGCATGGCCTGTATCAATTCGAACAACATTGGTTTTTTGGAAAGCACTGTTCTTTAACGCAACTCGCGAAGTAGATACCAACCATAGAGGTGACTATTTAGTCAACGGCCCCGCACACTGCTCAGAATGCCATTCCCCACGCAACGTGCTTGGGGGCTTGTCGACGCGTGTACTCAGTGGCAATAAACGAGGCCCGGAGGGACACTCTGTTCCCGCCATCACAAAAGCTGACCTAGCCGACTGGACCACGGAAGATATAACACTGTTTCTTGAAGTTGGCATCACGCCATCTGGTGACTTTTCCGGAGGTCACATGGCCGACGTTATTGAATACAGCACCGGCCTGCTCACAGCTGGAGATCGTGCAGCAATTGCTGACTATCTGTTGTCAGAGGAAACTACACCATAACGGCGACACCTCGTCGCCACCATTATTAACCGCTACCCCAGACCGGGACTAATATATGCAGTTTTCACATAAACCTGACTGCCAGCTGCCCGCGCTGCTTTATTTTTTTGTTTCGCGATGTCTCATCTCACGTTCCAACGCCGCACTAAAATCTCTCACCGTACCTGCAATCAATGGTCGATAAAGACGCCGTAAAATCCAACCCGCCACCCACCTGCCCCGCTCTTCGTGCTCCACCCGTGCTCGAGGATGCTCTAAAAAGGCAGACACGCCCCGCTTGATTACAGGCAACGTTGTATAAAAATCAATGCGACTGAGATGCTTAATGTTCTTGTAACCGTAGTGTGCAGGAGCCACTAACCGCAGTGGCGCACCATGAGCTATAGACAGCGGCTTACCATCGAGCGCATCTGCGATAAGAATATTATCTTGCATCAGGTCCTCCATAAGCAGCGATACCTTTGCTCCGTCTTGCGCGGTAAATACACACCCGGCAATCGATTCATCATCACTCATCAACGGTTTTATTTTACGCTGGTAGAAATCTTTAAAGACTACCCCCTGCCATTGAAGACCCACATAGCTCCACGTGGTTACACAATGAAAATCCGCAACGATAGAAACTCTGGCCAGTTCCAATTGATCAAAGTCGAAGGTAGAAGACTCACCATGATTGATAGACACAGAGACCGTTTTATCACTGGAATTGTCCGGAAAGCGATTCGCGAACTGAGGCAAACCGAATCTTGGAAAGTCACTACGGGCTCTCTGTCCTTTGGGTAAAGCTCTGTCGCTCATAAACCATTAACTCCAAATGCGTAAGCAATGACACTGCTGTAGTCCTGAGTGCGAACACCCATCAAACGATTTTCAAGTACCATAGCACTCTCAACATTGTACAAGCTCACTCAATGGACAATCTGTGGTTAAAAATAAAGTACTGAACATTTATCACAACACATTACGCTGGCCATTTGGTCGTCAGATGTTCTCAGCATTCGCCGCGCGGCAAGCGCCTTACTTTAAAACAGTATCACCACTGGTCACCATACTGGAGCCAAACAAGTGCGAAGTATTAGTGCGCAAGCGAAAACGGGTTCAGAACCATATCGGCACAATGCATATCATTGCCATTGCCAATGGCCTCGAAATGGCCATGGGGTTTATGGCTGAAGCCTCCATTCCACCGCATTTGCGCTGGATCCCCAAAGGCATGGAACTTCGTTATCCCAATAAGGGCGAGACAGACATTAAATGCACGGCCACAGTGCCTGCAGATGGCTGGGCTGCCGGGGATCTCCCCGTTAAAGTGGAAGCAGTTGATAACAACGGAACAGTAGTGGTTGAGGGCACAATCTTCCTTTGGATTAGTGAAAAACCTGCAAAGAAAAAATAGCTGCTATTCGATATAACACTCGCAACAAAGGTTCGAACTCTTCTGTACTACTCTATCAAACCATTAGCCTGCCATGGCGCGGTAAACGAGGTTGAGTCTCGCGCACCTCAGTGAGGTATAATAAATTCAACCTCTGCGCTCAAAACGGCGTAGCTAACCTCAAACTACACACTCCATAGTGGAACTTCCCCGATGCCAGACTACAAATTAACTTATTTCGATTTTGATGGCGGACGCGCCGAACCCATTCGCATTGCCTTTCATGCTGCCGGAATTGAATTTGAGGACAAGCGGATATCCTTCCCGGAGTTTGGTGAATCCAGATCAAACATCCGCTTTCACGCCGTACCGGTGCTGGAAATAAACGGTGAACAAATTACCCAGTCTAACGCCATTGGCCGATACATAGGAAAAATGGCAGGGCTCTACCCCACTGATCCACTTCAGGCACTCTACTGTGATGAAGTCACTGGTGCACTCGAAGATTTAACCCACTACGTTGTGCAGACATTTGGCCTACAGGGTGAAGACTTAATCGCTGCGCGAAAAATCCTGGTGGATACCCGGCTGACTACTTTCCTTACGGGGCTTGAACAACTACTGGAACGCGGCGGTGGCGAATACTTTGCCGGCAATCAACTGACCATAGCGGATCTAAAAGCATTCATGCAAACCCGTTCATTAATTTCAGGGAATCTGGAACATGTACCAACCGACTTGATTCAAGAACTGGCACCGAGCTTAGTCGACCATGAGAAACGTATCAGTGCAGAACCGCAGGTAACTGCCTACTACGCCAGCCGCGCTTAACATTCAACATTTACGAAATCAGGAAACCCATCCTGCTCAAAGATGGGTGCCTCAACTTCACCGAATACAGTCCGTGCGCCGCACCGGAAACCCGACACGTAAACGAGTGGATCAAGCCAAGCCCAGCACGTCATAAAGGACCTACCCATGGACAAGATCAACATCCAATTCACTTTGTTCTCAGCTTTCTACTCACCGTTAATAGCAGTGATATCCGGCGGTTTTCTCAAAGAAGAGGGCCTTGACGCTCACTGGTCCGTTGCCCCTGCCGGAACTTCCGCACTGGCGTCGCTTAATGATGGATCTGCCCATGTTGTACAGTCGGCCCTTAGCCAGGGATTCACCGCGTTAGCAAAGGGTGAAAAAAGCAGCATTCGTCATTTTGCCCAGGTAAATGAAATGGATGGATTTTTCCTTACGGCCAAGCACCCTGACCCCAACTTTAACTGGAAAAAACTGGAAGGATCAAAAGTCATTCTCTTCGGCGGCGGCCAGCCACTGGTAATGTTTAAATACGCTTGTCACAAGGCGGGCATCGACTTTGGCAAGCTGGAAGTTATCAACGTAGGCGGGGCCGCAGATATGGATGCTGCATTTCGCGAAGGCAAGGCAGACTACGTGCAGCAACAAGGACCTTTCCCACAACAACTTGAAGCAGATGGCGTCGGAAGCATTGTTGCTAAAGTCGGAGAGCAAATAGGACTATGCGGCTTTTCAAGCCTTGCTGCTACCACCGAGTGGCTGGACACAGATATGGCGCAGGCGTTTGTGCGCGCTTATCGCAAGGCCAGAATTTATATGAACGAAGAAACGGCAGAAAATATCGCTGCAACTCAACAGCAATACTTTCCCAAAATCGGTGCAGCGGTACTCCAAGATTGTATCGCTACCTATCAACAATTAGGCAACTGGTCACCTCATATTGACATCACTGATTCTGCCTACGAAGCAACACTGGACATTTATCAATACGCTGGCGGCTTGGAAAATCGCTATGAGTACTCTCAGGTTTGCTGCCAAGCACCTACAACAAGCTAAAAAACATAGTGTTTAGCGCCGAATTAATTAGCTGAAATCACAGTCACAGTACTTGCGGGAGGCCGCCCTTCCGCAGCAACCAGCAAGTGCTGACCATCGGCGCTGTAACTTACCCCCTCCGCTTGAGTATTTCGCCCCGCGAGTGGCAATGAGATAGAACGATCTGCCTCCCGCGCTAACGCATCTACGGTTCCCTCACCTTCACGAGCGGTCCAGAAATAGACCAAACCAGTTGAAAGCGCCCCGTAAGTAAGCAACGCAATATCACGACCGTTCGGATGGATATCAATATCGGTAATGGCATTAACCAGTGGAACGGAAGGCAGACTCACCACTCCACGGTATTCCACCACCATGTTGCCGTCAGACAGACCACTGGATAAAGAGCCTTTCCATATCCCTTGCATTGCTGTGTTCTGCCCGTCTTTGGTAATAACAACCACTGTATCGTTGTCCCCGTCTATGAACATTGCCTCAGCATTGTACGATGCGCCGTCTGCATAATTTAGATCAACCTTTCGACTTGATACTTGCAGGGAAAACCCCAGCGGCAGATCATCAAAATCAGGCTCGGCAACAACATAAAGTTGAACATTACTTCGCTGACTGTTGTTGTCTCCAAAATCACCAGCAATCAGATGCGGTACTCCATCAAGTCGCGCTCCTGCCATAGCCTCCCAGTCGATCGCGCCAGCCCCCGACAACGTGAGCACTCCAAAAGATTGACCTGATGCATCAGTTACATAAATAACGGGCCCGTCATCACTATCGTTGTGCACATAGTAAACACCGTCAATCAGTAGCGACCTTTGCAAACCACTGGCTTCTGTGATGCGCTCGTCGTCGAACATTTCGGTAGTCGGTAGCGCCAGCGGAATACCTGCCAGCGATCGCTCAATAGCAGACACGCTACTTACCTCATCAATTGTGACAGGCGCTGTACTACTACTGCCACAACCAAAAAGTGACGCCGCAGTCATCGTAATCAGCACTCGACGCATCATCATAAGTATATATTTCGATCCGAAGCCTTTCATAAATATTTCAACCCTTACCATTATTATCACTCAAATCAAGTCCCACACGTCAAAGAAAACCCAACGCATAAGCGAGCGGAAGCCCGACGCGTCAGCGAGTGGACCACCCAACACGTCAAAGGAAGCCCGACGCGTCAGCGAGTGGACCATCCAACACGTCAAAGGAAGCCCGACGCGTAAGCGAGCGGACCAAGCCCAACACGTCAAAGAAAACCCAACGCGTAAGCGAGCGGAAGCCCTACACGTCAAAGAAAACCCAACGCGTAAGCGAGCGGACAACCCACTGACCAGTGCACATCGCTAGAAGAAATGCTCTGAAATACGATCTAAATCGTTACCGTCATTGGTGATAGAGTCCCACAGATATCTAGCTCTATCCTGACCCAATAAAGCTGAACATTTAGCCATAACCTTCGTGACTCGCAACGGGAACTCCATTGTATTTTCCAGATCATGGAAATTTTCGATTGCATCTCCCGACATCGTACGAACCACTACACGTGCGCCAGTTTCACTTAACAACTCATCAGAATGCACTGTGACCTTTTCACAAGTTGCAAGCAGCTCAGGGTTAGCACACAACCTATCATCGTATGATTCGATCATATCTGTGGCTATTTTATGCAGCACCATTGCGGCTGTCATGCGATAGCTGAACTTAGCTTCCAGCCCACTGGCAGGTGATGCGATATTACAAACACTCAGCCATCGCGGGTGGATGTAAACATCGACCGATGTGACTGATAACGCAGTAAGTCCGTGGCTTTCACGCAACTCAATGAGTGCCTCCAGTGTTGCGTGCAGCCCATGACAACAAGCATGCAATTTGTGCTGAACAGACTCGAACACGTATTGTTCACCGAGACCGTCAAAGGCTTCTGACTTCGCCTCACCGTGATGAGTCTCTCCTAAGCCTTGTTCACATTGCAGTGCATCCGGCCTTGAAACGAAACCCTTTGCAGCGAGCTGTGCTGCCTCTACCCCGTTAGATGCAGCCATACCCGCATGAAACGGTTTCCCCATGGTGCCAAACTGGCATTTTAATCCCGATGCCCGTGTCGCAGCCAAGCCTATCGCATGGCGTGTTTGCAGCAGGTCAAGTGCTAAAAGCCTTGCACAAGCTACCGTTGCACCGATGCTTCCCGACGTACCCGTCTGGTGAAACCCGTGATGATAGTGACTTCTGCCTAACCAATCTCCTACACGGCAAGTGGCTTCCAAACCGAGTAAAGCGGCAACCAGCAATTCATCACGACTGCACTGTAGCTTTTGCGCAAGTGCAAACGCGGCTGAAAATACAGCCACACTTGGATGGCCAATATGGATGAAGTGCGTATCATCATAGTCAAGCGCATGAGAGATGGCACCGTTGGCCAATGCAGATGCCCGAGCTGGAAATAATTGATCAGAGCCAAACACGCCCGCCTGCGCCGCACCACCTTCTTCAGTAATCATTTCGCGAACAATTTGACTTACCGGCTCATTTTTACCAGCGATACCGACTGCCAACCAATCGAGAAACGACAGGCGAGCAACCCCCAGCGCATCAGCTGGAAGGTCAGCTGCCTTTGTATTAATAGCAAAGTCAGCCAGCACACTGTCAATTCCCACTGTATTCATAGCGCTCCGTATAAATAAATCGTTGAAGGATGGTGCTAATCGCTCTCGATTAGCACGCACCGAACATTATCATCCAGCGACATCACCCATCGGATCACTAGGAACCGGATTCTCTGATCTCGCTAAGCAATACCGGTGGCGTGCTGGTGTAGTCATACTGGCGCAGCGAATCGTCTGTTATGACATACAAAATACCTCTGTCTGCCAGCACATCGTTACAATTAACATCACGAATAACATCAAGCACCGTCGGTGATTCAGGATCACTCAGATCAAAGATCTTAAGCCCCGCAACATCATCACAAACATAAAGATCATCTGACCCGACAGACAAACCACTCGGACCCTGCATGCCGATACTCTTTACCAGTCTTGGGTTATTTATGTCACGTATATCTACCACATCCATTTGGTTAGTCACACCAAACCCTTCTGATCTTAAGGTGACATAGGCATACCCTTCATGTGCAACAACCGGGTCTCGCGCTTGCGCGTGAACGAATTCGGAAAGGTACTGCGGTGACCCCGGATCGGTATTGTCCATGATGTACATACCGGTTGCAGCGCCAATCAGCAGGTAGTCCCCGTACGGAAACAACGTTTCAATATCCCATGCCACCCCCACTCTGGCCCACGGACCGGGGCTTGACGGTGTACTAATATCAAACAGCTGCACTTCGCTACCGGCAATGGCATAGAGATAGTTCGCATCGTTGAGAATAGTCATCCGTGCGGTCGAGCCACCACGGCCGGTTGAGCTCGGACTATCTGAAGAAGAGGAACTACCGCCCTCCCCACAGGCAACAAGCGCCAGCGCACTTACACTTGCAAGAATAATAAAAAAGTAGCGACGAACCATACTGTACAGCATGAAGTTTCTCTTAATTGCTTTCATAAGACACTACCACTCCCCTGCTTCGATCTATCGATTGGTTAAAGTAGACACCATCAGGAATATTCTGGTACTCATCATAGGGGAACACATCCAGCTGGCGATTCACCTCCTGAACGTTTTGCGGATCATTAATATTAATTGTCACTAAATCGATATAGCTATCTGCATACAAGAATCCATCTCGAATACTGAGCTCGGTATTGCCTGGAATCTCTATAAAGGCAACATTGCGCGGGTTTGAGGGATCAGTGTTATCCAACACATGAATGCCCTGGTTTTTCATATTTAAAAATACCGTAGACTGATAAACATAGACTCGACTGATATCACTCACCGGTCTAGGGTCAGACACAACCACAGAAGTTCTTAAGGTTTGGTAGTCCATGTATACCGGTGTATCGGAGTAGTCTGGTGACGGACCACGATAGCTATCAGTACAGCCGAGCGGATAGCAACCTGACCCCACAATCAGGAACGATGTACTCAACACCAATCCAGCACTCACCAGCGAAATATCATTGCTGAAGACCTGCGCTGAAACATGACGTAAGTAGTACGCCGCACTTAAACCGCCCATGCAAAAACCGATGATCAACATCACTACATCGAGCGGATCAAATAAATTAAGATACACCTCTGCCACCAGGCTAATGATGAGCAACATTGCTGCTATTTGAATACCACGGCGTATACCTGCAATTGCCAATGCCAACCAGGTAAGGCCCAACATATGCACAAGTGACGGAAACGTGCCAAGCGTGGGATCAGCGACTACCGAGTCAAATGATCGAAACCACCCGTAGTAAACAACACCCACCAGAATCGTTATCAGGCCAAAAACGGCAAGCGTCTTGCGGCGACCCACCCACATATTCCCACGGAAACTGCTTAACCGACCAGGATCATTCATGTAACTACCCTCTCACTACGTGATACTTTAACTACTGTTATTCGACACGGTGCTGAACCACACCTTCAGTTCAGCGTATACCAAAAATAAACCGTGTGCTAAGCGTTTCTAGTGTCAATCTGTCTACAATTATTCTAAAGAATTGCGCCATCATCTAACACGCCTACGCGATCGGAAGCCCGACGCGTCAGCGAGTGGATCACATCAACCTCGTCCCACACCACACCGACAACGCGTTCGACACCAGAGATATCCCCAGCATGAACAACTGACCAGCGACACAACCCGGTATCCGCTGTTTTTCGGATTCCACGCTTGTGTTATTGTTTTGCCTCGCACGCATAGACTGTGCGTTTCAATTTGGAGGAAATTATGGCAGCAAAAGCAGAAGATCTTGCCAACCAGCAGATCTCTCAGTGGCTCAGCGCACTGGAAAAAGCACTGACAGATGGCAACATTGACGCGGCGGTAGATCTTTTCGACGACGATTCCTACTGGCGTGACTTTGTCACCTTCACCTGGAACCTGGACACTTCAGAGGGCAAAGACGCTATTCGTGCGATGCTTGAAAGCACACTCTCAACAACCAAGCCCTCAAACTGGCAACTCGAAGGTGACGCAAACTCAGCTGATGGCGTGACTGACGGATGGTTTACCTTTGAAACCGCCACAGCACGGGGCAAGGGACAAATTCGCCTGAAGGGAGATAAGTGCTGGACACTACTCACCACCATGCTGGAGCTTAAAAACCACGAAGAAGCCAACGACAAGCATGGCACTCGTGAGCCCGGCGTTGAACACGGGGCGTTTAAAAACCGTCCCAACTGGATAGAGAGAAAAACACAGGAAGAAGCCGATCTTGGATATAAAACCCAACCTTATTGCGTCATCATTGGCGGCGGCCAGGGTGGCATTGCACTGGGCGCAAGACTGAAAAGACTCAACGTACCCACCATCGTCATAGAAAAAAACGATCGTCCCGGTGATTCATGGCGTAAACGCTATCGATCCCTGTGTTTGCACGATCCGGTCTGGTATGACCACCTCCCTTACCTGCCATTCCCGGATCATTGGCCGGTCTTCTCCCCCAAAGATAAAATCGGTGACTGGTTAGAGATGTACACCAAGATCATGGATATTAACTACTGGACTAAATCTGAATGCACCAGTGCAAGCTATGATGAGGCGAGCGGCAAGTGGAAAGTATCTATCGACCGCGATGGCGAGCAAGTCACCCTTGAGCCTGAGCAGCTGATTCTTGCCACCGGTATGTCCGCGGTGCCTAACCTACCCGAAGTGGCCGGTGCTGACACGTTTGCCGGCACCCTAATCCACTCAAGCGGCCATCCAGGCGGTGAAGGCTATGAAGGCAAGAAGTGCGTGGTGATAGGGTCAAATAACTCAGCCCATGACATTTGCGCCGACCTATGGGAAAACGGCGCTGATGTCACCATGATCCAGCGCTCTTCAACGCATATAGCAAAATCCGATACGTTGATGGATGTTGCACTCGGGGGCCTTTATTCAAAGGCGGCAGTTGATAGCGGCGTCACCACCGACACTGCTGATCTGATCTTCGCATCAATACCCTACAAAATCCTGCCTGCATTCCAGATACCCGCTTACGATGAAATGAAAAAGCGAGATGCTGAAATGTATGAAGGCCTTGAAAAGGCTGGCTTCATGCTCGACTTCGGGGAAGACGGTTCCGGCTTGTTTATGAAATACCTGCGCCGTGGATCGGGTTACTACATTGATGTCGGTGCATCGCAATTGATCATTGATGGCGAAGTCAAACTCAAGAGAGGTGTTAACGTTACCGAGATAAAAAAGAACTCCATCTGCTTTGATGATGGAACTGAGCTTGACGCTGATCTGATCGTGTTCGCCACCGGGTACAGTTCAATGAACGGCTGGGCTGCCAAACTGATATCGCAGGAAACCGCAGATAAAGTGGGCAAGTGCTGGGGATTAGGTTCTGATACCAAAAAAGACCCCGGCCCCTGGGAAGGCGAACTACGCAATATGTGGAAGCCAACAAAACAAGATGGCCTGTGGTTTCACGGTGGCAACCTGCACCAGTCACGGCACTACTCACTCTATCTTGCGCTACAACTTAAGGCACGTATGGAAGGATTAGATACACCGGTTTACAACATGAAAGAGGTGAATCACCTGTCATAACATATTAAAAACCCGGGAGGGCTTTATGCCCTCCCAACTTTACGTCTTTAGGGGAACGAGACCGCCCACTACGATATCAAGGCCACCGTATACAGACAGACTGCCCACTCTACGGCCACTCTTTACAGAAATTCCAGTTCTTTCAAACGCAATGCAACAGCATCGTTATCAATTACTTTTGCAGTGTCCAGCAATGACGTCGCGTAGAACTTCACTGGTGAAATATAAACTCCGGCTAACGCGTGATACTAAATTGCAGGTGTCACTCTGCGCTTTCCTTGCAGTGAACCGATCTGCTTCTCCCCCCTCGCATCGGTGTGCTAACTTAGTCTTTATCACTCATCGCTAAAATCACGAGTAGCTACTAATGTTAAATCCAAACGGACGTGTAGTAATGATCTCAGGTGCCAATCGCGGTATCGGTTTGGCAACCGCATTGGCGCTATCAAAATCAGGTTACAGAGTCAGTCTCGGTGCACGCAATCCAGATTGCATTGATGCCACCGCATTTGCAGGAGAGGTGGAACTACATCAATGGGATGCAACTGAAGATCACGCATCTGAAAACTGGGCAAACGCTACACGACAAAGATTCGGTGCCATTGATGCCATTGTATTAAACGCAGGAATTATCATTACCGCCGATCTCGAACACGGGCTTGAGTCAGACATCGACGATATGTGGAACGTCAATTTCAAAGGCCCCTTGCGTTTAATCAGAGCGGTACTCCCTGACCTCAAAGCTTGCGGTCAGGGTCGGGTAGTCAATCTGGTATCGCTCTCTGGTAAGCGCTTACTGAGTGACACCACCTTTGGCTACGCCGCCTCTAAATTCGCATCAATGGCGCTCACGCATGCCATACGTCAAAACGGTTGGGAGTCCGGTATACGTGCCACTGCTGTCTGCCCTGGATTAGTTGATACAGATATGGTCAAGAATGTAACAGTGCCGGATGGTCAAACCAAGATCACACCAGAGGCAATCGCCGCCACAGTTGCCTATGCGCTGTCGCTTCCAAATGAAGCATCTGTGGCTGAAATACTGGTAAATAGTCGCCTGGAGCCATCATTCTGATGAATATCACCGCGCTTACGTAAGATCCATCGGCACACTAAGTCATATTCATGTGATTGAGCATCATATAAATTTTCAACCTAATCATGGGATTGTGAATACATAAGGCAATCACCTTCTATGACCAGTCATTCCTTGGTAGCATTCAGAGTATTCTCAGACGGATCTGGTGAGTTACATGCGTGTTTTGAAATTTTCCAAAGAATCAATATCCGGGGAATGCCCTGAACACTGCCAACCGGATAAAGCAAAAACTCAACTCATTTTACACAAGCTCAATGCGAAATTTATTTTCAGCAAACGCGATTCTGCCGCTCGGGACACGCCAGGGATAATCGGCGTGTTCTCATGATGTTTTCCAGCTCTTCCATATCAAAAGAAACTGAATCACTAAAGAACGATGCCCAGTTCTCTAAATTTCATGATCAGGCAATACTTGAATATTTTGGCAGAAGCGTAAAACTTACCGAAATTCCACTGCTCGGCGTGATTACCGCCATCACTATTGTTCTTTATATTGATTTTCAGAGCACGGTAATTTTTATTTGGTTGATACAAGCGCTGTTGTGTCAGATACCAAGGCTATACCTGGCTTTTCGAATAACCGGAAAGTCATCCGAGCCCACAAAGGATCTGATTTACAAAGCCAGACTACTTGCATTAATTTCCGGCCTAAGCATGGCCTCTATCGCGTTTCTGGCACCTGACATGTCGGTCGAAACACGCGCTTTGATATCGATGATACTAATAGGCACAGCAGCGGCCAGTATCGCCACGTGCCTGGGATACAAGCCAATATATTACAACGGTTCAATACCCATCTTCATCACTATTATACTCATCTGGACGCTAGACTATTCTGATCAGGTTGAAAACCCGTTCCAGGTACTGGTGGTTTTACTCACACTTCAACTGGGCGCTGTTTTCTACGGCTTGATTGGCCAGGTATACAGCTCCTTTCTGCAAAACCTGTACTCGCAACAAAGACTAAAATACACTGTAGCAGCTGAAAAATCCGCTAACGCTGCAAAAACCAGATTTCTGGCCGCCGCCAGCCACGACCTGCGACAGCCACTTCATGTAATGTCGCTCTATAGCTCTGCGTTAATCAACCGGCCGTTAGACCCGGAAAGTAAAACGATTGCAGTAAAGATGAATGAAGCCATGAATATATTGGCGGACGAACTTGATTCATTGCTTGATATATCGAAGCTCGATGCTGAAGTAATTCCCGTTAACTCTGAACTTTTCAATTTATCTCGCCTCGTTGAAAGAACAGTAGATTCCATTCAACCAATGGCAGCAAACAAAAATATTGATTTAAATCGGAAAATACCGCCAGACATCTGGGTTCACAGCGATGCTAACCTGTTGGGACGCATGTTTCGTAACGTGCTTGAGAATGCAATAAAGTACACCCACGAAGGACACGTCGATTGCATACTGTCAACTCAAGGAAACTCTGTCGTCATAAAAATAAAAGACACCGGCATTGGCATTACCAAAGAAGAGCAAGGGCATATTTGGGAAGAATTCTACCAAGTAAAAAATAATTCTCGCGACCGGAAACTCGGCTTAGGCCTGGGGCTTTCAGTCGTAAAACGGTTGGCTTTGCTACTGGATGCAGACGTCAGACTTGCATCATCCAGTAGCAGCGGCTCGTGCTTTGAGATCGCACTTCCACAGTACATCTCCGAAATGACTACGCCCACTGCAAGTACAGAGAATCATCTAACACCTGATCTGGCTTATCTTAAAGGCCGTAGTATATTAATTGTAGATGACGACGAAGGAATTCAACTGAGCACTCAAACTTTGCTTGCTGACATCGGCATGAATGCACAGGTTGCCGGTGGCACAAGCGAAGCGCTCTCTATAGTCAACACATCTGACATTGAATGCGTGTTAATGGACCTCAGACTCGCAGACGGTGATGACGGATTTGACGCTATCGATAAAATTCGAATGATAGACCCGGCAATACCAATCATTATTGTTAGCGGCGATACCGCGCCGGACAGACTGATCAGAGCAAACAGACGCGAATGCGTGTGGCTGGTCAAGCCGATCAAATTTAATCTACTCATCGCAGAGTTCGAAAATATATTTCGATAAGCCTGTTTCCAACCGTCGGACCACACCGCCTTGTTAACTTGCTTTCTAATACTGTCTTACTGCATTGAAGAGAATTTTCCGTTGTTGCTCCAAGACCGGGATTTTAAACCGTTTACTGACAAGCTAAACCTGGTCTTTGCTCTTTTGTAAGCAGAAATGGTAGGAACAACTTGCGGGAGCGTTTTTGCGGTAAAGTTGAGCGACAACGAGACCGCAAAATCGACACCGCGCACACTGTCGGCTAAAAGGTTTTGTTAAGCACCTTGCAACATACGTTTAATTTGATCATTGGATTTACACACCCCCAATATTCCATCCATGTACCTCATAGAAATATCATGATGCTCAAGATCATAAGAGTCAATGCATTCAGATGCTAATACTACTGTATAGTCTTGCTGGTAAGCGTCTACCGCCGATGTACGAATACATGCGTGCGAGTTTACCCCTGCCAATATAATATTAGTAATGCCTATACTGCTTAACAACTTGTGTAAATCTGTACCGAAGAATGCGCTGTAGCGTTTTTTAATTAGAGTGGTGTCATCTTTTTGAATATTCAGTTCTTTGAGGAGACCTGCACCAGCGGTACCGGCAATTACAATTTCAATACCCTGCTCCCTTATATCAGCAGGAGCATCACTAAGATCAGATGAGTACTCCTGCTTAACCCAAATTAGTAAGGTATTTGTACTTCTGGATAGCGATACAAGCCCATTGATATTTTTTGTGAGTAGCGCCCTGTTGGTATTGAGACGGTCGTGCGAAAAGAAGTCCTCCTGCATGTCTACTATGATGGTTGCAAATTTCACGATTCCTCCTTATTTTTTCCTAATGCCTGCGTCACGCGCAGTGCATGTGGCGGTGGATTGTGGAGCCTATGCGACACAACAATGCAAAAACCTCGTAACATGTCGGTCTGCATGGTTTGTTAAGTATATTTTTCACAATTTGTATTTACCACTTCTTTCAAGTAAAAGGAAACGCAGTAAAAATCAGGAGTTTTATCATACCTAGATAATGACCAAACAGTGAATATATGAATATTAAGATCATTATTAATGATCTCCAAAGTCTCATGCCATAGCGTATTATCTTCAAGATCTTCATCCAAATCTATAAATGACCAGATTATTATCTCCATCAGGGAAAATAGCTCGTCCTCACTTAGACTTTTACTTTGATAAAATGAAAGGAATTCCGATATTCGACTCGCGTCGGAAATCTCACACTCCCAATCTTGCATGTTGGACGAATATGGCAAGCTGAGCTTCTCTGAAAGAGATTTTCTTGCCTCACTAGTGCTAAACCTCCAAAGGTGCTCTGGGACGTCCATATACGTTTCTCTATATTATTTACCAACGCCCGGATTAGGCGCAATTTATAAGCTGAACGTTTTGCAGTAAAGTGGAGCGACAGCGACACAGCAAAACGGGTAGCTTGTAAATTGTCGCTCTACACCTAATTATTAGGCAATATGCTGTCAGTCGCCTACACATCTAACAAACTCTTTCGATAAGTAACTATGACTAAAAAACAATTGAAGGCGATCAACAAGGCTTGAATACCTCTTTCTATCTGCGTCACTCAGTATAGCGCGAAGTGCTACTAACTCATGGACGATCCGATTGGATTGATCTGAATCAATACGCGGACCATCATAAAGGTTTTTCCACATGGCGTTTAATTCTGGATATGACTCGTTTTCATTTATGTATGAAAAGAATTCTTCTTCATGATGCCCAATAGATTCTTTTCGATTTCTACAATACATATCGAACGCCATTGCTCTTCCTTATTTTAC
>CALGJU010000135.1 GCA_937928685.1 uncultured Granulosicoccaceae bacterium
GCGCACCCCGGCACTCTAGCGTGGCACTCCGGAAGCCCGACGCGTGAACGAGTGGTAAGCGGGGGGTGAATTCACTTAAGTCGATCTAATGCAGATAGACTTACGTTGAAAGCAGAGTAACGATAAGCAGTAGAACGGCCGGTGAAGATCGCGGCAGAACACCCACTCGCTGACGCGTCGGGTTTCCAAGGAGCACTCCAGCGCGCTATCGTGGCACTCGGGGAACCCGACGCGTGAGCGAGTGGCAAGCCGCGCGGTGACTTCACTTATAGTCGCTCTAATGCAGACAGACTTACGTTGAATGCAGAGTAACGATAAACAGTAGAACGGCCGGTGAAGATCACGGCAGAACACCCACTCGCTGACGCTTCGGGTTTCCAAGACGCACTCCGGCACTCCAGCGCACCCCAGCGCTCTAGCGTGGCACTCGGGAAACCCGACGCGTGAGCGAGTGGCAAGTGCGGGGTGATTTCACTTAAGTCGCTCTAATGCAGATAGACTTACGTTGATTGCAGAGTAATTATAAACAGTAGAACGGCCGGTGAAGATCGCGGCAGAACACCCACTCGCTGACGCGTCGGGTTTCCAAAGCGCGCTCCAGCGCGCTATCTTGGCACTCGGGAATTCCGACGGGTGACCGAGTGGCAAGTGTGCGTGGCGACTTCTCTTACGTCGTTCTGTGCAGATAAGCTAACGCTTAATCGTGTAACACGATAAGCAGGGGGGGTGCCGGTATCAAATTAACAGGAGAGACAATGAAACCTTCCATTACAGTAGAACGGCTTTGTGCTGGTGATTATCAGAGATGGCTTGTCCTGGCTAAAGGGTATAAGGAGTTTTACAAAACTCCGATTACTGATGCCGAGATATCCGAAACCTGGGGCAGACTTCTAGCAGATAAAGAAATCCATGGTGTTGGAGCCAGGTTAAACGGCGAGCTGGTAGGTATTGCTCACTATCTTTTCCACACCACTATATGGGCGCCAAGATCTTGTTATTTACAAGACTTGTTTACCGCACAGGAAGCTCGCGGGCGGGGGGCGGCCCGGCATCTGATTGAGTATGTAGCAGATCATGCCAAATCGACCGGCGTTGACAGGTATTACTGGAACACTCAAGAGAGCAACGAGACGGCTCGTACCTTGTATGACAAACTAGCCGAATACAAGGGTTTCATTCGATATGATTTCCCGGTGCAATAATAACGAAGACGAGCACTGTACTTCGTTGTGATCAATCGTTGTGATCAAATTAGTGGCGTGCCTTCACTGGGGAGTGATCTTATATAGAAGAGGACGGTGGTTTGAGTCGCCGGTGTCACGAATCTACTTTCAATTGCTTGCGCCTCTGTTGAATCTATTGGTACTTCTACATTGTGGTGATGTGCAATGATATAACAGACTCCGTCCTGACAGCTTAACGGTACAACAATGAAACCTGCGATTAATATACTGAGTGAATCTGAGCTTCGAAAAGTAGTGTCGCTGGATCTTGCTGTGGTGGATTGTATAGAGTCTGCGTTTTCAACGTTGGCGGGCGGAAAAGTGGTTATGCCTCCGATCCTGTCGATGGAGATCGAAGCGAACAATGGCGAGGTGGATGTTAAGACAGCCTACGTGCCGGGCTTGGACAGCTTTGCAATTAAGATGTGCCCCGGTTTTTTTGACAACCCCAATATAGGTTTGCCAACTAACTCAGGATTGATGATCCTATTTTCGAGCCATACAGGTGTGACAGAAGCGCTGTTACTTGATAATGGTTACCTAACCGATGTTCGTACTGCAGCGGCGGGTGCTGTGGCTGCAAAGTATTTATCAAGACCTGACTCTGACAGCGTTTGTGTTGTAGGCGCTGGCGCGCAAGCCCGGATGCAGCTTGAGGCGGTATGCCTGGTTCGCGACATCAAACAAGCCACCCTCTGGGCCAGAGATACGGCCAAAGCAGAATTATCAGCTGCAGAATTGAGCGCGCAATTGGAAATTGAGGTTCATGTTAGTCACTGCCTGGAGACAGCAGTATCAACTGCAGACATTGTGTTAACAACAACACCGTCGTCGACTCCATTAGTGATGGCAGACTGGTTGCAGCCAGGCCAGCATGTGACCGCCATGGGGTCAGATGCACATCACAAGAACGAGCTAGAGCCTGCCTGCATTGTACGTGCTGATCGGTACGTTCCAGATCGTCTATCACAAACGCGGCAATTGGGTGAGTTACACCATGCGATAGAGGCGGGTTTGATATCCAGTAGTACTGAGTTTGCAGAATTAGGTGATATTGTTTCCGGTGCGATATCTGGCAGAAACAATTCTGATGAGATCACTATCTGTGATTTAACAGGTACCGGACTGCAAGATACTGCTATTGCAACCTTTGCACGGCAGAGAGCAAATGAGATCGGGGCGGGTACATTATTTCAGAGTTAACATTGTACTGCGATGAATGGCAATCTGTTGCGGATGGTGGTCCATAGGCTTCACTAACTTAAATCCGTGAAGAACAACAATGTTATTATTAAATGCAGGTTGTCGCTGGTGGTGCATGCGGATTGACAAACGTAGGCACGTTTTCTTAATGACAGTCAGGCTGTATGAAAGAGCATGGAATGCTTTTAACAGCGTTTTTATTTCAATCACTAAAGGGAGATTACAGTGAAAGTGTTGGTGATCGGTGCGAGCGGTGCGACAGGTAGGCTAGTGGTTGATCAGTTGCTGGATCGCGGCGTTGAAGTGGCGGCCATTGTCCGGTCGCTCAATGCGCTGCCTGACAGGCCTCACTTGCAGAAAATCCAGGCCTCTGTTCATGAATTAACTTCAGCTGAAATGGCTGAGCACATAAGGGGCTGCGCAGGTGTTGTATCTTGTCTAGGTCATAATCTTTCGTTTAAAGGGTTATTCGGTAAACCTCGATTGCTGGTGACCGAAACCATTACTCGCATTGCCGAGGCTATTCAGCTTATCCAGTCTGGCGGAGTTGTGAAGATCGTCCTTATGAATACGACAGGCAACAGCAATAGAGGCATTCCAGAGATGCCACCGCTCAGTCAGCGCATTGTGGTAGGAATATTAAGGGTCTTGTTACCGCCACACCTGGACAATGAAAAGGCGGCTGACTACTTACGAGTCACAGTAGGGCAACAGCACGATGCGATTGAGTGGGTCGCGGTTCGTCCAGATGCATTAGTGAATGAAGATGCAGTGACACAATACACGTTGCATGAGTCTCCCACTCGCAACGCGATATTTAATTCAGGTAAAACCAGCAGAATTAATGTGGCGCACTTTATGGCAGCGCTGATATTGGAGGATGGTCTCTGGCGCGAATGGAGGGGCCGAATGCCTGTGATCTATAATAGATAGCGCTTGTCGCGAAGTTGATTGGTCTTAATGTGTAACAATAATGTTACTGTTTTTTTGTCGAGTGCATAGCGACAGCAGTTGGAAGCCAGCTCACCATCCTGGCTGAACTACAAACTGTGTTCCAGTCGGAATCATCGGTGAAAGTGGGCAGCAGGTAGTCGGTATCAGAGCGACATTGCGGCATTTCTGGAGTAAGCTGTCGGCCACGCATAGCTGCCGTGGCTGTGCAATGAATTTTATTTCGTTTCGGAGACAGAATTAATGAAAAAATTATTGTTGGGCCTTGCCCTTAGCGCCGTGGTCGGATCAGGCTCAGCCTTGGCTGCAGACGTCAGAATCGGTACCGAAGGTGCCTACGCTCCATGGAACTACATGGATGACAGTGGCAAGCTTGCCGGCTACGAAATTGAGCTGGGCAATGAACTTTGCAAGCGCGCCGGTGTAAGCTGCGAGTTTGTAGTGAATGAGTGGGACTCAATTATTCCTAACCTGCTTGCGGGTAACTACGACGTCATCATGGCCGGTATGTCTGTTACTGACGAGCGTCGGGAAACGATCAACTTCAGCGCTGAATACTACCCGCCGGATCCTTCAAAGTATGCCGGTGCAAGCAATCTGGATGCAGATTTTGAGAACCTGAAAGGGCTTAAAATTGGTGCACAGGGCGCGACT
Source organism: uncultured Granulosicoccaceae bacterium (assembly GCA_937928685.1). Lineage (GTDB taxonomy): Bacteria > Pseudomonadota > Gammaproteobacteria > Granulosicoccales > Granulosicoccaceae. The sequence continues at coordinate 4,032 of CALGJU010000135.1, forward strand.
ATTCAGGCCGACTACATTGAGTCCACGCTTGCTGCTGACAACACCATCTTGACCTATGAAACTCCAGATCAGTCAATTGCTGACCTGGTGGCGGGTAATATTGATCTACTGCTTGCAGACAACTCGTTCCTGGCTCCTGTAGTGGAAGGTAGTTCTGGCGCAATCGCATTCGTTGGCCCTGATGTTTCTATCGGTGGCGGTGTGGCAATGGGCATGCGTAAGAGCGACACAGAGCTTGCTGAAAAAATGAACGCGGCACTTGAGTCAATGAAAGCCGACGGTACGGTTGACAAGCTCATTATGGAATTTTTCGAAGCTGGACCTTTCTTCGGAAACTAAGCCATTGCTCAGGGGCGGTGGCTATTTATTTGGCTGCCATCGCAACTGAATATTGTGCTTTGAGTGATTGGGGCCGGGAAGCAGATTGCTTCCCGGCTTTTTTTTCGTTTAAGTGAATGCCGACTGTTAGAATTGCACAATGCTCGAAACCCTATCTCTATGGTTTGCCTCCAACTTTGGTGAGCAGACAGCCGGCTGGTTTGATTATTTCACCAATGGAAAGCACCTGGCGTGGTATGCAAGCGTGCGCTTTACTCTGCTTGCGGCGTTCTTCGGGGCACTTTTAGCAGTTTTGTTCGGGGTGCTGGGGGCGGCGGCACGGCGTTCTGGATTTGCGCCGTTGCGATGGATTGGCCTCGGTTACACCACCATGGTGCGCGGTATACCCGATGTTTTATTTTTCCTGTTCTTTCCATTGGCGTTTGAACAGCTGGTTGAATTCATTATGTCACGCAGGTTGTGTTCGGCAGAAGAGCTGGCCACCGCAGTGGCCTGGCCTCCCTGTCAGGCAGCGCAATGGTATCTGACCACTTCTGAATACCTTGTGATGGCTTGTGTGTCCCTCGGGATTGTCTACGGTGCTTTTGCCGCAAACGTTGTGCATGGTGCGATGAACTCTGTACCGAAGGGTCAACTTGAGGCGGCGCGTGCTTACGGTTTTAATAGCCGTCAAATTTTCTGGAATTTTCAGGTGCGGCAAATGTGGGTGTATGCGCTGCCGGGCTTGTCCAATGTGTGGATGCTGCTGCTAAAGGCCACAAGTTTTTTATCACTGCTGCAGATTGCAGATATTGTGCAGTGGGCTGATCGTCTGGGTGCTCCCAACTATCTGGCGCGTGTGGGTATGGTGCATCCGGATTGGCGCTGGAAGTATTACTTTGTGCTTTTTCTGTTCTACATATTGCTCACGGTGATTTCTGAGCGAGTGTTTGATTGGCTGCAAAGACGGGCAGGGCGCGGGCTCGCCTTGCATGGAGAGCAATAATGGATTGGCTGCTTAACAATGCCATTGTGCAGGATATTATCGAGTTGGCGCGACCGTCACTTTTTAATCTTTACTTTGCGCTTGCGTCAATTCCTATTGGATTTCCACTGGCAGTGTTGCTGGCGGTGATGAAAAACAGTTCAAACGGAATTATATCGCGTGTCGCTCGCACCTACATCTATGCGTTTAGAGGGTCACCACTTTTTATTCAGTTCTTCATGTTTTACTCCATTATGTTGGCATTTAACTTAAGTCATTGGAAGCCAATGGGAATAGCGCATATTGTTATGCACCCACTGTTTATTGGCCCGATGGTGCTAATACTCAACACCAGCGCTTACGCTGCAGAGATTTTCTACGGCGCACTGAAAACTCTGCCAAAAGGGGAGATGGAGGCAGCTTCTGCTTTCGGTATGAATCGTTGGCAGATCTTTAAAACAGTGACTTGGCCTAACATGATCCGGTTGGCGTGGCCTGCATATACCAATGAAGTGGTGTTTTTATTTCATGCGACTGCGCTTGTCTATTTTACTTTGCCGGTGATCAATGGTCAGAAAGACCTGATGAATAAAGCCGGTGAAATGTTTGAGCGGGACTACAACATTTTCCTGCATTTCAGTGTGGCTGGTTTATACTTTCTTACCATTTCAATGGTGATCTTCTTTGTATCTGGTCGAATATACAAACGGCTGATGCGGCATATGGACACAGGCGAGGCAGCGAGCTTTAAGCTTAAGCCTAATTATATGCGCTAGTGTACTGGACCAAATAGAGTGTGCATTTGAGAGTTCGTCATTTGGTTTGCAACAAGGCGAAGCTCGCAGGCAATAGTTATTCTCTTTTCAAGAGCTTCAACGCTGTGGCAAGCCAAATGCCGAGCTCCCGCAGGGACGATTAATCAAAGTGCACTCCACATTCGTTGCAGACTCTGCGACTTACTGTTGTCCCGATTTATCTATTAAAATTAGACACTTTGATTGATTGACTCATATGTGCAATCTATTTGTTCCAGTACACTAGTGCGTCCGGCTCGCCAGCTTCAATTGCCGACAACAGGTCCAGCAACGCTATTTTTTAGACACTTCGAGCGCATCGCTATACAAACAAGCCCGCCAATACCGCAACAGGCTGATTGCTTCACCCGTTCAGGCCACTGCCTCGCTGCCATTCTGGCCGCCTCATTCTGGCCACTCTAACCGAGCGTATTACCTTGCGTTCTTGATAACCTGATAGTATCGAAATCTATCCGATAACCACCGATAAGATCATGAGACAGCCCGGTCGCCATTTTTTGCAAATTCCCGGTCCCAGCGCCGTGCCGGACCGCATTCTGCGCGCCATAGACATGCCCGTTATCGATCATCGTGGTCCCGGTTTTGAAGCAC
>CALGJU010000136.1 GCA_937928685.1 uncultured Granulosicoccaceae bacterium
TGTAACACACCTGATTTTGTTCTTTACTCACGAGCGTTACTCCAGTGAGTCAAGAATCTTATCCACCTTTTCAGGGGTAAGACTCATGTGGTAAACGTGGTCAACCTGCATCATCGGACCACCGTCACAACCTGCCAGACACTCTTCTTCAACTTTAAGAAAAATTTTGCCGTCAGGTGTACTTTCACCAATCTTGATGCCGTATTTTTTTTCAACGTGATTAACAATGGTATCGCTGCCCATTAACATACAGCTGATGTTGGTGCAGATTGCTACGCAGTGACGACCGACAGGTTTGGTTTCAAACATCGAGTAAAACGACGCTACCTCATATACCGCGATCTTCGACATCTCTAGCTTGTCAGCCACTGCATCCATCAATTCAACCGTCAGAAAACCTTCGTTCTGGTGTTGCGCCGCTCTTAACGCCGCGAGCACTGCCGATTGCTTTTGATCTTCAGGGTAGCGCTTTAACCACTCATCAATCTCTTCGATTGAGTGATTGTCCAGCTCGGTAGACTTATTTTTTTCAGCGCTCATCGGTCTATCTCACCAAAGACGATGTCTTGTGTACCAATTACCGCAACCACATCAGACAGCATATGCCCGTTAACCATTTCGTTAAGCGCAGCCAGATGATAAAAGCCCGGTGCTCGAACCTTTAAGCGGTAGGGTTTATTGGCACCATCTGAAATCAGGTAGCAGCCAAACTCACCTTTAGGATGTTCGATCGCTGCATAGGATTCCCCTTCCGGCAAACAAAACCCTTCCGTAAAAAGCTTAAAGTGATGAATCAGTGATTCCATATCACCTTTCATTTCTGAACGACGAGGCGGTGCAATTTTATGATCTTCAGTTAACACAGGCCCGGGATTCACCCGAAGCCAGGCTATACATTGCTTGATGATTTCATTCGACTGACGCATCTCTTCCATACGAACAAGGTAACGATCGTAACTGTCACCTTCCACACCGACTGGAATATCAAACTTCATGCGATCGTAAACTTCGTACGGTTGCTTCTTGCGAAGATCCCACTCTATACCTGAACCACGCAACATAGGACCGGTAAAGCCAAGCTGTAAAGCACGTTCAGGACTGACCACACCTATCCCTACAAGACGCTGTTTCCAGATTCGATTGTCGGTAAGGAGTGTCTCGTACTCATCAACACAGCCCGGAAATCGAGTGGTGAAGTCGTCTAAAAAGTCCAGCAACGACCCCTGCCGTGCTTCATTGAGCTTTGATGCATTATTTTTACTGCGAAAGCGTGATGCTTCGTATTGCGGCATGGTATCTGGAAGATCGCGTGCCACACCGCCCGGACGGTAGTAAGTCGCGTGTAGTCTTGCGCCGGATACCGCCTCATAACAATCCATTAAATCTTCACGCTCGCGAAATGCATAAAGAAACATAGACATCGCGCCCACATCGAGCCCGTGAGCACCAATCCACATTAGATGGTTCAGTAAACGCGTAATTTCATCAAACATCACACGGATGTACTGCGCCCGCTCCGGCACTTCCACACCGAGTAAATTTTCAATGGCCATGACATAGCCGTGCTCGTTACACATCATCGATACGTAATCGAGCCGATCCATATAGCCGATGCTTTGATTATACGGCTTACTTTCAACTAACTTTTCTGTACCACGATGCAACAAGCCAACGTGCGGGTCAGCACGCTCGATGACCTCGCCATCCATCTCGAGGATTAGTCGCAATACTCCGTGTGCCGCAGGATGTTGCGGACCGAAGTTTAATGTGTAGTTTCTGATCTCAGGCATCTTGCTGATCCCCCGAGGTTGCGCCGCCAGCATCAGAGTCTTGATCTACAGGATCTTCTGCGCTGACACGACGTGTTGTTTTACGAATAACACGCGGCACTAACACGCGCGGCTCAATAGTCACCGGCTCGTATATCACCCGTTTTCGTTTAGGGTCGTAACGCATTTCAACGTTGCCAACCAGTGGAAAGTCTTTTCTAAACGGATGACCGACAAAACCGTAATCTGTCAGCAAACGCCGCAGATCGGTATGTCCATCAAAGTGAATACCGAACAAATCAAACGCTTCACGCTCTGCCCACTCTGCCGATGACCACACTGCCGTTAATGAGGGCACAACAGGAAACTCATCGTCTGCTGCATAGACCTTCAACCGTGCACGCACATTATGCTTTATAGATAACAGCTGATAAGCCACAGCAAATCGAGGCTTGTCACTTTCAAACGCTGGAGTTTCATCCCCGAAGCTCATGCGCCCGACGGATGTGCCGCCGCTCGAGACACCGCGACTGAAACCACTGCCACCGGTTTCCCATTCATCTTGTCCGTAAGCCAGATAGTCAATGCCACAGACATCAATCAGCTGCTCAAACGTGGTAGATGCGTTGTCGCGAAGTGCAGTGGCAACTTCAACAAGCTTGTCCGCCTCAACTTCCAGCGAGAGCTCGTCGTTATCAACGTCGACCTTCAAAACACCTGCTATTGCAGCAGCGCTTATCGCGTCGCTCATAGCCAGTGCATTTTTTTGATATGTCTTTTTCAAGATAGTGCTTCGTTAAGACCGGTTTCGAGATTAAGCCAGGATATCGCTACATGGATAGTGTGTGATTGTACCGCACGCGATCAGGCGCGCGTGATGACATTCGGTCGGCGAATTTTATTTTGCAGTTGAATTATGCCGTACAACAGTGCCTCCGCTGTTGGCGGACAACCCGGAACATAGACATCCACCGGCACAATTCGGTCACAGCCTCGCACCACCGCATAACTGTAATGATAGTAACCGCCACCGTTAGCGCAGGATCCCATTGAGATCACCCACTTTGGCTCAGGCATTTGATCGTAGACTTTCCTTAGCGCCGGCGCCATTTTATTGACCAGCGTACCCGCCACAATCATTACATCTGATTGACGAGGACTGGGGCGAAATACAATACCAAAGCGATCAAGATCGTAGCGCGCCGCCCCCGCGTGCATCATTTCAACCGCACAGCACGCCAGACCAAAGGTCATTGGCCACATTGAACCGGTGCGTGCCCAGTTAACCAGCTTATCAGTGGAGGTAGTGATGAAGCCTTTGTCTAGAACTGCTTCTATTCCCATTCCAGTGCACCCTTCTTCCACTCGTAGATAAAGCCGATCAACAGTATGCCCAAAAATATGCCCATCGCGACAAATGCCTCAATACCAATGGTGTCCAGCACCACCGCCCACGGAAACAAGAAGGCAATTTCGAGATCAAAAATAATGAAAAGTATGGCCACCAGGTAGTAGCGCACATCAAATTTCATACGTGAATCTTCAAATGCCTCAAACCCACACTCATAGGGCGAGTTTTTTTCGGTATTGGGCTCGGTCGGACCGACCAGTGTGCCCACCAACAGCATCACTGCCCCGAAAACGAGAGCGATGAGGATAAACAATAAAACTGGGAAATAATTGGCTAGCATCTTTGTACCGAGGGCGATTAAACAGAGCGTATTTCTACGCTCTTCTATACGAGATTGGTGCCGACGCCCGGACTCGAACCGGGACGACTTGCGCCACTACCCCCTCAAGATAGCGTGTCTACCAATTCCACCACGTCGGCAAGTAAAACTCTTCTTATTTTAAACCACATTGCACAATGCGGAGTAACTTTTTGACCTTTTGTTTTCAGATGGCCCTATTCGGTCTTTGGAGCAGCAGGGACATCGGTATCTGTTGAAGTGTCAGCATTGGGTACTGCCGGTACATCCAGGTCACCGCTGGAGGGTACTGCTGGCTCTTCAGTAGTGGGTACGTCAATCTGTTGAATTGCCGGCGCGTCTACGCCATCGATGACACTGCCGATACCGGAAGACCCGGTGCGCTGCGCGGCGAGGAAGAACAGCAACATACTGGTACAGAAAAAAGCCAATGCAAATAGCGTCGTCATGCGAGTCAGGAAGGAACCGGACCCTTTGGACCCGAACACTGTCGAAGAGGCCCCGCTGCCAAATGCCGCACCGGCCTCAGCCCCCTTACCGTGCTGAATGAGCACCAGGCCAATGACCCCGATGGCCAGAAAAACATGTATGACTAGAGCAACTGTTTGCAGCATGAGAAAATTTGATCCGTCTTAACGAATTAAGCCTGAGCCACTGCCGCTTGGCAGACAGCAAGAAAATCGGCACTTTTTAATGCGGCGCCGCCGATGAGTCCGCCATCAATATCCGGATTGCCAAACAGTTCTTGAGCATTTCCAGCATTGACACTGCCGCCATATAAAATTCGTAGCTGCGCAGCAACCTGTTGATCTTGCGCTGCCACAAACTCGCGAATGTGCGCATGAACTTCCTGCGCTTGTTCAGGACTCGCTGTTACGCCAGTACCGATCGCCCAAACAGGTTCATAAGCCACAACCGCACCTTCAAAAGCCTGTTTACCGCAGAGATCAAACACTGCCTGTAACTGAGCATCTACCACCGACATTGTATTGCCAGCCTCACGATCTTCAAGTGTCTCACCGACACAAAAGATTGATGTCAGACCTGCAGATTTTACTGCGTGATGGCGAGCGGCACATGATTGGTTATCGTCACCGAAAAGACTGCGTCGCTCCGAATGACCAATAATCACATACTCGCATCCGAATTCAGCCAGCATGGTGGACGACACTTCACCGGTATACGCACCTGCTTCATGAGCACAGGCGTTTTGCGCACCGAGCTTCACATCAGTGCCCTTGAGCACTCCGGCCACTTCAGCAATGTGCAGACTGACTGGGCACACAATCACGTCAACACCGGACACAGGCGTTGCAGCCACCTCTCGCGCTAACGAGTTGGCACTCTCTCTGGAGCCATTAAGCTTCCAGTTACCGGCAACCATTGGGGTACGCATGATCAAAGTGTCTCAAGCTTCAAGAAATTAGGAATTATAGCGTGCGATGGCAAAAACCACGCAACGAAGCCGCGCAAGAGTAACGCGCGATCTGTCAAAAAGCAATTCGGTAATTCGCTACAACACATTGTAGCCGCTCGCACGCTGATTGCGTGCTTTTTGTTAACCGATGACTGCATCGACAGCCCGGACAAAAAAACCGGGCTAAACGGCACTGATCGTTAGCCCATCACCTTGCCAACCGCCTCAGCCACACGATGACAGATTTTCTCCACATCGTTGGCCACTCTGCCCTCTACCATGACTCGCACGACAGGCTCTGTTCCGGATGGACGCAACAGCACTCGACCTGAATCACCCAGTTCTGCCTCAGCATCGGCCACGGCCTTTTGCACTTCAGGGTTATCATTCAACGCTTCACGATGGCTCAACGGTACATTGACAAGCACCTGCGGATAACGCGTCATGCCTGCTCGCAGATTGGCCAGAGGCTCTCCGGATTCACGCACGTAGGCAAGTATTTGCAGCGCAGCTACAATTCCGTCACCAGTGGTGGTGCGATCAAGACAAATAATATGCCCTGAAGACTCACCACCCAGCATCCAGTCACGCTCGCGGAGCTGCTCAAGCACATAGCGATCCCCAACTTTCGCGCGCACAAACTCAACACCAAGCTCACGCAAGCCATGCTCAAGCCCCAGGTTACTCATCAGTGTGCCAGACACACCGGGCACTTTTTCACCGCTATCAAGACGCGCTTTAACCAACACGTATAGCAATTCGTCACCGTCAACAATTTCACCGCGGTGATCAACCATAATCAGCCGATCCGCATCACCATCCAGCGCCACACCAATGTCAGCGCGCTCCATCAATACATGGGCACGCAATAAATCAGGTGACGTTGCACCACAATCACGATTAATATTTAAACCGTCCGGGTCGGCACCGATAGAAACCACCTCTGCACCCAGCTCTTCAAATACGCCTTTGGCAATGTGGTAAGCCGCCCCATTGGCCGAATCAACAACAATTTTCATGTTGTCCAGTCGCAGCCCGGTGGGAAAAGTACTTTTACAGAATTCTATGTAGCGCCCCGGCGCATCATCAATTCGATGTGCCCGCCCAAGATCTGCGGAATCCACAGTTTCCATGTCGTGAGCCATCATGTCTTCAATTGCCTGTTCGGTCTCATCAGGCAATTTGGTACCTTCGGCTGAAAAGAATTTCACACCGTTATCGTAATAAGGATTGTGAGAGGCACTGATAACAATGCCAGCGGCAGCGCGAAATGTACGGGTCAGGTACGCTACCGCGGGCGTAGGCATGGGCCCAAGGAGCCGCAAATTGATTCCGGCAGAGGAAAGCCCCGCCTCAAGCGCAGACTCAAAAAGGTAGCCGGATACGCGTGTATCTTTACCAATGAGCACATCGCGATTACCTTCTTTCGCCAGGACCTTACCTGCAGCCCAGCCGAGCTTCATCACAGTGGCGGCTGTCATCGGCTCTACACCTACACGGCCACGCATACCATCTGTACCGAAATACTTTCTCGCCATCATTAACGCCTGTTTTGTCTGTTTCTTTTGGGGATACAAAACACCCCGCAATAATTGTGCAGAGTGAACTACACCATTAAATCAATATTCCAGATGGACATTTCAACCATCGCCAAGCACGCAATTATAGATCACATAACAAAAAAGGCCGCGATACTCGCGGCCTTTGAACTCACCTACTTACGCCCTGACCAACAAGGCGCGACAATCAGCTTGCCGGATCAGGGTCTGGAACAGACGGTGGCGGCGTGCTGTCACCTGTGATTGTGGAATCAGGCTCTTCTACCGGCACTGCAGGACCGCTTTGTGGCCCACCGCCACCTTTGCTGTCATCAGTCCAACCTGAAGGCGGATCGGGAACTCGACCCTCCATGATTGAATCAATCTGCGATACATCAATGGTTTCATACTTCATTAACGCGTCTGCCATCAGGTGCAGCTTGTCCATATTGGTACGCAGAATGTCTTCTGCCCGCTGATAGTTGCGGTCGATGATCATGCGCACCTCGGAATCTATCGACTCTCTGGTGGTGCCTGAAATCTGCTTTGGCTGCGTGGTGCCGCGACCAAGAAACACTTCACCCTCTTCTTCGCTGTACGCCAAGGGCCCAAGATTATCTGACAAACCCCATTTTGTGACCATGTTGCGCGCTAGTTCTGTGGCACGCTCAATATCGCTGGAAGCACCGGTTGTGACTTTATCTTCACCGAAAATAATTTCTTCCGCCACTCGCCCACCATAAAGCGATGAAATCTGGCTTTCTAAACCCAGCTTGCTATTGCTGTAACGGTCTTGCGTTGGCAGAAACATCGTCACACCCAATGCCCGGCCGCGCGGGATAATTGTCACTTTGTACACGGGATCGTGATCTGGAACCAGGCGACCGACAATCGCATGGCCTGCCTCATGGAACGCCGTGAGCTTTTTCTCATCTTCGCTCATGACCATGGACTTTCTTTCAGCACCCATCAGGATCTTGTCTTTTGCCCGTTCAAATTCGGACATCTGGACCACTTTCTGGTCTTGCCTTGCAGCAAACAACGCCGCTTCATTCACCAGGTTGGCCAAATCTGCACCTGAAAAACCAGGCGTGCCACGGGCAATCAAATCGGGACGAACATCATCATCAAGCGGCACCTTGCTCATGTGAACGCGCAATATTTGCTCACGACCACGAACATCCGGCAATGGCACCACCACCTGGCGGTCGAAACGACCCGGTCGTAATAGTGCCGGATCAAGCACGTCAGGTCGGTTCGTTGCAGCAATAACAATAACGCCTTCGTTGCCTTCAAAACCGTCCATCTCTACCAGCAATTGATTCAGCGTCTGCTCGCGCTCATCGTGCCCGCCACCAAGACCGGCACCACGATGCCGACCGACTGCGTCAATCTCATCAATGAAGATGATGCAAGGCGCATGTTTTTTGGCCTGTTCGAACATATCGCGAACACGCGACGCACCGACACCAACAAACATTTCTACGAAATCAGAACCGGATATAGTGAAAAACGGCACTTTCGCTTCACCGGCAATAGCCTTGGCGAGCAAAGTCTTACCGGTACCAGGAGAGCCGACCAGCAAAACACCACGTGGAATTTTTCCACCCAGCTTCTGAAATTTACCCGGATCTCGAAGAAACTCGACCAGCTCTTCTACTTCTTCTTTGGCCTCTTCCACACCTGCCACATCAGCAAATGTCACTTTGACCTGATCTTCCCCCATGAGGCGCGCTTTGCTTTTACCGAAGGACATTGCCCCTCGACCACCGCCACCGCCCTGCATCTGGCGCATGAAATAAATCCAGATGCCAATAAACAGCAGAAACGGGAAGGTATTCAGCAGCAGCTGCACCAGAAAATTCGTATCTTCCGGAGGCTCAGCCTTGATCTCAACGTTCGAGTCAAGCAGATCGCCGATCAGCGCACGGTTATCAGTTTCAGGACTATAGGTACTGAAAACAGCACCATCAGATCGCTCACCGCGAATTTCCCGCCCCGAAATCGTTGCGGACTTGACGCTGCCAGAGCGTACCTGGCTGATAAACTCAGAATAACTGAGCTGATTGGGAGTAGGCCCCTGCGTTCCGATGTTGTTGAAAACAAACATCAAGATGACAGCAATTATCACCCACAGCAGCACGTTTTTTATAAGATCGTTCAAATGAAACGCCTCGTTTTTACACTACACACGCCAATGTGCGCAGTAATTAATAGCTTGCGAATTGAGTAGTATAACTCATCACAAGCTACTTTCTGTTTTTAGCCAAAATGTAGACTTCTCTACTGCGCGACCGCGAGGCCTCGGGCTTTCTGGTTTTTACATCGGTAAAAAGTGCGCGAACATCGCGCATTAACTCTTCGAACCCTGAACCATGGAATGTTTTCACCAGCATACAACCTCCTGGTGCCAACAACTCATTACACATATCCAGTGCCAATTCTGCGAGATACATGGCTCGCGGCTGATCCACCGCGGGCTGTCCTGAAAAATTGGGGGCCATATCTGATAAAACAAGGTCTGCCGGCTTTCCATTTAGCACCTGGCGAATCTGCTCCAGCGTTTCGAGCTCGGTGAAATCCCCCTGAATGATCGTGGCATCCGTCACGTAATCCATTGCTAGTATATCGACTGCCACGAGCGAGCCTTTTGCCGACAGCTTCTCAGCCAGGTACTGTGTCCACCCGCCAGGAGCGGCACCAAGTTCCACAATAGACATATTCGGCCTGATGAGCTTGTCACGCTTATCTATTTCGGCCAATTTGTAGACTGCCCGCGAACGGTACGAATCTAGGCGCGATTTGCGCACAAAGTCGTCTTTGTGGTGCTCGTTTAACCACCGCTGGCTGCTTTTACTGCGACTCACTTGAAGGATCCATGTAAACTCTGCCCCGCAATAGGACCGACAAATTAGTCGTCGCCCCACCACCCTTGTCTTGCCGCCTGGCGAACCACCGAACCCCTGAACAACCCCAATGATTCCTAACAACAAACATATTCGTTTCCTGAAAACCCTCTGCCACCAGCTCTCTCCGGTGGTACGTATTGGCCAGAAAGGGGTGACTGAATCTGTACAAAGCGAACTTGAAATAGCCCTCGCTCACCACGAACTGATCAAAATTAAAGTCGGCATGGCTGATCGCGATGAGCGCCGCACTACCATTGCAGCACTGGCCGAAAAAAGCGAATCATATGTTATCCAACAAGTGGGACAAGTCGCCGTACTGTTCAGACGCAATCACGAAAAGCCAGTGATTGAGTTTCCCTCATCGATCAAGGCCGGTGCCAAAATACCCAGCAATTCAAAATTGACTGATACAAAACCTGACACTAAAAAAACAGGTGCAAAAAGTACCAAGCGCAAAAGACCTGTCACTAAAAAGCGATAACAAACTTACCTATTTGCCTTAGATGTAGCTGACTTTCTCAATCTCAAACTCTTTTTTACCGCCCGGCGCTTGAAATTCTACCTCGTCGCCTTCGCGCTTGCCAATAATAGCCCGTGCAAGCGGCGAACTGTAACTGATCAGTCCCAGCTTGATACTGGCTTCATCGTCTCCAACAATTCGATAGGTTACCTTCTCTTCGGTTTCTATATCCAATAGTTCCACCGTGGTGCCGAAGATCACCTTGCCGTCATCATTCATCTGCGTGATATCGATGATTCGCGCATGCGACAACTTACTCTCAATTTCCTTTATGCGCCCTTCAATAAAACTCTGCTGCTCACGGGCCGCGTGATATTCAGCGTTTTCCTTCAAATCACCGTGCTCGCGGGCTTCAGCAATAGCCTGAATCACAGTGGGCCGACGTACGGTTTTAAGCTCTTGCAGTTCCGACCGCAGAGTCTCAGCACCTTGTGCTGTTAGTGGAACCATACTCATGCCAAATCCTCGTGTAACTCTTGTAAGCTAAAAATATTTTTTAAAGCATCTTCTTTCACCGCACCAACAATCGCAGCGCCTGCAGCCATAGTAGTAGCGTAAGCCACTTTTCGATTCAAGGCTTCACGACGAATCAAAAACGAGTCTGCAATTGCCTGGCGACCATCAGTGGTGTTAATAATCAAAGATATCTCATCGTTTTTGATCATGTCAACGATATGCGGCCGCCCCTGCTTAACCTTATTTACCACTTCACACGGAACGCCTGCCGCCGCTATAGCATGCTGTGTACCAGCCGTTGCCACCAACTGAAATCCCGCCTCGTGAATCAAGCTGGCCAGCGCTACAGCACGAGATTTATCTGCATCACGCACACTCATAAAAGCACGGCCACTGGTCGGTAGCTGCATACCTGCTGCAAGCGAACTCTTTGCAAAAGCTTCTGCAAAATTATGACCACTACCCATCACTTCACCGGTCGACTTCATTTCAGGCCCCAGCAGCGGATCAACACCCGGGAACTTCATAAACGGAAACACCGATTCTTTAACGGCATGATATTTCGGGCGCACCGTTTCAGTACATTCAAGCTCTACCAGAGTACTGCCGGTCATGCATCGCGCCGCGATGCGTGCCAACGGCACACCAGTTGCCTTTGATACAAAAGGTACGGTACGTGAGGCACGAGGATTAACCTCAATGATATAAATTTCTTCACCTTGAATGGCAAACTGTGCATTGCACAAACCAACCACACCAAGTGCCAACACCAAACTTGTCATTTGCTCTGCCAGCTGCACCTGAATCTCTGCAGACAAACTGTAAGGTGGCAGCGAACAACCGGAATCACCTGAATGCACACCCGCCTGCTCTATGTGTTCCATGATGCCACTAATGTATACCTGCGTACCATCGCCGATTGCATCGACGTCAACTTCGGTTGCATCATCCAGAAATCGATCAAGCAATAACGGCGCATCTAGCGATACCGGTATGTTCTGCCCCATATACCGTTGCAACTCATCGCTGGTGTAAACAATTTCCATCGCCCGACCACCCAACACATACGACGGCCTGACCACCAAAGGAAATCCAATAGATTCTGCCGCCTCCAGCGCTTGCTCAAGGTTGGTTGCCGTTTTGTTCGGCGGTTGCTTTAAGCCAAGCTTATCTACCAGCTGTTTAAAGCTTTCACGATCTTCGGCAAGGTCTATGGCTTCTGGTGAGGTACCTATAATCGGCGCGCCATCTTGCTTAAGCGCCTTAGCCAGATTAAGTGGTGTTTGACCACCATACTGCACAATCACCCCCTTGGGGTTTTCCACATGCAGCACTTCCGTTACATCTTCAAACGTCAATGGTTCAAAGTACAAACGGTCGGACATATCATAGTCTGTTGATACCGTTTCCGGGTTGCAGTTGATCATGATCGTTTCATAACCCGCTTCACGCAGTGACAGCGCAGCATGCACACAACAATAATCGAATTCTATTCCCTGCCCGATTCGATTCGGTCCACCACCGAGTATGACGATCTTGTCTTTAGTGGTAGGTGCTGCCTCACACTCTTCATCGTAAGTGGAATACATATAGGCTGTGTTGGCTTCAAATTCAGCAGCACAGGTATCTACTCGCTTATAGACCGGACGAATCCCATAACCATGGCGCAATTCACGCACTTTGGCCTCAGTGGTATCCATGACCATCGCCAACCGCTTGTCTGAAAACCCCTGGCGCTTCAACCTTCGCAGCTCGGTTGGATCGAGACTTTCCAGTGGCTGCCCTCGCCATTGGTTTTCACTGCCGATCAGATCTTCTATCTGTGCAAGAAACCACGGATCAATACGTGTTATCTGATGAATTTTTTCAAGCGAATACCCTTGCCTGAACGCATCTGCCACATACCAGAGTCTTTTATCACCCGGCTGGCTTAGCTGCAGATCAAGTTCTGCTTCAATATCTTCAGGCGAAGCGTCGGCGGGCAGAATTTCATCAAAGCCACAAACACCCACCTCAAGACCCCGTAACGCCTTTTGCAACGATTCCTGTTGATTGCGGCCGATTGCCATCACCTCGCCTACTGACTTCATCTGCGTGGTCAGGCGAGAGTCTGCATCTGGAAACTTCTCGAAAGTAAACCGCGGTATTTTGGTTACCACATAATCAATTGCCGGCTCAAATGACGCAGGCGTCGCACCACCGGTAATATCGTTACGCAACTCATCCAGCGTGTACCCCACCGCAAGCTTGGCAGCCACTCGAGCTATCGGAAATCCGGTGGCTTTTGAAGCCAGCGCCGATGATCGCGACACCCGCGGGTTCATTTCTATAACAATTAATCGGCCGTTGGCAGGATTCACCGCGAACTGCACGTTGGAACCGCCGGTATCCACACCAATTTTTCGCAGTACATCAATTGATGCGTTGCGCATGATTTGTAGTTCTTTATCTGTAAGGGTCTGCGCTGGTGCTACAGTGATGGAGTCCCCGGTGTGGACACCCATTGGATCAAGATTTTCAATTGAACAGACAATAATGCAGTTGTCTGCAGAGTCACGCACCACTTCCATTTCATATTCTTTCCAACCGAGCACCGACTCTTCAAGCAAAATTTCAGTGGTCGGGGACAGATCAAGACCGCGCTGACATATCTCGGTAAATTCATCACGGTTATAGGCAATACCACCACCGCTGCCACCCATGGTGAAAGATGGTCTGATGATGGTCGGGAAGCCAATATCTTCAAGGCCCGCGTAGGCCTCTTCCAATGTATGAGCTACCCGTGCGTTGGGTGTATCAAGTCCAATGTCTGTCATTGCATGGCGGAATTTTTCGCGATCCTCTGCAAGATCAATCGCTTCCGGCTTCGCGCCGATCAGTTCAACGCCATACTTTTCAAGCACTCCGTTGTGATGTAAATCCAGGGCACAGTTCAGACCGGTTTGCCCACCCATGGTGGGTAAGATTGCATCCGGCTTTTCACGTGCAATTATTTTTTCAACCACACGCCAGTCAACAGGCTCAATGTAAATAGCGTCTGCTGTGGCGGGGTCGGTCATTATGGTGGCAGGATTCGAATTGACCAGCACCACCCGATAACCCTCCTCACGCAACGCTTTACAGGCTTGCGCTCCAGAGTAATCAAATTCGCACGCCTGCCCTATGACAATAGGGCCTGCGCCAATGATTAAAATACTTTTTATATCACTGCGACGCGGCATGGTTTTTCATCAGTTCGGTAAATTCTAAAAATAGATGGCCTACATCATGCGGCCCGGGACTGGCCTCCGGGTGGCCTTGAAAACTAAATGCCGGCGTATCCGTTCTTTTGACGCCCTGAAGCGTTTGGTCAAATAGAGATCGATGGGTTGCAATTAAGTTATCCGGCAACGTTTGCTCATCGACCGCAAAGCCGTGATTCTGACTGGAGATCATCACCTTGCTTGTGGCTAAATCCTGCACCGGGTGGTTCGCACCATGATGCCCAAACTTCATCTTTATTGTCTTCGCGCCACTGGCTAACGCAAGCAACTGATGACCAAGGCATATGCCAAACAAGGGTACTTTATTCTCAAGTAGTTCACTTATCGCTTTGATCGCATAATCACATGGCTCTGGATCACCGGGCCCATTTGACAAAAACACGCCATCTGGCTGCATGGCCATCACATCCGCCGCCGGGGTTTTCGCCGGTACCACCGTCACTGAGCAACCGTGATCAACCAGCAAACGTAGAATATTTCTTTTTACGCCAAAGTCATACGCTACAACGCGCCACTGTGGCGCTGCCGGCGTTGAATGTAGTTCAGGATTTGCGTCCTGCCCCAGCTGCCACGAACCTTGCGTCCATTCATAGAGCTTGTCGGCTGTGACCTCCTGCGCCAGATCAAGCCCCACCAGGCCGCCAAACTCGCGCGCCTTCGCAATAGCCTGTTCGGCATTCGGGTTTGCTGAAGCATCAATACATCCGGACTGCGCACCCTTTTCACGCAACAAACGCGTGAGTCTGCGAGTGTCTACATCGGCAATCGCTGCAATGTTATTGATCTTCAGGTAATCATCGAGTGAGCTTTCACTGCGAAAGTTGCTGTGCAACAAAGGCAGATCTCTGATCACCAACCCTGCCGCATGCACGCCATCAGATTCGCAGTCAGCGCTGTTGACGCCAGTGTTGCCGATATGTGGTGCTGTCAGTGTAACAATTTGCCGAGTGTAGGAAGGATCAGTCAATATTTCCTGATACCCCGACATGGCGGTATTGAAGACAACCTCTCCAATGCCGAGACACTCAGCACCAATGGCACTGCCGTGAAACAAAGTTCCGTCAGCCAGCGCAAGAAGTGCGTTTCTACGCAAAGTACATTCTCAATAGTCAGGAAGAAGAGGAGCAGCAGTTGGTATCAACCGCGGCGATCCCTCTAATTTTACTCCAATCGTCAATCGACTGTCTAATGGCATGTGAGTTTTCGGGACAGGAATTGCACGCTATTTGTTTAGTTCCGGTAACCCGCAATCACTTGCAGCACACGACACGCAAGGTAGACTTAGCCGCGACGACTGAGCGGCTTAAAAATGTTCCGGGTCACCACCGATTCGCCAGAGACGGCAGGTCACAACTAAAAACAACAATAAAGGTGATTCCGCTGAGCTCGTCCAACATTCGCACTCTGGTCGCTGCCTGTTCCGCAATAACCGTCTTCGGTCTCGCTTTCGGCCTGACCTACCCGTTATTGTCTCTGACTCTCGAGGGACGCGGGGTCACAGCAGACGTGATCGGTCTCAACACCGCAATGATGCCTCTCGGGATTCTGATTTTTTCACCGCTGATTCCGGTACTGTCGAAGCGCTTAGGTGCTAAACGACTCGCCATTCTTGCGGCAATCGCCACCGGTATACTGATCCTTTGCTACAAACTGTTCGATTCCCTGAATGCCTGGTTTGTTATTCGTATTCTGCAAGGCATGTCTGTCGCCACCCTGTTTGTCATCAGTGAAGCATGGATTGTCGGCTCCTCATCCAAGGAACATCGGGGCAAGATTGTCGCAATCTACGCCAGCGTACTATCGGCAAGCTTCGGCGCGGGTCCGGCACTTATCGGTTTTGTCGGCACAGAAGGCTGGACCCCGTACCTTATTGGCGCGTTGAGCATTGCGATCGGTGTGATCCCGATTTGCCTTATTCAAGAGATCAAAGAACCACCCGGAGAGCATCAGGCGTCTGGCATGATCGCCTTTCTGCCTCAAGCACCGATGCTAATCGCAGCCGTGGCGTGCTTTTCGGTCTTTGATGCAGCGACAATCGCCCTGTTCCCGGTTTACGGGGTTGAGAACGGCCTCAGTCAAAGTACCGCTGCATTCGCCCTCACCGCCCTGATCGTAGGAAATATCTTCCTGCAATATCCTATTGGCTGGCTGGCAGATATTTACGATGCCCGAACCATGCTGACCTACTGCGCAGCACTTACCGCAATACTGACGATGACTATCCCGTGGATCATCAATAGCTGGATACTGTGGCCGGTACTCATAGTCGCAGGCGCTGCCGGATACGGGGTCTACACCCTCTCGCTGAAATCTCTCGGCGATCGCTTCAGCGGACAGGATTTAGTCAACGGCACTGCAGCGTTTGGAGCGATGTGGGGTTTGGGTGCGCTGATCGGGTCGATCGGCGGGGGATGGTCAATGACTTTATCGCCAGTCTATGGACTGCCGATGGCGCTGGCTTGCGTCTACGCGTTACTGGTCGGCGGCTTATTCGTACGCCGACCAGCAAAAGGAGATGAAAACTAGGCCTGGATACCAGTGATTTCCAGCTCTGTATAATTCTGTCTGTGGCCCATCTGACGACGGTAATGCTTACGGCGACGGAATTTGACGATTTCGATTTTTTTGCCACGCCCGTGCGATAGCACCTTGGCAGTAACAGAAGCGCTAGAGACAAGCGGGGTACCGATGGTCACCTTGTCGCCCTCTCCAATCATCAGCACATCGTCAAGATTAACTGATTCGCCTTCGTCGGTATCAATCGTTTCAACGCGAAGCTTGTCGCCCTGACTGACCCGATATTGTTTGCCACCGGTTTTAATTACCGCGAACATGGAGAGTCCTTATGAACATTGGAAGCTCGGAAACCGAGCAAAGCCGGAAATTGTAGCTCTCAGCAATAACTGAGTCAACCAAAGGCGACAATTCACCCCATGCTTTGAGACCGCCGGCAAATATTTGCCCTGCTCAATCTTATGAGGTCTAGAATATATAGATAGACTAAAACGGAAGAAATACAAAAATGGCGGTCATAGACCTAGACAAAATTCGCGACTCAGCGGATAGCGGTAATCCCTGGGGTGGGAGCAAAAAAGCAGGCACAGCTGGGGGCGGCGGGGGTTTACCGCAGCTTCCCAACGGTATTTTCCGCATTATTGGCCTATTCGGCCTGATTGCACTGGGCTTACTTTTATATACCGGCTTCTACACCGTGCCCAGTGACTCCATCGGTGTGGTCACTCGATTCGGCCAATATCAAAAAGATGAACCCTCCGGATTACACTTCAAAATCCCATGGGGCGTAGATGGTGTGACCATTGTTCCAGTCAAACGCCAGCTCAAGCAGGAATTCGGCTTTGCCACACCGGGCTCTACCAACCCTAACCAGTCACGACAAAACTTTCAGGTTCAGAGCCAGATGGTGACCGGTGACTTAAACGCAGCACTGGTTGAATGGGTGATTCAATTCCGCATCGCAGATCCTAAAAAGTATTTGTTCGATGTACGCAACCCCGCTGAAACCCTTCGCGATCTGTCTGAATCTGTGATGCGTGAGGTCGTTGGAGATAGAACGGTAGATGAAGTAATTACGATTGGCCGACAGGAAATCGAAGATGAAGCGCTGGTAAAAATGCAGAACCTCACCACCAAGTACGGCATTGGTGTCAGCATTGACCAGGTACAGTTAAAAAACATCAATCCCCCCAAGCCAGTGCAGGAATCTTTTAACGAAGTGAACCAGGCACAACAAGAGAAAGAAAGTTTAATCAACGCTGCACGCCGCGAGTACAACAAAGTTATCCCGCTCGCTGAAGGTGAAAAAGATCAACGTATAAGAGCCGCAGACGGATACCGTTTAAAGCGAATCAATGAGGCGGAAGGTGATGCATCACGATTCAGCGCTGTATTTAAAGAGTATCAAAAAGCACCTGAAGTCACGCGACGCAGAATCTACATTGAAACATTGCAGGAAGTGCTTCCAGGCCTTGATTCAAAGATCATTGTTGATGAAAAATCTCAACAGGTGTTGCCGCTGATCAATCTCACTAACCAAAAGGAGCTGATCAAATGAAACCGATTATTCTCATAATTGTCGCTGCTGTTTTTCTTCTGTTCAGCAATGCTTTTTACACCGTAAAAGAAACTGAGCAAGTTATTATCACTCAGTTTGGCAAGCCGGTTGGCAGCCCGATCACTGAAGCCGGGCTTAAAATGAAAGTTCCGTTTGTGCAACAGGTAAACCCTATTGAAAAACGCATACTTGAATGGGATGGCAGCCCCAGCAACATGCCGACAAAAGACAAACTCTACATAGCGGTTGACCTCTTCGCGCGCTGGCGCATCACTGATCCATTGCAGTACTTCTTACGCCTGCGTGATGAACGCAGTGCACAATCGAGGCTCGATGATATTCTCGGCAGTGAAACCCGCAACGCAGTCGCCAAACACGAGCTGATAGAAATCATCAGAACAACGAAAGATCGCAAACCATTACTGGACGCATCTCTTTCCGAAGCTGACCTCGCCACGCTCGGCACGCTTGTACCCATCAGCAAAGGTCGAGCCTCAGTAGAAAATGAGATTTTCAGCGCCGCCGCCGCCAAGGTACAAGTGTTCGGCATCGAACTCCTCGACATAAGATTCAAGCGGATCAACTACAACGAGAGTGTACGCCCCAAAATTTATGATCGAATGATCAGTGAACGACGCCAGATAGCGGAGAGATTCCGTTCAGAAGGCAACGGTGAAGCAGCTCGTATAAATGGACTCCGCGAACGCGATCTCAACAAAGTGCGCTCTGAAGCCTACAAAGAGGTTGAAGAAATTCGCGGAGCCGCAGATGCCAAAGCGACAGAGATCTACGCAAATGCTTACAACTCAAGTGATACCTCAAGAGATTTTTACGAATTCCAGAAAACCATGGAAATGTATAAGTCAGTCATAAAAAACAACACCACGTTAATGTTGTCGACTGAAAGTGAAGCGTTTAAATATCTGAAAGGTATGTCGCCAGAGTAGCAAACAGCAACCGGGCTGAGTGCATCGATCAGTTTTTATCGAGTGCCTAGCCCGGATTATTCATGATGATGACGGCATCTCAAATTTCTACGCTATACGCTCGCCACATCATGAATAATCCGGGCTAGAGAGGTGTTTGTCTGTTTCGGCAAACACCTCTTCAAGCCGATAACTCCACCCAACACCTGACAAGCCCGTGAAATAAGAAAGCGATGATCAGGTTAAGTGGCTACCGGTAAGTCGGGCCGCCCGCCCCACTCGGTCCATGAACCGTCGTACAACGACGTGTCATTTCTACCGATGCAGTGCAATCCGAGTGTTAGAACCGCCGCCGTCACCCCTGAACCACAGGACGTGATTACTGGCTTACCCTCGACCACACCATGTGCTGCAAAAATCTCTTTTAAGTGATCATTAGACTTAAGCTTGCCATCATCCAACAACATCGTATAGGGCAAACAAAGACTCCCGGGTATATGGCCGCCACGAAGTCCCTCACGCGGTTCGGGATCAACCCCATCAAAACGCCCCTGAGATCTTGCATCCAATATGTGAGCACTGTCATTAATTGATGCAGCAAGCACCTGGACTGAATCAACCACCACTGCAACATCCAGTACAAAGGCGGATTCGGTTCGGTCTACCGATACGTCACCCTGCTCCAAAGGCATTCCGGCCTTCAACCATTCAGGTAGCCCACCGTCCAGAATTCTTACATCAGTAAACCCAAAGGCACGCAACATCCACCATACCCTGGCGGCTGAAAACAGACCCTTGGTATCGTAAACAATCACGGTTTTGCCTTTGTCCAGGCCCAGCACTGCAATTGATTTAGCAAAGTCATTCGCTGATGGCATCATGTGCGGCAAATCACCTGATGCGCTAATGCGATCAATATCAAAAAATTTCGTCCCCGGAATATGCCCTTCAAGGTATTCCAAATTCGCGTCGCGATTCTCGGGTGGCAAATGCCATGAACCGTCAACCACCGATACTTCAGCCAGCTTTGTTTCAAGCCAATCAACAGTGACCAGAGGGCGCTGAGTCATTTCGCATACCTTATGTGAAAGCCGTAAAAAATAGGCATTTAGTTCAATTCCTACTGAATAATTACTGTCTATCTATCCCAGGGGGATTTTTTTACAACCGCCTTATCACTCACAATACCTGCAGACCTGACAAGGCTGATTTTCTCTTTGCTGAGCAAAATCAGGCGACTCCGGAACAGCCCACCAATTGCATTTTTATAGGCTTTTTTACTCACACCGAAGGTTTTATAGATCGCCTCTGGGGGGCTCTTGTCTGTAAGCGTTGACTCGCCACTATTTTGTTGTAAATGTTCAAGTATTATCGCTTCTAATTCGGTTCGAGCTTCACCGCCGATCTTCTGCAAAATAAGATCTATTTTTAAATCTTCACGCAGTGCTTTGATGTAGCCAGTGCAGGAATCGCCGACATTGAGATCTGAAAAAATCTCATTGCTATACAACAAACCCAAATGAGTTCCATTGACCACCGCCTTAAAGCCCAAATCTGTTTTTTGACTGACTAAAAGATCCACTTCCTCACCCGCCTTAAAGACGCCCTGACTTTCATCTTCAAGGTGATTATACAATCGTGTACTGGCGATCATTCGTTGGTTGGTTTTGTCAACCATCGCATAGGCCACACATCGACTGCCTATGGCCATGTCACCAAGCTGTTCGGAACGCGGAACAAAAAGATCTGACTTTAACCCCCAATCAAGATAGGCGCCGTTGTCCGTCAGGCTGACTACCTGCAAGCTGGCACACTCTCCGGCCAGAACACGTGGCTTTGTGGTTGTCGCCATCAAAGTATCATCAATATCCAGATAGACGAATACACTGAGCTCATCACCCACCGAACGCTCTGCACCACGCGGCTCCTCGATCAGTAACACTTCACCATGATCACCACCATCAAGATAGGTATCGTAGGCGCCAAATCTACTAATTTGCAGACGATTCATTTTGCCAAGAGTTATCATTGTGATTATTGACGTATTTTCCGAATTGATCGTGGTGGGTAGGGTTGCGTCGTCGGCTACGATAAGCACCGGTGTGGGTATCATTATGCGTCAATTGACACCAGACGGTAACTGCCATAGAGCCCGCCAGCCATTATATATGATCGAAAAACGCCGGTCGGCCAGATTGAAGACGCCAATCACATAGGCGGCAGCAAACCCGATGATCCGCACTGAAAATCCTACAGGCCGCTAAAGTGCGCGTCGATATTGAGCGGTGCGAGCGGTATGAGCGACTTGATATGCAGATATCCCTTGCTCACGCTGGCGGTTTTATGATTCGGCCAACAGCGATTGGCTGGATGAATTTTCGTGAAAGAAATTGCAAATAAAAAAACGGGTACAGCGATTGCGCTGTACCCGTCAACTGCCGCACCGCATAAGCGTTGCTAAATCTTTTCAACCACCAACTGACCGGCGAACGGCGCACCATCCATAAAATCAGATTCCGGTGGGAACGAGCTTACGAGTGATATAGGAGATCGTGGTGATGTATCTTCATCCGCCGAGGTATAACGAGTGCCGCTGTCAGTACCGGAATCGTATAACCGTGCATCAATGGTGATCGAAGATACAAAATCCCCATTCTGATCTATTAACGGCAATCCATTCACACCAATAAACCAATCCGGGCTTGGCGCCATCATCGAAACAAGAGTGACTAAAGAGTTGTCTCGATTAATCGTAAACTCAACACTCACACTACCCGGTGAGTTGGCTATGCCCCCACCCTCAATCAACGACAGCGCACGGCCCTCATCAATGATCGATTGAAGCTCTGTCTTTAATATCCCAGTGCCACCCGACTCCGCCATCTCTTCAATACCATCGCTGGCAATCTGACCCAACTCCCACACCCGTGATTGCTCACTGTGAACCGCACCTGTTAGAGGCGAGAAGTGCGGATTGTCCGGAAAATTTGTAGGATGCGTGGCCGCACTCCATGTCGAGTTAAACGTTGCCCGGTAGCGTGCTTCAAACTCGTTGTTTTGGCTGGCGGAATCCGGATTGCTATTGTCTGTATCTCCGCCGGCATCTGTTCCTGTATCAGTACCGTCGCCGGTACTATCCGTATCCATCCCGCCCTCGTTGCTACTCTGCATATCCCCATCAGTGCCGGTATTGTCAGCTGACGGACCCGCCACAAGCGTCGTGCTGTCAGATCCACACCCACCCAGAACGAGAGTGGTAGCAAGTAACCCGGCAGTAGCCGCGGACGTAAATCGAAAATGCCTTTTCATATGATTGACCCTGGTTCGTTGACTGAGGACAGCAGTCCGTTGTAATTGCACGAACATGCCACACCCACTATAGACGCCGCGAAGCGCGTTAAATTGTACAAATTGGTTAACATAAGAAGGTAACTTACACTGCATCAACACATCCCCGACAGCGCATGGTATTTGAGATGTTGATCACTGCTCCCTCCGACTCTGCTCAACTTACCGATTGATAATTAAAAAGTATTAACTTATTTCTAACGAATCGTCAGTCAGATCTGAAAAAGATAACTAACACACTGTCTGCAAGTTATCGGCAATCAACCAGTGCCGCACACGCTTAGCAAATCATGGCCCTTTACTCGATCAACTCGGCTTACCTAGTCGATCGACTCGGCTTACCCTCAAGCCCTCCGGCTGCATGTTCACTTCCAGGTATTCGCATTTCAAATACGCTATCAATAACGGCGTAGTCGTAGTAGCCCATGCGAGCGATCGGTTTTATTTTCGGGATGTCAATCTTGCCTTCTTCGGTGACAACATCATCCTTAACATGGATTCGCACTACCTCGCCAAACACAACATCCACATTCCCTACTTCGCTTTTACCCGGAAACCTTTGCGTTGATAAATAGCGACACTCAAAATGACACGGTGATTCCGCTACCCGCGGCCCCGGCGCATCAATACACGGTGCTTTAGTCACATCAGCGTGATCAAACTCATCAATCTCTTCTGCAAAGTCCTGTGCAGAGCTATTGACAGCATGCCGTAAATCCCACGTCGCCATGTTCCATACGAACCAACCAGTCTGTTCGGCGTTCACTACTGTATCTTTGCGCCTGCCATCGGCATAGCCATTAGCTGCAAACATCACCAGAGGCGGATCAAATGTTAGATTTTGCCACTGACTATAGGGCGCAAGGTTAGCAATACCCGCCGTAGAGATAGTTGAGAGCCAGCCAATCGGTCTCGGTACCGTACAGCTTTTAAACGGATCCCACGGCAGGGGCCGCTCATCGCTTCGAGGGTCATAGTGCATTAGACACCGTAGTCTTAACAGGAGGTCAGCTGAAGTATGTCACTGAAAGACGAGTCTGACCACTGAGTTCCCCCAGCTGGATTGCAGCGTCTAACTTAGCCTGCATTCAACAGTAACTTTGCCGCCGCATCAAGCTCATCAATACTGGCATTGGTCAGAGAAGATCCTCTTCGATGCTTAAAGCGATAATGCAATTCCCCCACCTTATCAAATCCATACACCGTCGGAATCCGGTCTATACCACCAAATAGATGGCGAATCTGCTCTGACCCCTTCACTACCGGAAACGCGGGAGCAGTAGCAGAAATGAATTTCTCCATCCGGGCCGCATCATTCTCATCCCACTGTTCATGAACATTAATGGCGATAATTCGCAGTGCAGTTTCACTATACTTTTTGTGCAGCAAGTTTAAATGACTAAACTCCTCAAAACACGGCGGACACCAGCTGGCAAAGAAGGTCACCAACACCGGCTTGTCATGAAGGCTATTCGCTTTTATTGCATTTGCCCCGGCAACTGCTGGCAGCGCTGTGACAAGTTCTCGGGCAAGTGGGTAAAAAGCAGGTGACGCTTTACCTGCAGCATAAAGCATCTCGCCGCACACTGACGAGACCAGACCCGTAGCAATCGCTGCCACCAGCTGTCGACGCGAGAAATCCAGATTATGACTCCTGCCAGGTTCTTGTTTACGCACCATACCGATATCAGGCCTAACTGATCAAAGTGCCTGAGACCTAAAGCGGGTTCATTAGTTCATTGCATTCGAAAACCAATAAAGAACCAATTTCGGCAACAGCGCCTGCTGCATAGCACTTGATAGTTGCATTTGCTACGATAACCCTATATCGAAATGCATACTAAATCAGGGAAGAAACTATGAATAGCCGTACCGCATCTCTGCTGGTTACACTTGCACTATCAGGCGCATCTACAACGATACCAGCTGCCGCTCAACAGGTTACCGATCGTGCAGGAGAGATAAAACTTTGGCGTGAGCAATGCAACGACCCTGATGTTGATCTACGTACAGCGTATATCGAACAAGCAATTGAAACCGCAGGAGCCACTGTTAAACGCATCTGTATTCGCAAAGCGCTCGAGAGTACAGATGCCGATATTCGCAACCTTGGTTTAAGAGCTGCCCTCGCTAACATTCAACAGCTCGCCTTCAAGACAGAGATGCCGGAACCACTGAAAGCAGCATATAAAAAAGCCGCCGGCAAAGATAAAGATCTAAAGCAGGTCGACAACTACTATATCTCTAAAATCTATCGAGTAGTTCAGAATAACCTGGTATTTGAAATCAAAGAAGGATCTGTGACAACCGCACAGTCTGTTTGGTACCCGCTAGGATCTATTTCGGAAGCCAGTGACTCCTACAAAGGAGTCGCTACCGTTGTAGGTGATGAAGTTAACTGGACAGGTGGAGCAAGCCTTGGAGTAAGAGCTACCTGCCGAGTTACCGCTAAAATTAAAGAGGGCGCAACTCTTGAGGGTGTTTTACATTGCAATGACTACTGGCCAATACCGATAAAAGCGCCCCTACTTTAACTACCAGTAATATCTGTAAGTACCACAACTTATTACATCTTACCTGGTGCCCGCCTACCTCAACTTGATCCCTGACAGAGAGATTGCCTTGTTAGTTGGAAATGTAATCCGCAATTCCCGCGGCATACGCAAATCCATAAAGCACTGTGATGGGCTATTAATTCCGGTCACTGTTTCACAGTCTCGCTCACGAACCCATTGCGCGCTGCCAGGCACTCTTTGATCAACACTAAAACGCACTGGCGCATCGCTACAGCCAGCGGCATGAAATATACTTAGACGCCGCACACCAGTTAAAAAATCACTGGCACGGATCACCAACTCAACGGACTCATCTCCATCTGCCGCCGACGCTGACCAGCATACCCGAGGATCCGCCAGTGACTCTGGCCCAGCTGCATTACTTTGAGGCCTAATTCGGTACGAAAGTAATTCATACCCGGTATCACCCACCCTATCGGTCTCTGTCGAAGTAATATCTATCATATTAAACACTGCTTTGATCGCATCAAATCGGATCGCGTTCGCAACCCCAGGTTCGGCCAGTTGTGTCACCATAGCAAACGGGTACCACTGCCCGCGGTAAATTACTTCTCCAATCGCACCACTAATTCCCTGCATTAGCTGACTGCCAATAGATTCTGGATCAGAAGCCTTGAGGCTCATGACGCTCCCTCCCCGATCATCTATCCAAACACGATTAACAGTCATGCTAAAAAGATCAAAACTGGCACCCTGAAATTTTTGAAAATTCAGTTCAGGCAACGATCTCAGAACGACATCGTATGAATAAGCGGGCAGCCCCAATCTAGACAAACAGCGCCCGGGTGCTCGACCTACCTCAACCTTTGCAAACGCCAGATCGTCCTCTCCATCGGTAAGATCAATCGCACCAGGAATGTCAGCGATCACAATAGGCACAGAGGTATGGCCCGTGACTCCCGCTGAATCCGTAAACTGAAACGCAGCAGCCTTACCAGAGCCTTTTGGCTGAGCCACGTGACTGGGTAGTAGCACCCAGCAATCTGTGACACCTTCAGGACCGCGTGCTCCAAAAAGCCACCCTTGACCTTTTTGACCATGCGCCGAATTGATACTCACACGCTCAGCGAATACAGACGCAGAGTGCAGTAACAGTGCAGCCAGTAACGCCACTGCTCTCAACAACTTACACTGACAATGTAAAGTGATCATTCGAAATTAGCTACCCTCACAAGACTCAACATCACCGATTCAATCATATGGTGACTTTTAATCGCCACCACTATCGCTTCGCTGCTGCTTTTTTAATTGTTTTTTTAACTGCTTCTTCATTTGCCTCTTCATCTGCGAGCTCACTACCACTACCTGCACATTGGCATCTTTATCCTCAGCGACCTTGCTGTCAGTTACAGCCACCTCTGACCTGCGACGTATCGTATCTATCAGCGAGAGAATATCCACTAGCATCTGCAAAACAATCGGGATAGCTATAAACAATAGTAACCAACGTGCCAATCCCGGATCCCGTAAAGCCTCAGCAAGGTAGCTAACACCAAACCGCTCTTTTTGCTGCGCCGTACCACCCGCCCGATTTATCACTAGATCATTGGTATCAACCGTGACTGAAACATCAAACCCCCGCTTTCCCAGCGTTGCCATGCCATACCATCGCGAAGAAGTATCCTCCTCCCTTTGCATATTTTCTGAATACATATCGAAAGTTCCGGACATTAAGCTGCCGCCACCAGCTACCCTCACTGGTTCATCGTGCGTTAGATACAATTCATTATTAGTGATAGAACGACCAAACACCTGCATCGTAGCCCCATACATAATTCCCGCCGGCACATAACCACTTCGGCGAGGCATGGCCGGCCAACCCATTGGAACCCCAATTTGCATAGGTCCATTAATCGGCAATGGTGACAACTGATTTACCTTTGTCGGAATCACTAGACGCACCTCATGATCCAACTGGCATTCAAGGTTTTCGTCTGTCGTTAAAGTGGCTACTGTTCTTGCTTTGCCACCTCCCATTTTATTGGGTTGGAGTAAATAATCACCGCTAGTATCAACAGCCAACTGCGGGGCAACCACGGTGATGCTTATTAGGTCCGGAAACCACCTGTATACCACTGTCGTTCCAACCGCCGGTTCAAGCAGACCAAAAATATCTTGTTCAGCATTCGACAACCCCTCGCAGTCAACTGCCTCTGTCCATTTTCCGTACCTGACTGCAATTCTCGAAAGGCCAGCATTGGCAACATGAAATGCCACATACTCTGACTCCGCCACAACATGCACGTAGGGTGGATTTTGCAAATACTTAAAAGGTAGCCAAAAGATAAATACCAGTGGGGCCAATACACAAAGTACAAACAGAAGAAAAACACTTTTACAAGCACGCAACGCCACGATAGTTTTGCTTGCACCCTGAGCTTTGCCATCGACAACATCAGGCAAAGAACTAAGTTTTTTACTCAAAGTTCTGCTCCAGTATTTTTATTAAAGCTGCAGAATTCTAGCGATCTGATAACTACGATGACTCAGGAATAAAAACACGGTAACCCGCAATTTCATCACGCCGCCCATCATTGAGCTCAAGCTGCAGCCACAATTCAGAATTAACAGGAATGTTGTCACCCGAAGCAGGCAATCGACAAACATGATTGTAAGCCAGACCACTCTCCTCTCGAAGGTGTACGCACAGACCTTCCACCAGCCATTTGGCTTTAGTGCCATCTGGATCGGCAGCCGGGTCTTTCGCATATAGATAGGCACGTACCTGTCGTGAATCACCGTTCACCCGAGCCTCTAACATATAGGCAGATCGGCTTACGTTGCTTGTCGGCGCAAGTACTTCTGGCACATGCAATGCACCCGTTGGCTTTTGACAATTTTCCTTGGGTATAAATACTCTGATCGCAAAGTCATCCAGCGGGTACTCCTGCAGTATATTCGGATACTCAACCGTGACGGGACTTAACCTTGCTACGAGTGCTATTCCAGAATCAACAACGTAATCATTTACGGCCAAGAAGCGTGCATCTAATGTGGTAATTTCAGCACAGTAGTGGCCCGATTCGTTGTTTGAAGCTAGCGCCACACGAACATCTGCGAGGTCAACCGCACCTGGGTCCGCAGATCGTGATGCAAGACGAAAGCGTAATCCTACCAATGGGCTACCAGAGGATTTCACCGCCTTATCGTAATTCTCATTAAACACGCTTTCATCAGCTGCCAATGTCGCGATCGGCGCATCCTCTGCGCGCACGATCGCGGCAGCTGATGCTAGCAAAAAGGCTACTAAACCCGTCACTAAACGTTGACGAGATCCGATAACTGACCAAAGACTTTCCCTCACCAGCCACTCCTATCGTTAAAATTTGACCTTTGGTTTTGCAGTAGCTTTAACAGTTGCCATCTCAAGCCGTGGTCGCTTCCACCGTAACAAAAGCTTTGTCATATGCCGCCAGATCAAACAATCCAACAAACACCTGTGGACTAACGCCCTGTAGGTGCGGAGTCAACATTGTAACCAGTAACGCCACGGTAAAGCCACAAAATCAGTTCCGAATGACGACCCGTACTCCCCACCAACAACCTACTATTCATCCGTACTCTTTACGCATTATTTCCTCATGGGCCCAATAATTCGTGACAAAAAAAAGCGACCCGTGAGCGGGTCGCTTTTATCAGACAGCAGATCCGAAGATGCTACTTACTAAGGCCTGGTTATTCCTCGATCGCAGAAATGCTCGTAAACTCTTCGTGAACTGGATACAGCAGCACTTCAACGCGCCGGTTTTGCTGCCGGCCAGCCACGGTATCATTTGACGACACTGGCTGGTATTGACCAAAACCTGCGGCAGAGAGATTTTGCGGATCAATGTTTGATTTAAATTGCATATGCCTCACTGCTGTAGCGGCTCTGGCAACAGATAACTCCCAATTGCTCTCGAAGCGGCTCTTTAGTCTCGCACTAATGGGCACGCTATCTGTGTGGCCCTCCACTACAATCCTCCGGTTGTCATAGGCCTCGATAATTTTGGCCAGACGAGTCAATTTTTCTGCACCCTTTTTCGTCAGCTTCGCACTACCTTGAGCAAAGAAATCAGCATTGCCGAGCCTTATCGGAATAGCGTTATCTGCACGCGCCGTTTGCACAGTAACGTTCGCCAGGCTGGCGCTGGCAAGCTCATTCTCCAAAGACTGACGCAACGACTCAGCCTGTGTCATTTCCGCTTCTTGAAGTTGCTCTGCTAACTGATGGGCAGATTCCATATCAGCCAATTTTTCATTGGCACTGGTTAACTCCACTTCATAGCTCATCAGGCTACGTCGTAGCTTTTCAAGCTCGGCCGCACTGGCTTTGTTCTTAGCATCAGAGGAGCTCACCTTCTGCAATAGATCTTCATTGGCGCTTAGTGATTTGGCCAGCTTGTCAGTTACCGTTGCTTGTCTGGCGGCGTAACTCGAATTCTGAGCTGTCAATTTCTCGATCTGCGCTTGCAACTGTTTTATCTGCTGTTTGCTGTCCTGGGTTACGCTAGCCAATTGCCCACGTAATGATTCAAGCTGATCTTCCAGCCCACCGTTTAAGCCACTGAGCTTTTTAATCTGCTCCTCTGCGGTAGCAACACTAGTCCCCAACTGCATAATTTCCCGCTTCAACGCAGCCAGTCGCATTGCACCATCTGCGGTTACTTTTTTAAGTTTTGCACTTTTCTGTTCAAGCTGCCGGTTGAGCTTCCCATTCAATACTTTGAGCTCATCAAGTTGCCCGATAGATTCATCGTGGCGCGCTGTCAATCCGCTAAGCTGCTTCTGCAATTCACCGAACTTCAGATCGCCTTGAGATTTAAGGCTATTCAGCTGCTCACTACCTGCCTCAAGCCTCGCTATGGTCGACTGCAATTCCACAATATTGTTGTCCTGCTCTGACACCTGAGATTGCCATTCCAGCTGGCGCTTCTCCATCTCAGCTGTTAACTCTGCGAGCTGACTGTCCAACGCTTGTACATTCTGGTCTTTAGCATCAATCTCAGATCCGAAGCGCAAACGCTGTGCTTCAAAATCACTGTTGGCGGATGCTAATTGATCTTCAGCATGCTCTTGAGCCAATGCTAATTCATTGCGCAGGCTGGCCAGGTTACCCTGCAAAGTCTGCATAGCGGCACTGCCTTCGTTTCTCTCACTCTGAAGCACACCGATCTGACCAGTGAGATCTTCAATAGAACCCTGTGACACCTGCAGCTCATTCTGTCGTGCATCAAGCTCCTCTTGCAGTGCCCGAATGGTCTCCTGTCCCGCATCACGCTCACCCTGCAATGCATCTATGTGACTGTTTAAATCTTCAATAGAACTTTGCGAGACTCGCAACTCATGCTGCCACCTGTCTAGCTCTTCCTGCGACGAGATAAGCCGGCTATCAAGATCGGCTGACGCAGATTCAAGGTGCCGCTTGTCTTCTATCAACGCATCCCGTTCATCAGTGACTACACCAAGCTGTTCCTGCAAGCGACTGACATCCGCTTCCAGAGCAACGGCAGCCGCCAACGTTTCACCATGCTTCTGCTGCTCGATCACCAGCGCACTATTATAATCGGACGCCTTGTTCTCAAATAAACTCAACGTGCCAGCAAGACTATCTCTCTCCTGCAAAATGTTGTTAGCAAGCGTATCGGCCTCTTCGAATTTGCCACGGTAGGCCGCCAGCTGCTCCCTGGCCTCTTCCTTTTCAGCCCCGACACTTTCAAGTCTAAACGTAAGCTCATCGATTAAATCTGTTTTCTCATTTAAAAGATCACTTATCGCTGCAATTTCCATCTTTGCAGTATTGCGTTCGTCTACCGCACTGTTAACTTCTGACCGAAGCGCTTCCAACGCGCCTTCCTTATCGCTCACCATTCCCGACAGATTAGCGACTTCTTGAAGCGCACGGTCTCTTTCAGTCGAAAGGACATCTAGTTGCGCACGAACTTCATTGAGAGATTTTTCCTTATCTGTCAAAGCAGTGGTAATGTCTTGCGCTTCTTTTCTGGCTTTATCGTTACCGGCAAGCAAATTGTCAAACTGAACTTGTAAATCAGATAACAAGTTGTCTTTCTCAACGAGTAACGCTTCGGCCGCTGCGGTACCACCCGCGGCATCGTCACGCTCGACAATCACATGGGCCAAGCGCTCCTGAACTGCCGCTAGCTGCTGCTCGCTATCAGCAAGTAGATTTGCAACAGAGTCAGCACGGTTTTGCGCGTCTTCCCTCTCTGCTTTCAGTTGCGCCAGTTGCTCTGACAACTCACCAACCGCTGCATGCTTCTCAGACTGAATCTCACTAGCAAGTGCATTGATTTGGCTCTGAGCACTATCGCGCTCTGATAAAATTCGATCAATTTCGTTTTGCAGGTGCAGTTTTTCTGCACCGAGCTGCTCCTGCTGGGCATTGGCGTTCTGTAAAAGAGCTTCAAACTCAAGCAATTGTTTACGAAGCTCATCTGCCTCTGCCAGCGTTCTAATATATAAATGATCCGCCTCATATCTACCTTTAATGATTTCCTTAAGGCGGAAGGCAACAGAATCGACGTCACGATAGTCCAACTCCATCAGCTCACGGGTGCGCGACAACAACAGCGAGCTTTCACCACCGGTGCTCACCTGCTGTGAATCTGCATCAGCCAACTGCAACCGGTCCAGACTGGTCGAATTCCATCCTGTAGAGTCACCGCTACCAACTAGTCCACTGTTGACGGCTTGCGCGATGACCGTCGGCTCTGCTCCCGGTATCACGACTGCAGTGCTCGAGGCTGCATCAACATCAGAGGTCAAAATCGCTCTGAACAGAATTACACTGCCAATTAACCCGAAAGATACCATTCGCAAGTTAATGTCTTTCTTGTGCTTTGTCTTAATGCCAGTGTGGTTTCGAATCATTTGACGCCCAATCGTTATGGAAAATATGTATTTCACAGCACTAATGGGAAAGTGTAGGTGCAATAAAAAATGTCGCCAGTCTCAGCATAAAGTAATTTGCTATTTTCGATATTTAGCTTTTATTGTCACAGAAATTAACATTTTCACGGCGTCATATTCCATCCAGCGCCAAATCCCTCAAAATCAATCCCCAAGGGCATACTTAATGTAACTACCCACAAAAAAAGCCGCTAATAGCGACTTCTCTTGAATTTCCGATCGTTAAAGCTGGAATGCCTGATAGCTGGCTAACCAGGATCGACACCCAGTTTATTAAGCAACTCCAATGTAAGACCACCGGTCGCAAAGCCATTAGCACGTTGATACTGATCAATAGCGCTTAGTGTTGTATTGGTAAGTTCACCGTTTATTGGACCCACTGAGTACCCAGCACCTGCCAAAGCACTTTGAATACCCCTGATGGTTTTACTGGTAGTGTTGGTCTCGCACAGCACTGGCATCCAGTCAAGCCTTGAGTCAGAGACCTTGACTTGTTTACTGACTTCCCTGGTCACTGCTGGTATCGCAACTCGACTTTGAACCGCATCACTGACAAGGCGACGAACACGCTTGTTTTTAAATCGCGCTGGCACTTCTATCTGCATTACTGTCGCAGGCGTTACCACCACGGTACGGCTTATTGTAGCTGTCTTAGCGGGGATTTCTTTCTTGCAAACCATACTACGAGTTTTTCGTGCCGACTCAGGTACGGTAGTGTCGGTTGAATTTCGCCAAATATGCCGTCCCTCCGATGTTTTCACACGCTTGGTAATCTCCCGATAGCGAGCAGGAATATCAGTTTTCACTTCACGTGCCGGTGCTACAAGCTTGCGCACCCGAACCGAACCATATTTCACTGGTTCTTCAATCATGCGAGTGGCGGCTGGTGTTTTCACAACCGTTTTTTTAATCGTTTTATACACCGCTGGCACCTCCACCAGACACATGATGTCTCCTGTGGTGTGATCCAATCTCTCTATGCCACCACGACCTTGCTTCCAGACAACTTTCGCATCCGTTACTTTTATTCTCTCTTCTACTGTATCGTATACCGCCGGCACTTCTACCATTTTACGGGTTGCAGCAGCGATGATTTCTTTCTGCTCTACCCACTCGTATTCTGCCGGAATCACCTTGACTGAAAAAGAAGCTTCAGAGATCAACACTTTCTCTGTCACTTCCTTATACACTGGCGCCTCATAAAACTCTTGAAAGCATTGACCGTGAGTAGCGTTCTCTAGATCAGCGCCACCGGCTGCTGCAAGTGCCAGTAACCCGGGGTTAGCTTCAGCGGTACTGTATTGAGAACCCGATACCCAAAGAGATCGCGCAGCAGAGATCTCAACCGTGTCGGTCTCAGTCCCGTAAGTCGCAGGCACAACCTTTAAGTCGGTTGTCGCTTCACTTATAGTGACTTTTTCCTGCCCCCACTGATACTGTGCCGGTATGATATTTACTCTCTCCGTCGCCTCCTTAACTATCACCGTTGATGTTTCTGTACGAAACTCTGCCGGTATAACCAACCGTGCATAGCACTCACCAGGCTTTGCATTGGGAAAGATAGTATTCATCGCTTCAGTGGCCTGTGCATTACCCGCCCCGCCCAAAGCAAATGCCACCGCTGTACTGACCAATAGTGTTCTCATGATGCATGATTCCGGGTTATAACATTATTTTGGCGTGTAACCAGAGCGCTGTTATACGATCGAAAGATCCTGGTGCACTCCGACTACGTATTTATACCTTGTATGCACAGCGGAGCACGCACCATGCCCGTAGCAGTAAAGAAGTATTATGGTTTAACCGTTTTGGAAGGCACCACTTATTAGGGCCAAAAGCTGTTAAGTGAAGCACGAATCTACATCTGCTAGTCACTATAAAACTAACAATATTTAACATTGAAACCAAAAATCCCACTCAAGCCATTTATACGCAACACGATGATTGCCACCACAAATCACATATTCCGATTGACTGCACTCACCTATGATCATGCATCATAACGCTCTGGAATAACCCGGCCCACCCAAGGTCGCCATCAAGCGCCAGGCAGATGCTGGCGGTGACAGTAGCAGGTAACTGATTAAGCCAGAATCATAGTTGCATGCACCAGCAAACCAGACCATGGCTATAACATCTATGGCAAGGATGCGATTTCTTAGCGCCCCGGAAGCTTGATAATCCCATTAATAACAGCCACGCCAACAGTCCCGAAACCAAGCGCCACCAAGTCAGTCCACAAGGGGGATTCCGCAAGCCACAACCACGCAAAAAATGCCCCAAGCACAGGCATTAACACACTAAAACTTGCCGCACGTGCAGAGCCCAGTCGACCGATTGCAATCGTATAAAGAATGACCGCAACAAAGCCCGACAGAAATCCTTG
This sequence comes from uncultured Granulosicoccaceae bacterium, assembly GCA_937928685.1. Classification (GTDB taxonomy): domain Bacteria; phylum Pseudomonadota; class Gammaproteobacteria; order Granulosicoccales; family Granulosicoccaceae. The sequence continues at coordinate 33,799 of CALGJU010000136.1, forward strand.
GGCGACAGCATTAAATATTAACTGATCGGTAGTAAGAGGCAAAAAGGGGCCGCCGACAATCAACTTGATTATCACAATGAGTATTGTTGACGCCACACAAACCCACGCAGCACCCTGAGCTGCAGTGAGGCCGGTATGCTTAAAAGCGACAACATAACAAGCCCATCCTGCCGCAGCCAGCAACATTAACACGAGACTATAAAAATCAATTCCAGTTGAACCAAGTAACGCACTTAACACAACGATAAACGCTGCGGTACCTATTAGTGAAAACCCTATCAATTGTTTTCTATCCAACGCAACATTGAACAATATTTTCTCTGCCAACACAGCAAAAAGAGGCATTGTGCACGGAACGATTGTCGCCAAATAAATAACGTTTGATTTCTCAAGTGACGCTGTCACCAACCACAGAAACGGTGCGCCCCATCCCAACATAGCTATAAGCGACCAGACTGGTGCTTGCGCTAACTTACGAAGGGTCGCCAGCCACACTGGCAACAACATCAGCGCTGGTACGGCGTAGCGCATAAACGCGACGTCAATGGGAGCCACACCTTGCGTCGCCGCAATACGCGTAGCAGACATCCAACCACCCCAGATGGTGACCGCTGCCAATACGCACACGATGGCGAGGAAGTCTCCAGAGGCAGGTTTTGGGATCTCGCGATTCATCTTTAATGTCACAGTCAATTGCTAAAACGGCCAAGCCAGAGCTTCTCTGCACCGATTCTACACTTACCGCATACTGGTGGCATTTATATAATAATTGCTAACCCGCACCATCGGACTTGTGAAAAATGTCGGAACCAGTACAACAAAAAAGAGCTCGCGCGGCACTACAGTCATTTTTCGTAGGTGATGCCCTGTCTATGCCCGTGCACTGGTATTACAACCCGATGGACATCGAACGGGCCTTTCCAGGAGGCGTGCGAGAAATGCATGCAGCGCCTGCATTTCACCCGTCCTCCATCATGTCACTGCATTCAACCAGCGCCGGTGGCCGTGGCACACAGAACAGCGATGCCCGGGAAATTGTTGGCGACGTGATCTTAAAAGGTAAGCGCCAGTATTGGGGAATATCAAATCAACACTACCACCAAGGCTTACCCGCAGGTGAGAACACGTTAAACGCATGGTGTGCACGCTTATTGATTCGCGGCATCAGCAATAGAAGCCAATACGATTCAAACCAGTGCCTGCAGGACTATATTGATTTCATGAAAGCTGACCCACCGCAACACCCTGACACCTATGCCGAATCATATCATCGCGGGTTCTTTGCCAACCTTGAAGCAGGTAAACCACTGGACAAATGCGGTGCGGTAACCCATGACACCCCGTCAATTGGCGGACTGGTAACCATTGTTCCGTTGGCACTATTTTATTTGCTCAACGGGGAACCATTAATTGAAGTACAACGCGTTTGCAAAAACCATCTCTATCTAACCCACCCGGATGCATCACTTGCCCGTGTCAGCGATGCACTGGTTCAACTAATAAGCGACTTGCTACACAGACCAGAAGATCAGGATCCCACCCCGCTGCTGCTGCAGGCAAGCAAGTGCATTCCCAAAACAAAACTGGAAGCCCTGCTAAAGCGAGCACCGGGTGATTTACATGTCATTGGCAGACACTATTCAAGCGCTTGTTACATCACCGACTCATGGCCTTCAATGCTGTACCTCGCAACGAAGTATCAAACAAGTGTTGAATCCGCACTAATAGCAAACACCAATGTCGGTGGAGAGAACGCGCACCGCGGCGCAGTACTCGGCAGCATTGTCGGATTAATAAACGGCACCACCGCCACAGATCTGTATGATCAATTGCTGCACAAAGACACAATAACCACCGAAATCGACCAACTAATTAAAACCACAAGAAAACCCGCCGCGTAAGCAAGTGGTTCAAACCCACACGTCACGCTCAAACCAAGTAACGCAAGTGAGTGACATGATCCCTCACTCACGCCTCAGATTTCCAAGGATCTTGAACGACCTCAACCGCAAGCCCCACGGAAGCCCGACGCGTCAGCGAGTGAATCAAGCCCCACACGTCGCGCTCAAACTAACAACACAACTGAGCAACATGATCCCTCCCTCACGCCTCAGGTTTCCCAAGGGCATTGAACAACCTCAACCGCAATCTCATGGAAACCCGACGCGTCAGCGAGTGGACCAAGTCCCACGCGTCAAGCTCAAACAAACAGCCCTTCAGCAAAAAGACATCACCCTTTAAAAAGACAACCTAGTGTACTGGAACAAATAGAGTGTGCATTTGAGAGTTTGTCATTTGGTTTGCAACAAGGCGAAGCTTGCAGGCAATAGTTATTCTCTTTTCAAGAGCTTCAACGCAGTGGCAAGCCAAATGCCGAGCTCCCGCAGGGGC